>NZ_VFMM01000002.1:952955-1270607 GCF_006715085.1 Kribbella jejuensis | reverse complement strand
TCATCGCGACCAGCTCGTCGAACGAGACGTCCGGCACGGCCCGCTCCGCGCCGAAGGTGTCGCCCAGCCCATCGATCGTCACGACGGAGCAGGCTACGCCATCGGCAGGGCGATCACGACCACGTTGCTGAGGTACACCGAACCGTTCCAGTCCTCACACGTGACGAGCACCAGCCGACCGCGAACACCCTGGTCGAACACCTGCGCGGCCCGCTTCGCGAGAGTCGCCTTCCGGTACGTCGCGACCGTCGCGACCCGGTACCGCAACGGCCCCCGGACCGTCGTGACCTGAACGACCGAACCCGGCACGAGCCGGCCGAGGTCGTCGAAGGCGCCGCCACCGGTGTGCACGGTGTGCCCGGTGATGACGGCCGAGCCACGCTTCGCCCCGGGCTGCGCGCCACCCGACCACCAGCCGACCATCGTCGGGTCCGACGGCGGGGTGAGTGCGGCGTCCACGGCTTTGATCGAGACGACCGGGGCGCTCACGTTCAGCTGCGGGATGGTGATTGCGGTCGGGCGGCCGGGGCGCGTGTTCACCGGCGTACGACTCGTTGACTTAGGCAGCGGTTTGTCAGACGTCACCACGACCGGTCGTGGTGACACCGCGGCCACCGACGGGGACGGCGTGGTCGTCGCGCCCGCATGGTCGTCACCGTCGAACTGCAGGTACGCACCGGCAGCCAGTACGCCGGCACCGACGACGGCGACCACCCCGCTCCACCGCAGTGGAGCGGGACGGCCGCGTCGACGGGCAGAACTCACTGCTAGACGCTGTGCTTTCCACGTCGGCGGAGCGCGACGAACCCACCACCGGCGAGCATCGCACCACCGGCCGCGAGCAGCAGCGCGCCCACGAGCCCGAACAGACTGTTGCTACCGGCAACCGAATTGCCGTTCGCGGGTCCACCGAACCCGGCGTCGACCTCGGTCGGCACACCACCGATCGGGGTCTCGGACGGTACAGCACCTGCCGGCGCGGACGGCGTGTCGGACGGGCCGGCCGACGTACCGGGAACAGTCGTGGTTGCAGGCGGTGCCGTTGTCTCCGGCGCCTTGGTCGTCGCGGGCGGAGCGGTCGTGGTGGTCTCCGGCGGTGACGTGGTGCTCGGCGGAGCCGTTGTGGTGGGCGGAGCCGTCGTGGTAGGCGGAGCCGTCGTCGTGGGCGGCGCGGTGGTGGGCGGTGGCGTGGTCGGCGGGGTCTTGGTCGGCGGGCAGGTGGGCGTCGGGGTCGGCTTCGGTGCGTCGCAGCCCTTCACCCAGAACACCTTGTGTTTGGTGTCATTTCCGATCGAGCCGTCCGCGTGCACTGTGAGCTTCACGTGATAGCCCTGCTTCGGGTGCGGCTGGCCCGTGAACTTCAGCGTGTACACCTCACGCGCGTCCAGGTCGGTGCCGCCACCGGCCGCATCCTCGCCGATGAACACCTTTTGCTTGCCGGAAACCACCTGCACGCCGCCGTCCTTCGTCGGAGCCTGATCCGCGAAGGTGACGGTCGCGTAGTTGTCGCCCTTGTCGTAGCCGTAGAACTCGACGCTGAACGTGCAGCCCTGGTGCGGGTTGTTGTCCGGCTCCTTGTCCTGCAGTACCGCGTCCTCGATCTTGATCGTGCCGTTGTTGCCCTTCGGGTCCTTTGTTGCGGCTGTCTGGTCCGCGTTGGCAGAGGGCGCGACGAGCAGGGTCGTTGCGCCTAAGAGCAGTGCGAGCGCTCCGGCGCCGGCGAACAGGCCGGCGGCACGGGAGCGGATGCCCGTATGGGTCATGTCCGTCCTCGAACAAAGCAGGGGGTTAGAGAGGTCCAGGAGAAGTATTTCGGTTCCGTTACAGCAGTCAAGGCGGTTCGGTAACGATTGACCCCATGGATCCTCGGTTGTCCACAGCTAGCGGGAAATGCTCACGCACCGGGGGGTGTGGTGACCTCTCCGGTGCGTGAGCCGTTTTGTTGCCGCGGACAAGTTCGTCAGCGCGAATGGCGTCCGTGGCGGCGCAGGGTCGCGATCGATCCGCCGGCCAGCAGCATGCCGCCGAGCGTCATCAGGATGCCGCCCGTTGCGCTCGGCCCGTTGTCCGTCGTGGCAGCGACCGCTCGCGTCGGCGGGCCGGACAGACCGGCCTCGACGGCCGTCGGTACCCCGGTCGTCGTGGTCCGGTGGTGCGTCGGCGCGCTCGTCGGATGCGTGGACGACGGCACACTCGTCGGCGGCACCACCGGCGTCGTCGACGGAGTAGTCGGCGGAGTCGTCGCCGGTGTCGTCGCCGGAGTAGTAGGTGGCGTCGTAGGCGGCGTGGTCGGCGGCGTCGTCGGTGGCGTCGTTGGCGGCGTCGTGGGAGGTGTGGTCGGCGGCGTCGTGGGAGGCGTGGTCGGCGGCGTCGTGGGAGGCGTCGTTGGCGGCGTCGTTGGCGGCGTGGTCGGCGGCGTCGTGGGAGGCGTCGTTGGCGGCGTCGTGGGAGGCGTCGTGGGAGGCGTCGTGGGAGGCGTCGTGGGAGGGGTGGTGGGAGGTGTGGTCGGCGGTGGGGTGGCGTCGCAGCCCTCGACCCAGAAGACCTTCGACTTGGTGTCGTTGCCGATCGAGCCGTCGGCGTGGATCGTCACCTTCACGTGGTAACCCTGCTGCGGCTGCGGCGGTCCGCTGAACTTCAGCGTGTAGATCACCTCCGCGTCCAGGTCGGTACCACCACCGGCCGGATCCCCACCGATGAAGGGATTCTGGTCACCCGAGACCACCTGCACCCCGGCGTTCCCGGTCGGCGGCTGGTCGGCGAATTGCACGGTCGCGAAGTACGGCCCTTGTTCGTAGTTGTAGAACTGGACCTTGAACGTGCACCCCTGGTGCGGCTCGTTGTTCGGCGGATGGTCACCGAGCTCGACCCCGTCGATCTTGATCGTGCCGTTGTTCCCGGGCGGCGCGGCCATCGCCGCGAGCGGTGCGACCGCCGTACCCCCGGCTGGGCCGGACTGCAGGAGCAGTACACCGGCACCGACCAGAACTGTGAGCGCTCCAGCAGCCGCCGCGATTCCGGCGGCCTGAGCACGTACCCCCTTGCGAACCATCCCCGTTCCCCTGTCTCGCCGTGGTCAACCACAGGTCAGAGTGCGGGCGGGCATCTCTTCTGCAGTATGACCCTGTCGTTGCCCAAGTCAACAAACGGCGAGGATGACAACGAGAGACTTGCTTGCCTCAGGCATGCGCTTTGCGGTGGATGATGACGATCGCCGCGTCGTCCCCGGCGCCGCCCGCGGTCTCGACCAGCTCCCGCGCCGCGCCCTGGAACCCGTGCCCCACCAGCCGCTCGGCGTGCCCGGCGAGCCGGTCCGTACCACGGCCGATGTCCTGCCGCGGCGTCTCCACCATCCCGTCGCTGTACAGGAACAGCGCATCGCCGAGCTTCAGCTGCCCGTGGTTCACCGCGAACTCGGGCGACTCGACCAGCCCGAGCAACGGCCCGTCGGCATCCCTGGTCTGCCAGCGCCCCGACCAGGCGTCGAACTGGATCGCCGGCGGATGCCCGGCCGTGCGTACGTCGAACTCGCCGGTCGTGAGGTCGAGGACGACGTGCACGACCGTCGCGAAGTCGTCGTCCCACTCCTGTCGCCGGATGTAGCGGTTCGCGGACGGCAGGAACTCGTCCACCGGCACGACGCCGAGCAGGCCGCCGAACGCACCGGACAGCAGCAACGCGCGGGTCCCGGCGTCGATACCCTTGCCGGAGACATCGACCAGCGCGACCTCGAGCACGTCGTCGTACACCGTCGAGACGACGAAGTCCCCGGAGAACGTGGACGCTCCGGCGGACTGGATCCAGGACTCCACCAGCCAGCCCGGCGGGAGCTTCGGCACCGCTCCCTGCGCGGTCAGGGTGTCGCGCAACTCCATCAGCATCGACTCGCCCCGGGTGCCCGGTACGCCGAGCCGGCTGCGCACCTTGGCGCTGGTGATCATGATCCAGCCGACCACCAGGATCACCAGCACGAACCCGATCCGTTGCATCGTGAACCCGCGGGACAGTACGACGTACGCGCCGAACGTCGTGGTGATCGCGGTCAGCGCGACCAGCTCGCCGAACCGCAGCAGCATGCCCCCGACGACCAGCGGCACGACCAGGAACGACGCCGGTACGAACGTCGGCCAGATCAGGCCGGCGATCGAGATCACCAGCTGCACAAGCATCAGCGCTACGAACGCGACCCGGTGCGAACGACGGGCACGACGAGCCAGCGCCTCGACCCGGCGGCCGATGCGTCGTACCGGTGCAAGACCGCCGCTCTTCGTCATGGTGTGAAGAAGATAACGGTACCGATCGGTCCGCGCATCAATCCGAAACACAATCGAGAACTGTCAGCTCTTGCGGGTGAGACCGGTCCGCTGGCATTTGGGGCACCAGAACAAGTTACGGCCTGCGAGGATCTTCGTGCGGATCACCGACTGGCAGACGTAACACCGTTGCCCGTGGCGCCTGTACACGTACACCTCGCCCCCATGGTCGTCCTGGCGCGGGTCGCGGCCCATCGCCTCGGGCGTGTGGTCGTCGGCGACGGTGTCGATCCGGCCGGTCTCGACGCCGTACTTCATCAGCTCGAGCAGGTCGTCCCACATCCCCTGCCACTCGCGCTTCTTCACCACGTTGCCGGGCGTCATCGGGTTGAGTTTCGCCCGGAACAGCACCTCCGCGCGGTACACGTTGCCGACCCCGCTCAGTACGTCCTGGTTCATCAGCAACTGCCCGATCGGCAGCTTGCTGCGGTGGATCCGCTTCCAGGCGAGCTCCGGGTCGGCGTCGTCGCGCAACGGGTCCGGGCCGAGCCGGCCGAGCAACGTCGCACGCTCCTCGTCGGTGATCACCTCGCAGACCGTGGCGCCCCGCAGATCGGCGTACGCCGTGTCGTTCTGCAGGCGGACCCGGACCGCGCCGACCGGCTCGGGGACCGGCGCCGGCTTGATGTCCATCTTGCCGATCAGGCCGAGGTGGATGTGCAGCCAGCCGGCGCCCTCGAAGTCGGCGAGGAAGTGCTTGCCGTGGGCCTCGGTCTGCCGCAGGACGTGACCGTCGAGCAGGGCGGCGCCGTCGACGAACCGGCCCTGCGGGCTCGACGCCCGGACGGAACGGCCGCCGAACGCGTCCCAGACGTCGTTCGCCAGCCGGTGCAGGGTGTGACCTTCAGGCATGATTCCTCATATGGGGACGACAGGTGGTACCAGAGGGGGCAAGGCGCCGACGCCCACGCCGGCCGTGGTCGGCACCGGCCGGAGCATGCGCGCCCGGGACGTCTCCCGCCCCAGACAGCCGGTCAACCGCCGGCCCGTCCTGCCCCCGCCAACACCGGACGAAGAGGGCGATCAGGAGAGCGGCGGCAGTTCGCCGGTGGACTCGTAGGCGGTCAGCATGTCGATCCGCCGGCTGTGCCGCTCCTCACCGGAGTAGTCGGTCGCCAGGAACGTGTCGACGAATCCACTGGCCTCCTCCTCGCTGTGCATGCGCGCACCGATGCTGATCACGTTGGCGTTGTTGTGCTCGCGGCTGAGCCGTGCGGTGTCGGTGTTCCAGGCGAGTGCCGCCCGGACCCCCTTCACCTTGTTCGCGGCGATCTGCTCGCCGTTGCCCGAGCCGCCGATGACGACGCCCAGACTGCCCGGGTCGTCGACGACGGCCTGCCCGGTCCGCAGACAGTACGGCGGGTAGTCGTCCACGGCGTCGTACACCGCCGGACCGTGGTCCGTGACGTCGTGCCCGGCAGCCGTCAGGTGCTGCACCAGGTGGTTCTTCAGTTCGAAGCCGGCATGGTCGGAGCCGATATGCACTCGCATGGCAGGCAATCTACTTGTCAGCTCACCGCTGCGCGCACGCCGCCCGGCACAGTCAGCCCCGCGGTCAGCTGCGTCACAGCGGCATACGCCTGCTCGTACGGCGTTCCGCACGAGTGCAGCGTGTAAACGGCAACGATCGTCCGATCGCCCGCGCCGACGGTGCCTGTGGTGTGGAGAGCCTCGCTTACCAGGTCCACCACCGACTCGGGCTTGGCCTTGTCGGACCCGTAGCCGCTGGAGCCGTGGAAGCCGGACCACCCCTGCTTGATGCTGAAGTCCGGGGCGAACACCGACGGGATCCCGAAGTACTGGTCGAAGCCGTCGGTGCCGTACCGGGTCGCCTGGTGCAGGTGGCCCATCACGAACTCACGGATCGGCGGTGGAGCCTCCTCCAGCAGGTAGCGGTAGATGCGGACCGTGTCGGCGGCGGTGATGGCGACGTACCCCCAGAAGCCGGGGTGGGTGGCAGGCGGCCCGGATGTATGCGTCAGCCCGAGCCGCCCAACCATGCGCTCCACCAGCGCCGCACCGTCACGTTGGTCCCAGTAGTAGCTGGCCGCGTCGTCGTCACTGCTGCGCAGCATCACCTCGAGCCGCGCCCGGTCCTCGTCCGGTACGTCGTACTCCGGACCGCGGTCCCAGAGGAAGTCCAATGCGATCAGCAGCTTCACCACCGACGCGGACCGGAACCTGTGGTCCGCGTCCTGCTGATGAACGAACTGGCCCGTCTCGCGATCGAACACTGCGATGCCGGCGGTCACACTCATCTGGAACCTACTCACTACTGGACGAACTTCTGAGTGAGTAACTTTCACCGGCCGACGGCCCCAGATCAAGTCCTGGAGGGTCAGTCGAAGATCGGGCCGCGGTCCCGGGTGCGCTTGATCTCGAAGAAGCCCTCGGTGCCGGCGACCAGGCGAACGCCGTCCCACAGCTTGCCGGCCGCCTCACCCTTCGGCGCCGGCGTGACTACTGGGCCGAAGAACGCGGTGCCCTCGACCGAGATCACCGGAGTACCGACCTCCATGCCGACCTGGTCCATGCCGGCGTGGTGCGACTTCTTCAGCGCATCGTCGTACCGGTCGGTGTCGGCCGCCTCGATCAGCGACGCGGGCAGGCCGACCTCGGCCAGCGCCTCGGTGATCACGTCGCCCTTGCCGTCGCCGATCCCCCGGCCCTCGACGTGGATCCGCTTGCCGAGCGCGGTGTACAGCGGCAGCAGCACCTCGTTGCCGTGCTCCTGCTCGGCCGCGATCAGCACCCGCACCGGGCCCCACGCATTGCTCAGGAAGCTGCGGTACTTCTCAGGGAGCTCGTCGCGGCCGTCGTTCAGCACAGCAAGGCTCATCACGTGCCATGTGGTCTTCACGTCGCGGACCTGCTCGACCTCGAGCATCCAGCGAGACGTCATCCAGGCCCAGGGGCAGGCCGGGTCGAACCAGAAATCAGCGGAAGCGGTCATATTCCTCATCATACAAAGTTGAAACAACCCAGATACCGTCTTGGTATCCAATACCCAATGTCGGGGGGAAACCCTCGGCGAACCTGAGAGCCAGGTGCATAGGATGCGGACATGCCTGGAACCAACCTGACGCGCGACGAGGCGCGTTCCCGTGCGGGCGTGGTCAGCGACGTCAGCTACGCGATCGAGCTCGACCTGGCCAACGCCCCGACCGGTGCCCCGACCTACCCGTCGGTGACCACCATCACGTTCGCCGCCGAGGCCGGCGCGAGCACCTTCGCCGACCTGATCGCGGACAAGGTCCGCGAGGTGACGCTGAACGGTGCCGCCCTGGACCCGGACGTGGTCTACGACGGCGCCCGGATCCAGCTCGACGGGTTGGCCGAGCGCAACGAGCTGCGGGTGGTCGCGGACTGCCTGTACTCGCGGACCGGTGAAGGGCTGCACCGCTCGGTCGACCCGGCCGACAAGGAGACCTACCTCTACACCCAGTTCGAGGTGCCGGACGCCCGCCGGGTGTTCGCGACGTTCGAGCAGCCTGATCTGAAGGCCCCCTTCACGTTCACCGTCTCGGCACCGGCCCGCTGGGTCGTGATCTCGAACGCACCGACTCCGGAGCCGACGCCGTACCAGGGCGAGAACGGCGAGGAGCTGGCCCGGTGGGAGTTCCCGCCGACCGAGCGCATCTCGACGTACATCACCGCGGTGGTCGCCGGTCCGTACCACGTGGTGACCGACGTGTACGAGGGCCCGCACGGGACTTACCCGCTGTCGCTGCTGTGCCGTCCGTCGCTGAAGGACGCGCTCGACGTGGACGACCTGTTCGAGGTCACCAAGCAGGGCTTCGCGCTGTTCGAGGAAGCGTTCGGTACGCCGTACCCGTTCCACAAGTACGACCAGGCCTTCGTGCCGGAGTACAACATGGGCGCGATGGAGAACGCGGGCTGCGTGACGCTCCGCGACGAGTACCTGTTCCGCAGCCGGACCACCCACGCGGAGCTGGAAGCCCGTGCGAACACCGTGCTGCACGAGCTCGCGCACATGTGGTTCGGCGACCTGGTCACGATGACCTGGTGGGACGACCTGTGGCTGAACGAGTCCTTCGCCGAGTGGGCCAGTCACTGGGCGCAGGTGGTTGCCACGACGAAGTACAGCGACGCATGGACGACGTTCTGCAACGCCCGGAAGAACTGGGCGTACCGCCAGGACCAGCTGCCGTCGACGCACCCGATCGCCGCGGACATGATCGACTTCCACGCGGTCGAGGTGAACTTCGACGGCATCACCTACGCCAAGGGCGCCTCGACCCTGCGTCAGCTCGTCGCGTTCGTCGGTGAGGAAACCTTCGTCACCGCGCTGAAGGAGTACTTCAAGGACCACGCGTTCTCCAACACCGAGCTCGCCGACCTGCTGAAGCCGCTGGAGAAGGCGTCCGGCCGCGACCTCGACGACTGGACCGAGCGCTGGCTGCGGACCGCCGGCGTGAACACGCTGCGCGCCGACTTCGCGGTCGACGACGAGGGTGCGTTCACCTCGTTCGCGATCGAGCAGACCGCGGCGGAGAAGTTCCCGGTACTGCGTCCGCACCGCCTCGCCGTCGGGCTCTACCGCCGGACCGACGCCGGCCTGGTCCGCACCGAGCGCTTCGAGGTGGACATCGACGGCCCGCGCACCGAACTCCCGGAGCTGACCGGCGCGACCCAGCCGGACCTGGTGCTGCTGAACGACGACGACCTCACCTACGCGAAGATCCGGCTGGACGAGCGGTCCCGGGCGACGCTGGTGGAGTCGATCGACCAGCTCACCGAATCGTTGCCCAGGGCCCTTGCCTGGGGTTCGGCCTGGGACATGACCCGGGACGCGGAGATGCCGGCCAGCCAGTACGTCGGCATCGTGCTGCGCGGCATCCGGGCCGAGACCGACCTGACCGGCGTCCGCTCGCTGCTCAACCAGGCGAGCAGCGCGATCAACCAGTACGCCGCCCCGCAGAACCGGCCCGCCCTGCGCGCGCAGTTCGAGGAGGCGCTGGCCGCTCTGGTCGCGGACTCCGAGGCGGGCAGCGACCACCAGCTCGCGTTCGTCCGGGCCTACAGCTCGGCGGTGTTCTCCGACGCCGGTGCCGAGCGGCTCGCCGGCTGGCTGGAAGGACGCGACCTTCCCGAGGGTCTGGTCGTCGACACCGACCTGCGCTGGACGCTGATCGTGGCGCTGGCACGGCTCGGCCGGATCGGCGCGGACGAGATCGACGACGAGCTCACCCGCGACACCACGATCACCGGCCAGGAGCGGGCCGCCCAGGCCCGGGCCGCGCGGCCGACCGCCGAGGCCAAGGAAGAGGCCTGGCGGATCGCGGTGGAGTCCGAGGACACCCCGAACGAGACCCAGTTCCGGACCATCCTCGGCTTCCAGCAGCCGGGTCAGGAGGACCTGCTGCGGCCGTACGTCGACAAGTACCTGAACGCGGCCAAGGACGTGTACACGCGGCTGGGCTCGTCCATGGGCGAGAACGTGCTCGTCTACCTCTCGCCGCGGCACCTGGCCGACCAGGCGGCGCTGGACGCGCTGACCGGCTGGCTGGCTGCGGAGTCCGGGTCCGTGGACGCCCCGACGCTCCGCTACGTCACCGAGGCGCAGGCCGATCTCACGCGTGCTATCGCTGCGCAGGCGACGGATATCGCCAGCTGACGTTCCCTGACAGGGCCGGTCTCACCGTGAGACCGGCCCTCTCGCTTTTGAACCTCGACGTGGGGTAAGACTGGACCGGTGCCCGCCTCAGATCCCGCCTTGGCTGGTGCGGCAGCTGTTGCGCTGACCGGACTCGCAGAGGCGTACCGACCCCGGCCCGTCACTCCCCTGATGCCCTGGCGATACCCACACCGCTTGGTGAAGCCGTACATCATCACGGCGCGCGGGCGGCAGTGGGACGACGAGATGGTCGACATCGCGCGCGGCACTGCCACCCGGCAGCTCGACTTCGACGACGCGATGGGCTCGGTCGGTCTCGGTGTCGTCGTACTGCACCTGGGTGACGACGGTATCTACCTGGTCGTGCAGAGCTGGGCCCGCGACTTCCAGTCCCGGCTGAGCATCTTCAGCGGTATCGAGGTCGGCGACCTACGCCCGGCCCCCATCGGCGCCGCACCGTGCGTCTGGGAGCTGGAGGTCCTCAGCCACGAGCGGGCGTCGTACGTGAACCACATCCTGTCGGCGGACGTCGACGTGGACGCGTGGCTCGACGACGCCCTCGACACGCGTCCCAAGGTCCGGTACGACGGGATCCCCTCCGGGACCTAGTTGTGACCTGCTGCGTCGAGGCGTTGCCGCTGATCCGCTGTGAGTTCCAGATCGGCCGCAGCAAGGTTTTCCTCGATCTGCGCGACCGAGGACGCACCGACGAGCGCCACGGTCGGGATGTCGCCGCCCGTCAGCCACGACAGCACCACCTGGTTCGCCGTGGCGCCCGTCTCCTTCACGACCTCGTCCAGCGCGAGCTTGCGAACTCTCGTACCGGCGTGATCGTAGGACTCGTCGCCAAGCCTGTCGGCGCGCACGTACCCGCCACTGATCAGTGGTGAGTACGCCACCAGCGTGAGGCCCGGCTCGGCCCGCAAGTAGCTGAGCAGGTTGCCGTCGGCCACACCGATGCTGCCGTCCTTCGAGCGGAGCCCACCGAGATCGGTCCGGGCCCGGAAGTACGTGTGGTGGTACTGCAGGACGTCGTACGACGGCAGTCCTGCCTCGGCCGCCAGCGCCCGGTACCGCTCGAGCCGCCAGGTCCAGTAGTTGCTCAGCCCGATCAGACCGACCGTGCCGTCGTTCGCCAGCGTCCCGAACGTCTCGACCTGCTGCTCCAGCGGCGTGGCGTAGTCGTCGATGTGGGCGTAGTACAGGTCGACGTGGTCGCGGCCGAGGTTGTCGAGGCTCCGCGCCAACGAATCCTTGACCACTTTCGGCGACAGGCCCTCCAGGTGCTCGCTCAGCTGCTTGGCCGGTCGCGGCGGTCGCCCACCGACCTTGGTCGCGATCGTGAGGTCGTCCCCCACGCCGCGACTCTTGAGCCAGCGTCCGAGCAGCTGCTCGGACTCGCCGCCTTGTGTGCCGTTGACCCAGAACGCGTAGTTGTTGGCCGTGTCAATGAACGTGCCGCCGGCCTCGACGTACCGGTCCAGGACCGCGAACGAGGTCTGCTCGTCCGTCACCGTTCCCATCAGCATCGCCCCGAGGGCGATCGTGCTCACCCGGCGCTGTCGCGCGGGGTCGGATCCCATCGTCAGATAACGCATGACCGCAGCCAACCAACTAGAGCGCTGTCTAGGTCAAGACATTGCGGATCCGCAAGCACACGAACTCGGTGCGTGAGAGTCAAACGACCGCTGGTCAGCGGACCGTGAGGAGACAGGTGCGGTGCGCGATTTCCCTGTCCGGAAAGAGATTCTTGCCACCTGAAAGAGGCTCACTTATACGCCCGTTCGGATTAAGCTGCACCGGATGTATCAGACTGGGGCGATCTGGGGAGGGGCCCTGCTGTGACACGCGCCGATCACCGGAAGCGGAAGAAACAGCGTTCGCGCAGTGCCGTCAGCGCCGGCATCGTGGCCGGGCTCGCGCTGGCTGCTGTCTTCGGATACATCCTGACCCGGGGTTCGCCCCAGGGGCCGGCGGCCGACGGGCTGCGGATGGGTTCCGGGACCGACAACGGAGCCGCCGCGCCGGCGCAGAGCGCGACCGGCACCGTCACGAAGGGCGATCGCAAGCCACCCGTCGCGGCGACGACGAAGCCGACCGTGACCCAGCCGTCGACCAAGGCTCAGCCGGTCACGCCGCCGCCGGTGGACACCGGCCCGACCTCGCCGAAGTTCAAGCACGGCCAGTGGATCGCCGTACTGGACAAGTACCCGGCCGACGCCGAGCAGAGCGCCCGGGACACCGCGAGCAGGGTCACGCGAGCCGGCATCCCCGCGAAGGCGATGTTCGTCAACGGGCAGTACCCGGGACTCACGGACAGCTCACTGACCCCGGTCACCGGCACGTGGGTGGTCTACCTCGGCCCTGGCACGTCCTCGGCGCAGATGCTCAACCTTTGCCAGGACCCGCGGACGCAGGCGGCGTACTCGAGTGCCTGCCCGACCTACGAACCGGCCGGCTGAGGTACGGCGTCAGTCGCGAGCCGCGCGTGCAGGTGCGAGTCGTGCCGATGCCCTGTCGGCTCGACGTAGTAGTCGCGCATCACACCTTCGAGTTGGAAGCCGGCGCGTACGGCGACGTGGCAGGAGCCCTCGTTGACGAGCGAGTGGTCCAGTGAGATGCGATGCAGGCGCAGACCGTCTGCCGCGAAGCCCCAGCGGGCAGCTGCATCCAGGACCCGCGCACCGAGCCGGCGGCCACGCACCGCTGGGCTCACCCAATAGGCCGCGACGGCCTGGTCGGGTACGCGGTGCACGTCCCGCAGCGTGACGCTGGCGATCACGTTGTCGGTGTCGCTGTCCGCTACCGCGAAGACAGCGTTGCCACGCGACCAGCTGTCGATCCGTGGCTCCAGCCACCTGCGGGCCCGCAGGTCCGCAGGTGAGCTGAGTACGGCGGTCCCGGCCGTCCACCGCAGGATGCCGGGGTCTTGCAGGGCCTCAGCCACTGCAGCCTCGTCGGACGCGACGAACGGGCGGAGTACCACGTCGCCGAGGTCGATGCGACGCGGCTGCAGTGCGGCCACAGTTAGAGCTTGTGCGGCTCGTTGTTCGCGTGCAGCAGCGGTGGCTGGTGCGCGTGCGCACCAAGCTGCTGTACGCCGGTCACCAGGCCACCGGCCAGGTCACCGGTCGCGAACGACGTCTGCATGGTCAGCGCGGCCAGCCCGGCGGAAGAGTCCGACAGCTGCCGGCGAGCCAGCGAGCCGGTCACGATCTCGAGCCGGCGGCCGGCCGGGTCGACGTACACCAGGACGGAGCTGTCCGGGTCGTCGAGCTCGTTCAGCAGCTCGATCGCGAACGGGCGGGTCTCGGAGTCGGCGCCACCGACGTAGACCGAGAAGTGCAGGCCGGACGCCTCCTCGGCGTTGCGGACCGCGCGCTCGATGTCGTGGAGCTGGTCGGGGGTGAATGCGTCACCAGCTGGCACTTGCGCCTCCGATCGTGCGGGCGACGCCGGCGGCGGTCGCGGGGGCAGCCGGAGCGGGCTCGAGCTCGGGCAGGTTCGCGGGGTCGGGCTTGGTGGCGGTCGGCCCGTTGATCCAGACCGGCGGTGCCCACCAGGACAGTCCCGGACGGTACCGCGGGCCGTTCGCGATCGAGGAGGCGAACGTCAGCAACGCCACCACCGCGATCACCAGCACCGGAATCCCGACGAACACCAGCAACGAGTGCCCGGACAATTCAGCAATCACGTCTCGAAGCCTAGTACCCCGCTGCTGCCGGAGGAGCCACCGCCCCTCCAGCAGCAGACAGCGGGATCAGCAACCGCCGCAGTCCCTCACCACAACCCGCGCGAAGCGCGGCAGCTCTTCTCTTGTCAGCAACCGCCGCAGTTGTAGTAAGTGATGTCCCAGTGGGAACCCTCGTCGGCGTAGATGTTGCCGGCTCCGGACCTCCACTGCGGGTAGCCGTCGGCCCGGTCGGCGATCCGGGCGAAGTTGTTGTGGATGTAGTTCCCGACACAGGTGTACTTGGAGATGTCGACCTTGTACCCGTTCCAGTGGCTGTACGTCCCACTGGCGTGCCCGGTCTCGGTGCCACCGGTGATGTTGATCGCGCACCCGCTGGCGGTCTTCAGCGTGCGTACGCCGTAGACGGTGCTGTCGTTGATCTGCTCGAAGGACGTGCAGGTCGCCACATTGCGGTTGGTGCAGTTGCCACTGGACGACCAGGTGATGCCGGCGGCCCGGAAGATCGAGGCGGCCTGCGATTGCGTCAGCTTGGTCAGGGCGGACGCCTGCTCGATCACCACCACGCCGGGCAGCAGCCCGACGGCGACGGCGACCAGCGGAACAAGGATCCGACGGAGCAAAGATTTCATGGGGACACTCCTCGAAAACGGGGCGGTTTTTCAAGGAATGAACTTCCCACGAAAGATATTGCCGAAACGTCGGTCGCTAAATGTTCAGCGCACCGATCAGCCGGCGCAGGCGAAGGTTGTTCGGGAGGTCCTCCACGAGGACGGGATCGCCGTGCGGACCACCGAGCGGGACGCGCCAGTTCGGGTACTCGTCGGTGGTCCCTGGCTGGTTCTGCGTACGGCGCTCGCCGACCGCGTCCGTCAGCGCGACGCCGACGAGCTTCGCGGGCGTGTGCGCGACGTACCGGTGCAACGCCTCGACGATGCGCTCGACGTCGCCGTCGGTGTTGCTGAGCAGGTGGCGCTCGCGGAGCGCGTTCAGCCACGCGTCGCGGTCTGCCTCGTCGACGGCGAGCTCCTCGGCCACAGGTCGTGTGAGCAGCCCCAGGCGGTTCCGGAGCTCTACATGGTCGCCGGCGAGGTACCCAGCTGTCGGTGGGAGGTCGTGCGTCGTCACGGTCGCCAGGCACAGCTCGCGCCAGCGCTCCGGTGCCAGCGGCTTTCCGTTGGCGTCACGCTCGAACCACAGCACCGACGTACCAAGAACGCCCCGCTCGGTGAGGTAGTCCCGTACCCACGGCTCAACAGTCCCGAGGTCCTCGCCGATCACGGTGACCCCGGAGCGCTGCGCCTCCAGGACGAGGATCCCGACCAGCGCCTCATGGTCGTACCGCACGTACGTGCCCTCAGTAGGCCGCTCCGGAGACGTCACCCACCACAGCCGGAACATGCCGAGGATGTGGTCGATCCGCAGCCCGCCACCGTGCCGCATCACGGCCCGCACCAGCTCCCGCCAGGCCGCGTACCCGGTCTCGGCCAGGGCGTTCGGGCGCCAGGGCGGCTGTGACCAGTCCTGTCCCTGCTGGTTGAACGCGTCCGGCGGAGCGCCCACGTGGATGTTGCGCGCGAGCACGTCCTGCAGCGCCCACGCGTCGGCGCCATCGGGATGCACCCCGACCGCCAGATCGTGGACGACGCCCAGCGACATCCCGGCTGCTTTCGCCCGCGCCTGCGTGCGGCCCAGCTGCTCGTCCAGCTGCCACTGCAGCCAGCAGTGGAACTCCACCGCGTCCGGATTCTCGTTGCGGAAAGCAACAACCGCGGGTGCCGCCGGCTCCTGCAGCTCCTCCGGCCACTTGCTCCACTCCGGCCCGTGGACGTCGGCGATCGCGGCCCAGGTGGCGAAGTCGATCAGCCCCTGACCCTCCCGGTCGCAGTACGCGCCGTACTCCGCGATCCGCCCCACCGACGGATGGACACGGAACAGGATCTGCAGCGCCTCCCGCTTCGCGGCCCAGACCGTGTCCCGGTCGATCGCGGTCACGTCCTCGCTCAGCGCCCGCGCCTGCAGCGCCAACGCCCGGACCTGGTCCCGCTCCATCGGCGCGAGGTCGCCGTACTCGTCGATGTCCTCGATCCGCAGGTAGATCGGGTTCCCGAAGCGGCGCGACGCCGGCAGGTACGGCGAGGGCTCCATCCGGCCGGCCAGCTCCGCCGCGTGCAAGGGGTTCACCAGGACGAAGCCGGCGCCCAGGTCGTGTGCCGACCACGCGGCAAGGTCGCCCAGGTCGTGCAGGTCGCCGATACCCCAGGAGCGACGGGAGCGTACGGAGTACAGCTGCAGGACCCAGCCCCACGTGCGGTGCAGCTTCTCGGGGTGGAGCTTCTTCGGCGTGACGATCAGCGTGCTGACCGAGATCTCCGGGCTGCTCCCGATCCGCGCGCACAGCCGGTGGTAGCCGATCGGCAGGTCCCCCGGCAGCTGGAACGTCGCCTCGCCCACCTGGACGCCGTCGACCCACTCGGGCTCGACCCAGTGGTCCTGCTGCGGGAGGTCGCGCCGCTGCCCGCCGTCCTCCAGGTCGACCCACACCTCGGCCGTCGACCCGTGTGGCAGGTGCACGGCGAACCACGGGGTCCACCCCTGTCGCATCACGACGGTAGGAGGCAACGTACGACGCCAGCGCGTCTGCCGGTGCTCCGCCAGAGCGAGAGCCGCCTTCTCGGGCGTGGAGGCGTCCACGCCCAGAGCGGCGAGCACATCGGAGACAACCTCACTGGAGACGATCACATGCTCGCCTTGCCAGTCCCAGTACTCCGTGGCCACGCCATGGGCGACTGCAAGCTCGACAAGGGCCGGAGTAGGAGCTGTCACCCCAGCGAGTCTGCCGTATCAACCGCAGGTACGGCCAAACGGCGCGCGTTGCGTTACTCGTTCGAACGCCGCCGGCTGAGCATGAGGACGGCCAGGAGCAGGACACCGCTTGCTACGACCAGGCCGATCGCTACGCCGCCCAGGTTGTCGGTCAGTTGGTACAGGGAGATCGGCCAGATCACCAGGAGGATCGCGCAGCCGACCACGGCGTACGCCGAGTGCTTGATGCGCCCGTAGGCGACGAGCAGCGCGGCCGGGCCCGCCGTACCGACGGCGAGTGCCATGATCTCGCCGCGTTCCTGGACCAGCCAGCAGATCGACGAGCTGAACATCGCGGCTCCGGCGAGTGACCACGACGTCACCTGATCGCGCACCATGCCGAGCATCGCGAAGACGAACGCGACGATGATGAACCCGGTCCCGGCGATCCCTGCGCTGTTCGCGGCCGATCCGCTGTCCGGAGTGAGGACGTCGGAGGTGATCACCAACACACCGACAGCCAGGATCCCAAAAGTTGCCACCAGCAACGAGGATTCCTTCAGCCACCACAGTCCACCGGCCGCGAGCGCGAGCGCGACCATCACCCCGGCGACCCGGCCGGCCTCCCCCTCGACCGCCACGAACGTCGCGAACCCGGCAACGCAGCAGCCCAGCGACGCGAGCGCGGCGCTCAGCTGCCGGCGACGCCCGACGAGCGCCAGCAGGACGGCCACGCCGAGCAGGACGACCGCGGCCGTCGTACCGGTGCTGACCCGGGCGGCCCGGCCCATCTCGCCCCAGTTCGCCAAGGTCAGGAGCGCGACCGCGCCGAGCAGCAGCGCCCCGCCGATGTACCCGAGCACCTCGACCAGCGCGTTCGGGTGCGTCGCGGCGGGCGGACCCTTCGGTTGCGCCTGCCCGGCATCCCGTGGCTCGCCGGACGGCTCCGCAGGCTGCCACCGCCGCCCGGGGTCCGCGAGGGCCGCGTCGAGCTCCGCATCGGCCGCATCCCGGATCGAGTCGGCCTGGTACTGGCGCAGCACACCAGCGCTCACGAGCCTCGAAAGCTCGTCGTCCAGCCGGCTCGACATGTTTTCCGTCTCCTTGTCAGCCCTACTAACATCAGGCGGCGAGATGCCTATTCTGACCAGCTACCTTGTGTCCCTAGTCAGTCACCCCCTGTTTTCGCTGCCACAGGCCTTCCCCACCTTCTTCCGGATGGGCAACGACGGCAAGCTGGAGGTGACCGACCAGATCGTGGTCGTCCCGGCCCGGATCGCCGGTCTGATCATCGGTTTCTTCGTCCTCCGCTGGCTGCTGCACAAGGTCATCCGCCGGTTCGCCCGCCGGACCGGGAGCGGCGCGGTAGCCGGCGTACTGGCCAAGTCCAAGCGCGGGCAGGAGTTCGTCGAGAACACCCTCGCGAACGAGCGCCGGACGCAGCGCGCGGAGACGATCGCCGGCCTGCTGACCAGCGCGGTCACGATCGTGCTGACGGCCGTCCTGGTGGTGATGGTGCTCGCCGAGCTCGGGTTCAACATCCTCCCGGTGATCGCGTCCGCGAGCATCATCGGCGTCGCGCTCGGCTTCGGCGCCCAGACGCTGGTGAAGGACTTCCTGGCCGGCGTGTTCATGATCTTCGAGGACCAGTACGGGGTCGGCGACCTGATCGACATGGAGAAGGCGACCGGCGTCGTGGTCGCTGTCGGCCTCCGGATCACCACGCTCCGCGGCGAGGACGGCACCACCTGGTACGTCCGCAACGGCGAGGTCCTCCGGGTCGGCAACCTGACCACCCGCGATCCGAACAGCAACTCCTCCTCCGGCGTCGGCTCGGCGACGGAGAAGGAAGAGGAAGCGAAGGCCGACGAGTAGTCAGCTGTTGACGCCTCGCGATCGGTGGGTTCATGATCGAGCGGAATCATTAGGAAACCTTCCTATTGATTTCGCAGACTCTGACCGCCCCCGATCCAAGGAGAGTCATGAAGATCCTCGTGAGCGCGGTGACCGCCGCGTGTCTGGCGACCGGCTTCGCGTCCGTCGCACACGCCAGCACGACGCACAGTCCGCAGGTGCAGGCGGACACGGCCAGTATCGGCGCAGCGCCGTACCTGTATCTCGGCTGGGGTGATCCGCAGAAGCCGACCGACGTGATGAACGCCGCCGGGAACAAGTGGTTCACGCTGGCGTTCGTGCTGTCCGACGGCGGCTGCAACCCGAAGTGGGACGGCGACCGGGCGCTGACCGGTGGTTCGGACCAGTCCGCGATCAACAGCATCCGGGCCGCCGGCGGCGACGTGATCCCGTCGTTCGGCGGCTGGTCCGGGAACAAGCTCGGCGAGAAGTGCAGCTCCGCCTCCGCACTGGCCGCGGCGTACCAGAAGGTGATCGACGCCTATCAGCTGAAGGCGATCGACATCGACATCGAGGACACCGAGTTCCACAGCGCGACCGCCCGGCAGCGGGTGATCAGCGCGCTGAAGACCGTCAAGAGCAAGAACCCCGGCCTCAAGGCGTACATCACGATGGGCACCGACCAGACCGGCCCGGACGCGTCGGGCGTCGACCTGATCAACAAGGGCGCAGCCGCGGGGCTGGCCAACGACGGCTGGGTGCTGATGCCGTTCGACTTCGGCGGCGGTTCGACGAATATGGCGACGCTGACCGAGAAGGCCGAGGAAGGCCTGAAGGCCCGGCTGAAGAGCGCGTACGGCTACACCGACGACGAGGCGTACCGGCACATGGGCATCTCGTCGATGAACGGCAAGACCGACGACGCCGGCGAGACCGTCCGGCTGTCCGACTTCAAGACGCTGCTCACGTACGCGCAGGAACACCACCTGGCGCGCTTCACCTTCTGGTCGGTGAACCGGGACCGCCCGTGCTCCGGCGGCGGTGACGGCGACTCGTGCAGCGGGATCTCCCAGAACCCGTACGACTTCACCAAGGTGATCGCCCAGTTCCACGGCTGAGACAGACCAGTGCCCCGGCGAGACCTCGCCGGGGCACTGTCTTCTGGAATCTCAGGCGGTGAAGGTGACGTCCAGCGTGATCGGGACGGCGGACAGCGCCTGCGAGACCGGGCAGTTCTTCTTCGCGCCCTCGGCGAACTCGGCGAACTCGTCGGCGGTCAGGCCCGGGACGTTGCCGTTCACGGACAGCTTGATCCCGGTGATGCCCTCACCCGGCTGGAAGGTGACGTCGGCCTGGGTGTCGATCGACGTCGGGGCGTGACCGCCCTGGGCCAGCGCGTGCGACAGCGCCATCGAGAAGCAGGTGGAGTGCGCGGCCGCGATCAGCTCTTCCGGGCTGGTCTTGCCGTTGGCGTCGTTCGCGCGGGAGGCCCAGGTGACGTCGTACGTACCGACACCGGAGGACTCCAGGGCGACCTGGCCGGCGCCCTCCATCAGCGAGCCTTCCCAGTGAGCCTTCGCCGTACGGATGGTAGCCATGCTCGTGTTGTCTCCTTCTGGAAGATTAAGCGGTGGTTCAGCGCCCGGACATGTCGATCATGCCGGGGTAGTTCGGTTCGTCGGTGTTCACCATGCTGTGCGCGGCCATCACCATGTAGGTCCAGATCTGCTCGTCCTGCTCGGGCGTCAGGCCGAGTTCGTCGAGCGCGGCCCGCATGTGGCCGAGCCACCTGTCCCGTTGGCTCGGGGTGACCGCGAACGGGGCGTGCCGCATCCGCAGCCGCGGGTGCCCGCGCTGTTCGGAGTACGTCTTCGGGCCGCCCCAGTACTGCTCCAGGAACATCCGGAAACGCACCTCGGCCGGGCCGAGGTCCTCCTCCGGGTACATCGGGCGAAGGTCCGGGTCGGCGGCGACACCGCGGTAGAACGCGGCCACCAACCGGTGGAAGGTGTCCGCCCCACCGACGGCGTCGTAGAAACTCTGCTGCTCGGTCATCTCGGATCCAGTCTCTCAAGTCGTGACAACGTGCTTGAGGAGGGCTGCCTTTTCGGTGTCTCCGAGGGGTCGCTTCTCGTGTGTCGTACCGTCCACCGCGACGAGGACCGACTCGGCCTTGGCGTAGACGTCGTCGGACGCGCCGCTGCGGTCGACGATCCGGGAGCCGAGCGTGTACGACGACGTACCGACCGAGACGATCCACACATCCACGTCGTACGGCGGGTGCCGGAGCAGGATCGGCCGCAGGTAGTCCACAGTCTGGCTGACCAGGACACACGGGTACTGCGCGAAGTAGTCCCCGGTCGTGCCCATCACCTGGGCGAGGAACGCGATCCGCGCCTCCTGCAGGTAGTCGAAGTACCGCACGTTGTTGACGTGGTCGTAGGAGTCGATGTCCGACCAGCGGACGAGCACCGGGTGTGTGAACATCAGCGACCTACCAACTTCTCGAGGGCGACCTTCTCCTCCGGAGTGATCCGGCGCAGGCGGTTGGCCGTGAAGTCGAACGGGACCAGCTTGGTCTTCGCCTCGACATAGGTACGGCGTTCCGGCTCGGCGTCGAGGATCTCGTAGTCGACGGTGAACGACGCGGCCCGGATCTCGGAGATCCACAGCTCGATCCGGACCGGTTCCGGGCGGAAGTGCAGCGGCGCGCGGTACCGGACCTCGTGCCGGGCCACGAGCAGCCCGGTCTCCAGCGTGTCGGCGCCGAGTTCCTTCGCGGTCCGGAACAGGAAGTCGACGCGCGCGTCCTGCAGGTAGTCGACGTACCGGCCGTTGTTCACGTGCCCGAGCGCGTCCATGTCACCCCAGCGCAGCGGGCAGTGGTAGACGTACCGGTTGTGATGATCCACACGGCGATCATGTCATCCGGGGTGCTTCCCGCGTGACAGACCGTGGGTAATGTCATCTTCTGCAGACCAGTTGACCGATTGGAGCGGTGAATGACGCAGCAGCGGGTGGCGATCGTGACGGGTGCGGCCCGGGGAATCGGCGCGGCCGTCGCGCAGCGGCTCGCCGCGGACGGGAACGCCGTCGCCGTCATCGACCTCGACGAGGGCGCCTGCGCGGCGACCGTGAACGCGATCACCGAGGCCGGCGGCAAGGCGATCGGCGTCGGTGCCGACGTCAGCAAGTCCGACCAGGTCAGCGCCGCGGTCGAGCGGGTGGTGGCCGAGCTCGGCGCGCCGACGATCCTGGTCAACAACGCCGGTGTGCTGCGCGACAACCTGTTGTTCAAGATGTCCGAGGACGACTGGGACACCGTCATGTCGGTGCACCTCAAGGGCAGCTTCCTGATGTCCAAGGCGTGCCAGGCGCACATGGTCGAGGCCGGGTACGGCCGGATGGTCTTCCTCTCGTCGACCTCGGCGCTCGGCAACCGCGGCCAGGCGAACTACGCCTCCGCGAAGGCCGGCCTGCAGGGGCTGGCGAAGACGCTGGCGATCGAGCTGGGCAAGTTCGGCGTCACTGCGAACGCGATCGCCCCGGGCTTCATCGAGACCGACATGACGGCGGCCACCGCGGCCCGGGTCGGCGTCGACTTCGAGGAGTTCAAGAAGGCCACCGCCGCGAGCATCCCGGTACAGCGGACCGGCAAGCCGGAGGACATCGCCGCCGCCGCGTCGTTCTTCTGCAGCGAGGAGGCCGGGTTCGTCTCCGGCCAGGTTCTGTACGTCGCCGGCGGACCGCGGAACTAGGGAGTCGGGCATGCCGCGAAGCTTCAACGGTGTCGACGAGGTGGCGCATGCGGTCGGCAGCACGCTCGGTGAGACCGAGTGGCTGGAGATCACCCAGGAGCAGGTGAACCAGTTCGCCGATGCGACCGGTGACCACCAGTGGATCCACGTCGACGTCGAGCGCGCGGCCAAGGGCCCGTACGGCGGGACGATCGCGCACGGCTACCTGACGCTGAGCCTGATCGCGCGGTTCGGTGACGAGCTGTTCCAGGTCGACGGGGTGACCGCGAAGCTCAACTACGGCGTGAACAAGGTCCGCTTCCCGGCGCCGGTCCCGGTCGGCAGCCGGGTGCGCGCGGGCGCCTCGATCGCCAACGCGGTCGAGACCCCGGCCGGTGTCCAGGTGTCGCTCAACTGGGTGATCGAACTGGAGAACTCGACGAAGCCCGCCTGCGTCGCCGAGACCGTCGTACTGCTCGTCCCCTAGAGGGGGCAGATCAGGACGGCGTGCGTGGCGATCCGGTGATAGCCGAGCCACTCGTTGACCGCGAGCATCGGTAGGTTGCCGTCGTAGTTCGCGGTGTACGCGCCTTGCACGCCGGCGTCCGCGGCGCGGTGCAGGGCCGCGGACTTCACCAGTTTCGCCAGACCGCGGCCGCGGTACTCCGGAAGCGTCGAGGTCATCTTCGACCAGATCATCGTGTGGTCGCCGAGCCCCATCGTGAACGACACGATCTGGTCCCGGTAGAGCGCGGCCATGCTCAGGTCGAGGACCGTGTCGGCCGACTCCCAGACCGCGGTGCGCCATTCGCCGTACGGCCGGGCCGAGATCTTCGCGTCGCCCGGTTTGGTGCGCTGGGCAACCACATCGGCGGCGTACAGCGCCTCCGGCTCGACGTCGGTGAGCGGTACAAGCCGTACGGCGCTCGGCGGCTCGGGCTGCTCCGGTGCCTTCCGCGGGTCGATGCCCGCGTAGTGCACCTGCCGTGTCTGCCGGTACCCGAACCGCGACGCCCACCCGACCGCGGCCGGGTCCGCGAACACCCGTGCGCTCTTCGCGCCCGCGTCGCACAGGTTCGCGTGCGTTGCCTCCAGCAACTGCGTCCCGATGCCGCGCCGCCGGTACTCCGGCCGGACGAGCACGCGCAGCTCGCCGTCCAGCGGATCCGACCCGCCGATCAGCCCGGTCGTTGCCCAGCCCACCAGTTCCCCGTCGACCAGCGCGGCAAAGGTGGCTCGCCCGGGCTCGGACGGCTTGTCCAGCCTGCGGACCAGCCCGCCCCGGGTGATCACCAGGTACGGAACGAGTTCGTCGTGCAGCGCCAACGCCTGCTCGACATCTCCCGGACCCGCCGCCCTGATCTCCATCCGAAACTCCTTGGGCACTCCAATCAAGTACCCCGGAATCTAACGCGCTTTCAGGTGCATACCAGAAGTAACCCGATTACAGCTCCGTCTCAGACCGCCCAAGCACCAACCGCGAACCCGTCACATCGACTGTCGTCCGAACCCCTCGAAGTCGTCACGCGTCGCTGTCCAGCGTTCGGAGTAGGCCGAGTTCGGTTTGGACGCGTTGGTAGCCGAGCCAGTTGTTGACGGCAAGCATCGGGCCGTTCTCGTCGTCGTTCGAGGTGTACGCCGCGGTGATCCCGGCCGCCGCCGCTCGGCGGAGTGCGACCGACTTCACCAGCTTGGCGAGGCCTCGGCCCCGGTAGCCCGGGATCGTGCCGGTCATGCCCGACCACATCCGGTCGGTGGCGGTCTCGACCACGGTGAAAGCGACCAGTTCGTCGCCGGCCATCGCGCCGACGCTGAGCGACTTGTCCATCGACGGGCCGTTCCAGATCTCCTCGAGCCACATGTCGTACTCAACGGCGTCCAGCGGCGAGTCACTCGGCTCGTCCAGCGACGCGACCGTGTCCGCGGTGTACGCCGTCCGCGGGTCGAGGTCGGCGAAGCTGACCAGCTTGATCCCATCGGGCGTCGGCGGCTGCTCGGGCAGTTCCTTGGTCAGGTCGAGGCCGGAGAAGTGCATCTGCCGCGTCCCGTCGTACCCGAGCTTGTGGGCGAACTTCAGACCGTCGGGGTGTACGAACGTCCGCACCCGAACCGCGCCGACCTCACTCAAGTGCTGGTGCAGCCGCTCGGCGAGCGCGCCGCCGATGCCCTGGCGGCGATGCTCCGGATGCACGTACACGATGGCCTCGGCCTGCCCGGGTTCACTGGTCCAGACGTTCAGGCCGGCCGATCCCCAGGCGACGACCTCGCCGTCGCGGAGCGCGACCAGCGGAAGGAACCGCTCCCCCGGCGACTGCACGGTGATCATGTGCGCCACCGCGGCCGCCGACATCGCCTTGTACGGGTAGACCGCCCGCCGTACCGCCGCCACCGCCCCGGCATCGGCCGCGACGGCCAGCCGTACCACCGCCCTCGTCGTCATGTCCCGGACCCTAACCAGCGGGCCCGGAAGCCGCCACGCATTAAGAGACAGGATCTTGCCGGTCTCGTGATTCGGCTGTGCGCCGAACTCGTATTAGAGTGACGCGGTGCTGTCGGACTGAATGCCCCGACCGCCGGAAGTGCCATCGTGGTTGCACGCGACGGGGTCACCGGCGGCGGGGCGTCCGCACCTGCGCTGTCCTAGCCTGGGGACCATGCAGCTCAACGACGGCGCGTCGGCCGCTCGAGTTCTCGCCGACCTGATGGTGTCCACCCGTCCGCGCGCGGAGTACGCCGACGCCTTCCGCCCGTTCGCCCCGCTGATCGGCAGCTGGGACCTCGACGTCGCCTGGTACGACGAGACCGGCGCCGTCACCCGCCGTACCCAGGGGGAGTGGCACTTCGCCTGGGCACTCGACGGCCGGGCGGTCGCCGACGTCTGGATCACGCCGAGCCGGGTCGCGCGCGCCACCGACGGCGACGGCGAGTGGGGACTGTCGATCCGGATCTACGATCCCGAACTGCAGGCGTTCCGCTCGACCTGGATGGGGCCGAAGGCGGCGTTCGTGATGCCGTTCGTCGCGCGGGCGAGCGGGGACACGATCACGCTGGAGTCGCAGACCGCGAGCACCCGCTGGGAATTCACCGGGATCACGGTCGACGGGTTCAACTGGCGCAACGAGGACATCGATGCCGACGGCAACGTCATCCTCCGGCAGACGTTCGTCGCGACCCGTCAGCCGTAGGTCGCCAGCGCGGCCTGCGCGAGCTCCAGCATCCGGAGCCGCAGGTCCGGCGGATCCAGCACCTCCAGATCACCGGCGAACCCGAGCAGTACGCCGCACGCGGCCTCCCGGACCCGGAAGTGCAACCGCAGGTGCGGCCACTCGTCGTCGGACGGCACCTCCCGGGCCACCTCGCCCTTCGCCAGCATCGGCGACGCGATCCGCCGGATCAGCTCAGTCTTGTCCGGCCGGACTCGCACCAGTACGTCGACGCCGACCGGCGCGTGCTGCTCCAGCCCGGACCGCAACCGCTCCCACTCCGCACGCACGTCCAGTCCTTCCGGCCGGTCCGCGGTCTCCTCGAGCAGGTCGACCTCCTGGACGCGGGACACCCGGTACATCCGCGCCGCACCACGATGCGCCGCGACGAGGTACCAGCGCCCGGCCTGCTCCACGAGACCCCATGGATCGACCGTGCGCTGCTGCACGCCCTCACGTGCTGAGGCGTACCGCAGCCGCACCCGGCGGCGGGTGACGACCGCTTGGCGTAGTACCGGCAGAGCACCGGTGTCTTCGGTCTCCGCGAACCAGCGCCGTCTGTCGACCACGATGGAGCCGGACAACGCGTCGGCCTCCCCCTGGAGCTCCACGGGCAGTGTGGCGGACAGCTTGCCCATGGCGGAGTGCAGTGCGTCCTGCAGCCCAAGCTCGTCCGACAGCGCGGCCCGCCCCGACCACGCGAACAGGGCCTGCGCCTCGCGCGGCGTGAGTTCACTGACGTCGGCACGGTAACCAGGGAGCAGCACACAGCCCCCGTTGCGCCCGCGCTCGGAGTACACCGGTACGCCGGCCGCGGACAGCGCCTCCATGTCGCGCATGACCGTCCGCGTCGACACCTCCAGCCGCTCCGCCAACTCCCGCGCCGACAGCCGCTCGTGCCGCTGCAGCAACAGGATGATCTGCAACAACCGGTCCGCTCGCATGACGGCAACAATATGAGACAGAAGATGTCTTATATATCTCTGAACCGACTCCGTGAGAGGAGGTCGGCGACGTCAGCCGGCCTCGGCCGATGCCTTAGGCGATGCCGCCGTTCAGCGTGAGGCCGCCGTCGATCGTGATGGTCTGGCCGGTGATCCACGACGCTTCGTCGGACAACAGGAACCACACCAGCGAAGCGACGTCCTCCGGCCGGCCCAGACGACCCAAGGGGTACGTCGCGGCGACCTTGTCCTCACGCCCTTCGTAGAGGGCTCCGGCGAACTTGGTCTTGACCACAGCCGGAGCCACGGCGTTCACCCGGATCTCCGGAGCCAGCTCGACCGCCAGCTCCTGGGTGACCCGCGAGAGCATGGCCTTGGTCGCGCCGTACCACCCGATGCCGGGCGACGGCGCCAGACCGGCCACCGACGACAGGTTCACCACGGCACCGCCGTGCTCCCGCATCCACGCATCCCGGCAGGCCTTCACCCAGGCGATCGCTGCGAGCACATTGGTGTCGACCATCTTGCTCGCCACTCCGGCGTCGACGTCCAGCAACTTCCCGTAGATCGGGTTGATGCCGGTGTTGTTCACCAACAGGTCCACCGACCCGTACGTCGCTACCGCAGCCGCGACGGCCGCCCCACGATGCGACGCGTCCGCAGCGTTGCCCGCGATCGCCAGCGCGTGCTCACGACCGCCCAAGGTCTTCACGGCCTCGTCGAGGGTCTCCTGCGTCCGCCCGGTGATGACGACGCGCGCGCCGTCGGCGACCAGGCGCTGGGCGACCGCCAGCCCGATCCCACGAGAGGCTCCGGTGACGATCGCCGTCCGGTTCTCCAGCGTCATCAGCTGAGGCGCTCGAGCACGATGGCCATCCCCTGCCCGCCGCCGACACACATCGTCTCGAGCCCGAACTGCTTGTCCTCGAACTGCAGGCCGTTGACCAGCGTGGTCATGATCCGCGCACCGGTGGACCCGAACGGGTGCCCAAGTGCGATCGCGCCGCCGTGCACGTTCAGCTTGTCCTCGTCGATGCCGAGTTCGCGCGCCGAACCGATCACCTGGACCGCGAACGCCTCGTTGATCTCGACCAGGTCGATGTCGTTGATGCTCATCCCGGCCCGGGCCAGCGCCTGCTTCGACGCCTCGACCGGACCGAGGCCCATGATCTCCGGCGAGAGTCCGCTGACACCCGTCGACACGATCCGCGCCAGCGGAGTCAGGCCGAGCTCCCGCGCCTTCGTGTCGCTCATGATCACGACCGCCGCGGCACCGTCGTTCAACGGGCAGCAGTTGCCGGCCGTCACGGTCCCGTCCGGGCGGAACACCGGCTTCAGGCCGCTGACGCCCTCCAGTGTCGTGCCCGGGCGCGGGCCGTCGTCCTTGCTCACGACGGTCCCGTCCGGCAGCGTCACCGGCACGATCTCGCGCTCGAAGAACCCGTTGCCGATCGCCTTCTCGGCCAGGTTCTGCGAGCGGACTCCGAACACGTCCTGCTCCTCGCGGCTGATGCCGCGCAGCGTCGCGACGTTCTCGGCGGTCTGGCCCATCGCGATGTAGATGTCCGGGATCAGCCCGTCCTCGCGCGGGTCGTGCCAGGTGTCGTTGGTCTCGGCGTACTTCTCGGTCCGCGCGACCGCGTCGGTGAAGACCGGGTTGAACGAGCTCGGGTCACCGACGCCCGCGGACCCGAAGTTCTTGTACCGCGAGACGCACTCGACGCCGGCGCTGACGAAGATGTCGCCCTCACCGGACTTGATCGCGTGGTACGCCATCCGCGCGGTCTGCGTCGACGACGCGCAGAACCGGTTCACGGTGGTCGCCGGCGTGTTGTCCCAGCCGAGCTGCACCGCTACCCGGCGGGCCATGTTCCCGCCGTGCTCGTCGTGCGGCTCCGCGCAGCCGAGCGCCAGGTCCTCGATCTGGTCCCCGGTCAGCCCGGCCTTGTCGACGGCCGCCTTGATCATCTGGACGGCGAGATCGTCCGGCCGGATCGAGGTCAGCGATCCCTTGTACGCGCGGCCGATCGGCGAACGGGCCGTCGACACGATGACTGCTTCAGGCATCTCGTTTTCCCTTTCTACAGCCCCAGATCGCGGCCGATGAGTTCCTTCATGATCTCGTTCGAACCGGCCCAGATCTTCGTCACCCGGGCGTCGCGCCAGGCGCGGGCCACCCGGTACTCGTTCATGTAGCCGTAGCCGCCGTGCAGCTGGACACACGCGTCCAGGATCTCGTTCTGCACGTGCGCGCTCCACCACTTGGTCTTCGCGGCGTCGACCGCGGACAGCCGGTCCTCGTCGTGCGCGACGATCGCGTTGTCGACGTACGCCTGGGTCACCTCGGCCTTGGTGACCAGCTCGGCGACCAGGAACTTGTTGTACTGGAACGAACCGACCGGCTGGCCGAACGCCTTCCGCTGCTTCACGTAGTCGATCGTCTCGGCCAGGATCTGGCTGGCGTGCGCGATGTTCGACACCGCGGCCCCGATCCGCTCCTGCGCCAACCGCTCCATCATGTGGATGAAGCCGCGATCCACCTCGCCCAGGACGTTGTCATCGGCAACGAAAACGTCCTCGAAAAAGAGTTCGGACGTACCGGACTCGGTCTGGCCGACCTTGTCCAGCTTGCGGCCGCGGGCGAAGCCGTCCATCCCCTCCTCGACCACGAACAGCGTGATGCCCTTCGCACCCTTGGACGGATCGGTCCGGGCCGCGACGATCACCAGGTCGGCCATGTCGCCGTTGGTGATGAAGGTCTTCGACCCGTTCAGCACCCAGCCGCCGTCGGCCCGCTTCGCGCTCGTCTTCAGCGCGGCCAGGTCCGACCCGCCGGACGGCTCGGTCATCCCGATCGCGGCGACGTACTCGCCGGAGCAAAACTTCGGCAGCCAACGCTGCTTCTGCTCCTCGGTGCCGAGGTCCACGAAGTAGGGCGCGGCGCAGTCGTAGTGGATGCCGAAGCAACTCGACAGCGACGCGGAGACCTTCGAGACCTCCTCGGCGAAGACCGCGTTGAACCGGTAGTCGCCGACGCTCGAGCCGCCGTACTCCTCCGGCACGTCGAGCCCGAGGAAGCCCTGCTTTCCGGCCTCCAGCCAGACGGCACGGTCGATCGTCTTCTCTTCGAGGAACTGCTCCATCCGCGGCACCAGCGAGCGGTCGCAGTACTCCTTCGCGCTGGCACGGAATGCCTGGTGGTCCTCGTTGAAGATGACGCGCTCCATCTAGGCCTCCCCAAGGTGTGAGACGAGTGGCTAAGCGCTTGCTTAGCTTCACGCGTTTGGTGCAAGGTGTCAACGTGTCCGCAGTCACCGACCCGATGGTCTGGGAGCACGTCCAACCGGCCGCCGCCCGCCGGCTGCTGACGGGCGCCGTCGACGCGTTCGCCGAGCGCGGGTACCAGGCCACGACGACCCGCGACATCGCCTCCCGCGCCGGCATGAGCCCCGCCGCCCTGTACGTGCACTACCCGTCCAAGGAGCGCCTGCTCTTCGAGATCAGCCTGTACGGCCACAACGCCGCCCTCGAGGTCCTGCGCTCCGCCGACACCGGTTCCACTCCTGCCGATCGTCTGCGCTCGCTCGTCGCCGCGTTCACCGCCTGGCACGCCGAGCACCACACGATCGCCCGCGTGGTGCAGTACGAACTGGCCGCGCTGTCCCCCGAACACATGGCCGAGGTCGCGACGATCCGCCGGGCCATCTCGGCACAGATCGAGCAGGTCCTCGCCGACGGTGTCGCCGACGGATCCTTCGCCGTCACAGACCTTCCCGGTACGACGCTCGCCGTACTGTCCCTCTCGATCGACGTGGCCCGCTGGTACACACCACACCGCGGCGACCCCGCCGCCCTCGGCAAGCTGTACGCCGACCTCGCCGAGCGCATGGTCCAGGCATAGCGAAGGCCCCGCACCAGCTGGTGCGGGGCCTTTCGGATGCTGCTCGGATACTGCGGAGATCAGGCCTGAAGAGCTGCCTGGATGTCCAGGTGAATGTCCACCTTGTCACCGATCAGCAGCTTGCCACCCTCGAGCGGAACGTTGAAGTCGATGCCCCACTCCTTGCGGCTGATCGACGCGGAGGCCTCGAAACCGATGATGGTCTGGCCGTACGCGTTCTGGTCGACACCGAGGAACTCGACCGCGAGCTCGATCGGCTTGGTGACGTTCTTGATGGTCAGCTCGCCGGCCAGCACGTAGTCGTCGCCCTCGGGCTTGATGGCGGTGCTGACGAACGTCATCTTCGGGCTGTTCTCGGCGTCGAAGAAGTCGCCGGATCGCAGGTGCCCGTCGCGCTGCTCGCTGCGGGTGTGCACCGAGGCGAGCTCGATCTCGACGGAGGTGGCGGAGTCCTCGATGGTGTCCTTCACGACGATCTCGCCGCTGAACTCCTGGAAGGTCCCGCGGACCTTGGTCATCAGGTGCCGGACGGTGAAGCCGACCTCGCTGTGCGCGGTGTCGAGGGCGTACGTGCCGGCGACCAGGCCGGGGATGCTGCTGGTCGGGGTGCCGGTGGTGGTGTCGCTCATGGGGTCCTCTCGGGAAAAGTGTTCGAACTGGTCGGGGGCGACGCAGCCTGGTCTATAGTTAAAACTTCAACCGATGACTACGACAGTAGGCAGTAACGGTTTAAAAGTCAACTACATTCCCGGTACACTGTTCACGTGACGATGGAGACTGAGATGGACACGGGGACTCGGTGGCTGAACGCCGAGCAGCAGGTGGCGTGGCGTGCGTACCTGCTGGGGACCGCACGCCTGATGGCGAAGCTCGACGACGACCTTCGCCAGTTCGGCCTGGGGATCAACGACTACGAGATCCTCGTCCGGCTGTCCGAGGCGCCCGACCGGCGGCTCCGGATGGCCGACCTGGCCGACCGCTTGCACCAGAGCCGGTCACGGCTGACGCACACCGTCGGCCGCCTGGAGGCCGCCGACCTGGTCCGCCGTACGTCGTGCACGAGCGACAAGCGCGGTGTCTGGGCCGAGCTGACCGACGCCGGCTTCGCCCTGCTCGAGCAGGCCGCGCCATACCACGTGGAGGGCGTCCGGGAGAACCTGGTCGATCTGTCCAGCCCGGAGGACTTCGCCGCCGTCGGCCGCGTCTTCGACGCCGTCTCGGAGCACATCGGCCAGCGCTGAGTCAGCTGGTGGCGCGGGCCGGGGTGATCTCCAGCGCGAGCTCGTCCCGGTCGGCGCCGCGGTAGGCCATCATCTTGTCGCGCATCCGCCGCTTGACCGGTGGCAGGTGGTTGACCGCGCGCATCCCCGTCCGCATCCCGGCCAGGATCATCCGGCCGACCACCGGCTTGTGCATCGGGTCGTCTGAGGTCATCTGGGCCCGCGACTTGATCACCGCGTCGAAGCCGTACTCGATCATCTTCGCTTCGTACGCATGCACTCCCGCGACCAGATCCTTGCGGCCGTCCCGGACTTCGATGAGCTCACGGCACAGGTTCACGGCGTCCCGGAGCGCGGTGTTCGCGCCGACGCCCCGGCCCGGCGTCATGGTGTGGATCGCGTCGCCGATCAGCGTGACGTTCGTACTCGGCCAGGGCTCGAGCGGGACCGACGTCCAGATGTTCACCGGGAAGCACGTGCCCGGATCGGTCAGCTCGAACAGCCGGCGCAGATTCGGATGCCAGTCCGGCGTGAGCTCGAGGGCCGTACGGACGAGCTCCTCGCCGCGCAGGTCCATGATGTTCGGCGGCAGCTTGTCGCGGGTCGCCGACAGGCCCCAGTTGATGTAGTCGCGGGTGTTGTCGAACTGCAACCCCGGCCAGCGCCGGATCAGCTCCTCGGTGTTGCCGCCGATGCCGTTCTTCACCCGGCCGTCGCGGTCCCACTGGAACTCCATCACGTGGATGATGCAGAACAGCCCGCGCGGCGCGTTGATCATCGAGATGCCCTCGAACACCTTCGGCGACACCAGCTTCGCGCTCTCGTCGGTGATCGGCAGCTTGCCGGCGATCGCCACGATCCCGGTCTCCTCGGTCTTCGCCTGCGGCAGGTACTGACGCCGTACCCGGGAGCCCGAGCCGTCCGCGGCGACCAGCAGGTCCCCGGTGGCCTCGGTCCCGTCGGCGAAGTACGCCGTCACGTGGTCGTCGTACTGCTCGAAGCGGGTGAACACCTTGCCGAACTCGACCACGTCCTCGAGCCCGGTCAGCAGGACCTGCCGCAGCGTCATCCGGCTGATCGACTTCTCGCTCTCGACCGGATCCGTGGACTGCGGGATCTCCATCGAGAGGACCTCCTTCAGGTCCTCGGTGAGCATGTTGAAGTACTTCGGGTCGCGGGCCTTGGTCGCGACGAACGTGTCGTACAGCTCCTTCGGCAGTAACGCGCTCAGGGCGCGGCTGCCGTCCGGGTCGATGCCGACGCGGTAGCCGTGCAGACCCTCGGTCCGCAGTGCGTCGCGTTCGAACACCGTCACCTCGATTCCGGCGCGCTTCAGGCCGTGCGCCAATGCCAGCCCACCCGTTCCGCCGCCGATTACCAGCACCTTCATGATCTCTCGTCCCTTCAAGTATCTCGGTGATTCGAGTATCTTGGAAATCCGAGAGAAATGCAAGCCCTATGCTGAGGTAGCCATGACCAGTTCCCGAGAAGAGCTCGCCGGCGAGATCCAGCAGCGGATGATCCGCTTCATCGCCGAAGCCGTGCTCTACAACCACGCGGTCTCCGCAAAGGTCGGCCTCGGCGGCAGCGACTCGCAGTTCATGACGCTGCTGCAGACGTACGGACCGCTCACGCCCCGGCAACTGGCCGAGCACACCGGTCTGACGTCAGGGACGATCACCGGCGTGATCGACCGGCTGGAAGCGCACGGCTTCGTCACCCGCCAGCCGGATCCGAGGGACCGGCGCAAGGTCGTCGTGACGCCGTCACTGGAGAAGATCCAGGAGAAGCTGGTCCCGCTGTACGCCGAACAGGGCGAGCGGATGCATCAACTTCTGGCCAGCCGGAGCGTCGAGGAACTGCGAGTCATCTCGGAGTTCCTCAAGGACTCGGTCGACAACGCTGTAGCCCCGGACTAAACGCTTTGAGCCCGGAGTCCCGGTCCGGGACGCTTGCGCCGTGACGGAATTTCACCAGGACGGTCGCGCCGGCATCGATGCAGAGCTGGTACGGCGACTGATCGCGCAACAGTTCCCGCAGTGGGCCGACCTGCCGGTGACCCCGGTGAAGGTCGACGGCTGGGACAACCGGACGTACCGACTGGGCACCGAGCTGACCGCCCGCCTCCCCACGGCCGAGTCTTATGTCGCCGCCGTCGAGAAGGAACACACCTGGCTCCCCCGCCTGGCCCCGGTACTACCGGTCGAGATCCCCTCGGCCGTGGCCATCGGCAAACCCGGCCTCGGCTATCCACATCCCTGGGCAATCAGGCGCTGGATCTCAGGCGAAACCGCATCGGTTGACTCTGTTGCCGACCTCGACGCGTTTGCGCGGGCGATCGCAGACTTCATCCTCGCTTTGCAGGGCGCGGACACAACCGGCGGCCCGCTGGCAGGCGCCCACAGCTTCTACCGAGGCGCAGCACTGCAGCACTACCACGACGAGACGATCGAGGCGCTGGCTGGTTTGAAGGACCGGATCGACGCGGACCTCGCGGCCGAGGTCTGGGAGGCAGCGCTGGCCACCTCCTGGGACCGCCCGCCAGTGTGGTTCCACGGCGACATCGCCTCCGGCAACCTCCTGGTCCGCGACGGCCACCTGTCCGCCGTCATCGACTTCGGCACCTCAGGCATCGGCGACCCCGCCTGCGATCTGGTGATCGCCTACACGTTCTTCTCCGGCTCCTCCCGAGCCACCTTCCGCGAAGCAGTCACCCAGGACGACGCGACCTGGGCCCGCGCCCGCGGCTCGGCCCTCTGGAAGGCCCTCATCACCGAGGACCTCCCCGTCGTCGAAGCCGTCCTGAACGACTTCAGACAAACGCGCTGAACCCTTCGTACTCCCCCACCGACGCCGCGCCGACGGTCTCGTACTCGAACAGTGCGAGTCCGCGCGGCGTCAACTCGTGCCGCATCGGTTTAAGTCCGACCGCGTCCATCCGATGCTCGAACAATCGCCGCCCGGCCCCAAGCACCGTTGGAGCAACCACCAACCGCACCACATCGACCAGCCCAGCCATCAACAGACTGCATCCCAACCGGGCACTCCCATGCACCTGCAACTCACCACCCGACCGCTTCTTCAGCTCGTCGACACCGTCCAGGGCTGCCAGAACGGTCGTGGGCTGCCAATCACCTTCGCGCAGCGTCGTACTGACGACATACTTCGGCAGTGAGTTCATCAGCTTCGTGTACGGATCGCTGGGGTCGGTGATCTGCGGCCAGTCGCGCGCAAACGCGTCATACGTCCGCCGCCCCAGCAGCAACCCGTCGGCCCGGTGCAGCCACTCGGCCGTCCGTTGCACGAACACCTCGTCGATGTAGGGCACCAGCCACCCGCCACGCGTGAACCCGTCACTGGTGTCCTCGGTCGGGGACCCCGGCCCCTGGCTCACGCCGTCCAGCGTGACGAACTCCGTGAGTACCAGCTTCACGACTGCACCCCTTCAACCAGTGCGGCAAGCTGCTTGGCAACCGTGCCCCAGCCGTCAGCAAACCCCATCTCCTCGTGCAGCGCCCGAGCGGACCGCGACGCATGCCGCACAACCACCCGATAATCCGTACCCTCGGGATGGTCCGCCAACCGCACCTCCGCCGTCATCAGCAGCGGCTCCGGATCGGCCGGCCGCCATCGGCTGTCGACCGCGTTCGTGAACACCAACCTGTCGAGCTCCTCGACCACCAGGAAGCTGGCATCGAGCTGCGGCGCGAACGTCGTACCGTCCTCGCTCAGTTCGGTCACCATCGCGCCACCGGGCCGCAACTCCAACCGCACCACCCGGCAGACAGCCGGCGCCGGCACCCACCACTGCGCGAACTGCCCCGGATCACTCCACGCCTTCCAGACCTTCGCCCGCGGCGCCCGGATGATGCGCTCCACGACCAGATCCAGCTCCGGATCGAACTCTGCCTTCACACGTCCTCCTCGTCGGTCACCAATCGCTCCAACCGGTCGGTGCGCTGCTCCCAGATCCGCCGCTGCTCGGCCAGCCAGTCATCCACGACCGCCAGCCGCTCGCGGTTCAGCACACAGGTCCGCACCCGGCCGACCTTGACCGTGCGGATCAGCCCGTTCGACTCCAGCGTCCGGACGTGCTTCATGAACGACGGCAGCGTGATCGGAAATTCGGCCGCCAGGTCGCCGACGCTCGTCGGGCCGTGACCGAGCCGCCGGATCACCCGGCGCCGGGTGGGATCGGCCAGGGCGACGAACACCCCGTCGACCTCCTGATGGTTTGCCATAAGGCTAAGTATTGTCTCTGTTCAATACTTAGCGCAAGGGCTAACTATTGAGAATGACGAAGGGGCCCCAAGCCGCTTCGGCTATGGGGCCCCTTGTGCGTAGGTCAGTCGCGCGTGAGCTTGCGGTGCGTGACCCGGTGCGGGCGCGCCGCCTCCGGCCCGAGCCGCTCGATCTTGTTCGCCTCGTACGACGCGAAGTTGCCCTCGAACCAGAACCAGTTCGCCGGCTTCTCGTCCGTACCCTCCCAGGCCAGGATGTGGGTCGCCACCCGGTCCAGGAACCACCGGTCGTGGGACACGACCACCGCACAGCCTGGGAACTCCAGCAGCGCATCCTCCAGCGACTGCAGGGTCTCGACGTCCAGGTCGTTGGTCGGCTCGTCGAGGAGCAGCAGGTTGCCGCCCATCTTCAGCGTCAGCGCCAGGTTCAGCCGGTTCCGCTCACCGCCGGACAGGACACCGGTCGGCTTCTGCTGGTCCGGGCCCTTGAAGCCGAACGAGGCGACGTACGCCCGGCTCGGCATCTCGAAGTTCGCCACCTTGATGTAGTCGAGCTCGTCGGACACCTGCTGCCAGACCGTCTTCTTCGGGTCCAGGCCGCCGCGCGACTGGTCCACGTACGAGATCTTGACCGTCTCGCCGAGCTTCAGCGAGCCCGCGTCGGGCTGCTCCTCGCCGACGATCATCCGGAACAGGGTCGACTTGCCGACACCGTTCGGGCCGACGACACCGACGATGCCGGCTCGCGGCAGGCTGAAGCTCAGGCCGTCGATCAGCTTGCGGTCGCCGAAGCCCTTGACCAGCTTCGAGACCTCGAGCACGGTGCTGCCGAGCCGCGGACCGGCCGGGATGTTGATCTCGTCGATGTCGAGCTTGCGGTTGCGCTCCGCCTCGGCCGCAAGCTCCTCGTAGCGCTGCAGGCGGGCCTTGCTCTTGGTCTGCCGTGCCTTCGCGTTCGACCGGACCCACTCGAGCTCGCGCTCCAGGATCTTCTGTCGCTTGGCGTCCTTCTGCCCCTCGACCACGAGCCGCTGCTGCTTGGTCTCCAGGTACTTCGAGTAGTTGCCCTCGTAGCCGTACGTCCGGCCGCGGTCGAGCTCGAGGATCCACTCGGCGACGTTGTCCAGGAAGTACCGGTCGTGGGTGATCGCCATCACAGCGCCTGGGTACTTCTGCAGGTGCTGCTCCAGCCACAGCACGGACTCCGCGTCCAGGTGGTTGGTGGGCTCGTCGAGCAGCAGCAGGTCCGGCTGCTGCAGCAGCAGCTTGCACAGCGCGACCCGGCGGCGCTCACCACCCGACAGGTTGTCGACGACCGCGTCCGGCGGCGGGCAACGGAGCGCGTCCATCGCCTGCTCCAGCTGGGCGTCGATGTCCCAGGCGTTGCGGTGGTCGAGCTCGGTCTGCAGGTCACCCATCTCGGCCAGCAGCGTGTCGTAGTCGGCGTCCGGGTCGGCCAGCTCGGCGGAGATCTCGTTGAAGCGGTCGAGCTTCTGCTTGGTGTCGCCGACCCCTTCCTGGACGTTCTCCAGGACCGTCTTGCCCTCGGTCAGCGGCGGCTCCTGCAGCAGGATCCCGACCGTCGCGTCCTCGGCCAGCCGCGCCTCGCCGTTGTTCGGCTGCTCGAGCCCGGCCATGATCTTGAACAGCGACGACTTGCCGGTGCCGTTCGGCCCGACGACGCCGATCTTCGCCCCGGTCAGGAAGTTGAGCGTGACGTTGTCGAGAACGACCTTGTCGCCGTACGCCTTCCGGACGTTGCGAAGCGTGTAGATGAATTCCGCCATGCCCCAGAGCCTATGTGCTCCCCCACCCCACAACCCAACCGGTTGTCCACAGCCGCCAACATCGTCCGTCCGGCGTGGCCGGGATCGGTGCACCTTCTCCGTCGACAACACACCCCACTCCTCGACGGAAGGCACTCTCATGAGCCTTGGTGACACGTACCTCACAGTTGTCGGTTGGATCGGCAGCGACCCCGATTTCAAGGAGATCCGCCAAACCCCGCAAACCACCTTCCGCCTCGGCTCCACCCCACGCCAGTTCGACAGGACCCTGAACAACTACGTCGACAAGCCCACCACTTGGTACACGGTGCAGTGCTGGCGAGCACTCGCCCGCAACGCCTTCGAATCCGTCAAGGTCGGCCAGCCGGTCATCGTCACCGGCCGCCTCCGGACCCACGAATGGACCGACGACTCCGGCGAACTGCACAGCCGCGTGATCCTCGAAGCGTTCTCGCTCGGCCACGACCTCAGCCGAGGCACGACGACCTTCGTCAAGAACCCGCCGCGTGCCGAATCGTTCGACTCCACCCCACGCGTGGCTGAGGTGACCGCCGCGCCGTACCCGCCCGACGAGTTCTCCACCACCCCGCTCCCGCTTGCCGCGGAGCATCCGGCAGCGGAGGCAGCGTGACTATCTCACTGTTGACTTATATAAGCCTCCACCGGCATTCTGAGACCCGTTCCAGCAGCCGAGCAGAAGAGGGAACCACAGGTGATCGACATCCTCGAGCACATCAACGCGGTCCAGCGCGAGGTCAGCCGGACCGGCGAGACAGTGACGGTGCTGATGCGCCGCTCGTACCGGGCGGAGCCGGTGGAGGTATGGGACGCGCTCACGGATCCGGACCGGATGCGCCGCTGGTTCATGCCGGTCAGCGGGGAGCTCAAGGTCGGCGGTTCGTTCCAACTGGAGGGCAACGCCGGCGGCGAGATCCTGGAGTGCGAGCCACCGAAGCGGTTCAAGGTGACGTTCGGCGGCCCGACCAGCCTCCTCGAACTGCGCCTGCTCCCCGGAGCGAACGACTCAACCGATCTCGAGCTGGAGCACTCGATGAGCGAGGCCCCGGCCCCCGGCGGTTCCGGCGCACTCTGGGTCGGCCCCGGCTGGGACGGCGGCCTCCTCGGCCTCGCCCTGTACATCCACGGCGAACTGCCGCCCGACGCCAACCCGATGGAGATGGCCAACTCCGCCGAGGTAATCGCCTACAACGAGCAATGCGTCCGCGCCTGGATCAAAGCAATCCGCGCCTCCGGCACAACCTCCGAGGAAGACCTACTCAGCGCCGCCAAAATCTCCCTCTCCCAATACGCCCCCGACGCCGAGCTCTAACCCACCCCACCGCGCGCCGACCGTCCAACCAGCGCGCGCTCGCCCAACGGGCCGGCCCCTGGCGCACCTCAGCCAGCCCCGCCGCGCCCAGACACACGCTGACCAACCCCGCCCCACCGGACCCCGGACAGGCTCACCCGCACCCAGGCACGCGCTGACCAACCCCGCTGGGTCCCGGCGGACGTCAGACAGCCTCGCCGCACCCCGGCGCCCGCTGACCCCCCGGCAGACCTCGGACTACTTCGCCGCACCCAGACGCCCGCTGACCAACTCCACTCCACCCCGGCAGACCTCGGCCAGCCTCGCCGCACCCAGGCACGCCCCGACCCACCCCGCCCTACCCCAGCGCACCTCAGACACCCCCCCACACCCAGACACGCCCTGACGAACCCACCCCACCCCAGCGCACCTCAGACACCCCCGCCACACCCAGGCGCCCGACGACCAACCCCACCCACCAGACCTCAGACCGACCCGCCGCACCCAGACACGCGCCAGCCCCAGCCGCACCGCAACGCACCCGGACAGCCCCACCGCACCCAGACACGCGCCGACCAACCCCACCCCAGCAGACGTGGACAGCTTCGCCGCCGCGTCTCGGACCTCGCCGGTCCGGGAGCGCGGCACCAGCTCATCCGCGCGCGATCGCCAAGCTGTCGCGGCACTTGGTGTACGCCGCGAGCTCATCGCGGGCCGGTGCGACAACGTGGCTCTCGGCAACCTTCACCAGTTCCTCCCGCAGCGCCTTCGCCACCTGCCGGGACCGCCGTACGGCCCCGTTGCTGGCGAAGACCCGACAAACGAAGGAGAGCACCAGCCCAAGGACAGCACCACCGACCAGCATGATCCACGCATACGGGATGCCGTTCCACTCCGGCAACGGCGGATCGTTCAGCTTGGCGATTCGCGTTACCAGCAAGGCGATCAGCCATCCGGCACCGCCGAGCGTCACCAGGAACAGCAACCACTGCACGACCTTGGCGAAACTCCACCACCCCGGGTTGCTCGACACACCGAGGTCCGTCCGGGCGACGGCCTGGTCCAGCTCATCCGCGAGCGACTCCTCGCGCCGGCGGATCGCCGTACGCACCGAGTCCGCCCACGGCCGCGACAAACCCTCGGCAGCCTTGTTCGTGATCGTCCGAACCGCAGCGTCCATCCGGGCCCGTTGCACCGGAGTTGCCGCAGGCAACGAAGCACGGGCGATCGCGACCTCGCTCGAGGCGGACTTGCGCAACGCCTTGCCCTGCTCACGCGAGCCCTGGTCGCCGCTCAGCCGCCGCAGCGGATCCGGACGGAACCGCCCCACCCACTTGGTCAGCGGCCACCCGGTCGCGGCCCGAGCCCGCTGCAGGTACGAGCGCCGTACGGCGTCCGAGACCACCGACAGCCCGCTCGCGTCCGACAACGCGTCGACGAGCTCCGTGACGTCGGCCTCCGCAATCTCCGGCGTCTTGGCGTTCCCGCACTGGCTCGCCATCCGGTCCGAGACCCGGTCCACGTCGGCCGCGAGCCGCTCGCGCGCGGAGCGCTTGTTGCTCACCCGCTTGACCAGCAACGAACGGATCTCTTCCAGACCGTCACCGCTGACCGCCGACGTCGCCACGACCGTCGGGGACTTCAGGCCGTCCGACTTGAGCAGTCGGTCGAGGTCCTCGAGGCAGCTCTTGCGCTGCTCCGGCGTCAGCTTGTCGATGTGGTTCAGCGCGAAGACCATCACCCCGGAATGCGAGGCGTAGGGCTTGATGTACCGATTGTGCAGCGCCGCGTCGGCGTACTTCTGCGGGTCCACCACCCAGATCAGCAGGTCGACCAGGTCGACGAGCCGGTCCACGATCAGGCGGTGCTCGACCTCGGTCGAGTCGTGGTCGGGGAGGTCGAGCAGGACCAGACCGTCGAGGTCCTCGGAGTGCGCGTCCTCGAGCGAACTGCGGTGCTGCACCTGGTGCCGGCGTGGGATGCCCAGCCAGCTCAGCACCTCACCGGCCGGCTCATCGCCCCAGACACAGGCCAGCGGCATCGAGCTCGTCGGCCGACGGGTTCCGATCGCGGCCAGGTCGAGCCCGGTCAGCGCGTTGAACAGCGACGACTTCCCGGACCCGGTCGCTCCGGCGAGGGCGACAACCGTCAGATCGCCGGACATCCGCAGCCGTTGCCCGGCCCGGTCGACGATCTGCGCGGCCTCGGTGAGCACCACCGGGTCCAGGCGGCCGTCGCCGGCCTTCGCGGCCACCTCGATCGCGTCGATCTTCTTCAGGACATCGGTCTCCGCCCGGGTAGGCGTCTCGACCGTATCCACTGTTTCCGTCACGTGCAGTCCTCCACCGCGCGCGCGGCCTCGGTCAGTTGCCTGGCCGTCTCGGCGTCGACCGGATGCTGGTCAAGAACGGCCAGATATCGGGCGAATTCGGCATCCATCAGGGCATGAACCTTACCGTCAAGGTCCTCGCGAGCCTTGTCAACCATGCCCTGCACTGCCTTGTCGCCGAAAACCGCTTCCAGCAGACGCTGCCCGACGACCGCGCTACCCGCGCCCGCACTTGCTGCGGCGTCCTTCGGGATCCCTGCCGCGCTCGCGAACATGACCACCATCAACGAAAGACCGAGCCCGTTGACGCCGTACTCCAGGATCTTCGCCGTCGACTTCTTGTCTGCGCCCTCTCGGCGGACCAGGTCGAGTACGAATGCCTGCCACTCCCGCACGGTCCGGCTCGCCGCGGCCGGGAACTGCTCCGACAGCGCACCGAGCGACGGCGCGGCATCGTTGCCCTCGGCACCTGCTCCACTGCCGGCGCCATCGGCGCGGACCTGGGCGCTCGCCAGGAGCTGGCGCCCCGCCGCGGTCTCCTGCCACGCTTTCTCGGCGCGCTCCGCGGAGGCTGTCGCGTGCTCAGCCAGCAGGGATTCCAGACCGGACTGGATGGCGTCACTGACGTCGCGGGTTTCGGCGGGCTTGTTGCCGAGCGAGCTCTTCAGCCGATCGCGCAACCGGCCGCCGTTGGACTGCAGACCCTTCAGCAGTTCGCCGGTCCCGACGAACTCCTGCCACCGCGCCAGCACCTCACCGCGCATGACGGTCCCGTCCTGGCACGCCTTCGCGATGTCCTGCACGCCCTGCTCGTACGCAGACTCTGCCGCGGCCCGGAGCTCGACCGCCGTGTCGGCCTGCGCCTTGACCGCAGCCGCGAACGGCACGGTCTTCTTGACCATCGCGCTGACCGCGCCTTGCAGCGTCCGGCGGACGACGGCAGCCCGGGCCTCAGCGTCCGCGGCCAGGTCGATCAGCCAGTCCTTGATCCCGGCAACAGCCGCCTGCGGCAACATCCCGTTGCCGTCGACAACCGTCTCCTGGATGGAGAACAGCGGCGAGTCACCCAGGCCACGTTCGAGCAGCATCTGCGCGAGGTGGCCGGTGATGTCGTCGATCGTCTCGCTCGGAGCCCGGTCGAGCACGACCGCAACCGCCGTACTGCGGTCGGAAGCGCTCTGCAGGAACTCCCACGGGACAGCATCGGAGTACCGGGCCGCGGTCGTGACGAACAGCCACAGATCCGCCGCCGACAAGAGCTGCGTCGCGAGATCCCGGTTCGCCTCGACAACGGAGTCGATGTCCGGCGCGTCGAGGACCGCCAGCCCCCGCGGCACGCTGTCGGCCGCAACCAGCCGCAACTGCCCCGCATCCTCCATGCCACCCGGCTCCTCGGCCGTCGTCCGAGCCATCCCCGGCAGCACCCGGTCGCCCACAAACCAGTCCGCATCAGCCGGATGGTGAATCAATACCGGCGACCGAGTAGTAGGCCGCAGAACCCCAGGCTCCGAAACAACCTTCCCGATCACCGTATTCACCAGCGTCGACTTACCAGCCCCCGTAGACCCGCCAACGACGGCCAGAATCGGAGCCTCCAACTGCACCAGCCGAGGCAACAAGTAGTCATCCAGCTGATCCAACATCGCCTTCTGCTGCTGCCGAGCCTCATCAGCCCCCACCACCTCGAGCGGCAACTGACTCCCCGCCAACACCCCCCGCAACTTCATCAAAGCAGTAATCAAAGCCATAGCAGCCTGCTCAGCCGCCAACCGCCGAGCCAACTCCTCAGCAGTCAGTTCCTCCGACTCCCCCTCAGCCGCCCCACCCTCAACCTCACCAACCTCACCGTCACCGCGCTCCCCGTCACTGGGCTCACCGTCAGCCTGAGAAACTTCGCCGTCAGCGGGCTCACCGTCAGCCTCAGCAGCCTCGCCGTCAGCCGCCCGTCCCTCAGCCAAGTCACCTGCCGCCGCTTCACGGTCAGCGCCCGCGCCCTCAGCCGGCTCGCCCGCAACCGCCTCACCAGCCAGCTGACCCTCAGCCGCCTCACCCACAGCCAGCTCACCGCCGGCTTGGTCGCCGTCAGCGGCCTGACCCGCAACCAGCCCACCGCCATCAGCGACCTCATCCGAAGTCACCTCACGCCCAGCCAGGTGCCCGCCCACCGGCTCACCCTCAGCCACCTCGCCTTGAGCAGCCTCGCCCTCAGGCCTCTCACCGCCAGCCCGGTCACCCTCAACAGGCTCTCCGCCAGCCCCCCGACCATCAGCCGCTTCGCCCTCAGGCGCCGCCTCACCGCCAGCGGCCTCGCCCTCAGCCGGCTCGCCGGCAACCGCCTCACCACCAGACGGGTGCCCCTCAGCCCCCTCGCCCGCAGCCGCTTCCCCCTCAACCCCGGCTCCCGCAGCCAGCTCGCCATCACCGGGACCGCCCTCAGCCGCCGGCCGATCAGCTATCTCAGCCTCAGCCTCGGTCGCCTGACCGTCAGCTGCCTCAGCGCCGGCCTCGGCCGCCCGGCCGTCACCCAGCTCACCCGCGGTCGCCTCACGGTCAACCGCGCCACCATCAACCGCTTCACCGCCTGCCTGGTCGCCTTCCGCGGCCCGGCTAACAGCCTGGTCGTCCGCAAGCGTTCCACTGTCAGCCTCGGCCGCCGGACCGTCACCCAGCTCACCCGCGGTCGCCTCACGGTCAACCGCGCCACCATCAGTCGCCTCATCGCCGGCCTGGTCGCCTGTAGTTGCCCCGACCTCAACCTGGTCGCCTGCAGCCATCTCGCCATCAGCCGCGGCGTCTCCCGAAGCCTCATCCGACGAGTCCTCTGCCGCCCCACCGTCTGCCGACTGACCAGCCGCGTCGGCTACTGCGCCACCGCCAGCAGCCACCGACTCCTCGCCAGGCACAGCGGACCCATCAGCCGACCCACCCTCAGCCTCATCCGCCGCGCCTCCACCACCGGAGACCCCCGCAGCCGTCGACTGGTCCGACTTGGGCAGGCCAATGATGATGTCGCCGTACTCAAGCGGGAAGCCATCCGCAGACTCGTCAGGCTCGTACACGACGCCGACAGTTGGACGGGGGCGCTCCTCGCGTGTGTCCGGCGGTACGGCGGGAGCGTCACCCGCCGACGTACCGCTCGAGCCCTCACCAACCGCGTTCTCCGCCACGTCGGCGTCCATGGACTCCGGGTCTGCCGAGCCGCGGGCCACTTCGGCGGAGGAGCCGTCGCCGGCTGCTGGAGTGGTTGACGCCTCACTGGAGGAGGCTGATTCAGCGCTGCCAGCGGTCTCAGAGGGCTCGGCCGTCTGTGGCGACTGAGTGGTCGCCTGAGCCTCGGCGGAAACAGCCGCACCTGACGCGGCCGCATCGGAGTCGGGCCCATCGGACTCATCTCCAGCAGACCCTTCTGCGCCGCGTTCAGTCTGTGTTTCCGAGCCGTGCACGTCGGGGCCGGCCGCCGCGGAGTCAGCACCCGGCGCCTCCGAAGCATCCGCCTGCGCGTCGGCGACCGCGGACTCGCCTGTCGCAGAAGCTGCTGCGGCCGAGGTGGCAGGTACCTCATTCGCGTCGGACCGATCCGCGTCGGCGGCGTTCGCGTTCGTGGTGTCAGGGGAACCCGCGGCGGTGCTGGTGGCCTCGGCGCCGTCAGTCGGCGTACCAAGAGAGCGGTCGCCGGTAGACGCGGGGGTGCCGTCGGCGGGTGTTCCAGATGAGTCCTCCGCGCCGGACCCCGAGGAACCGTCGGCGCCGGGCGTACCGGAGTCCTTCGCGGCGGGCGTACCGGAAGTTCCGTCGACGGTGGTGTCGGAGGAGCCGTCGGTGGCGTCCGCGCCCGAGAAGGCGTCGGTGGCGGCCGAGCTCGAGGTGTCGTCGGCGGTGGATCCGGACGGGTCGTCGCTGGTGGGCGCGACAGGCGTGCCGTTGGTGGAGCTGTCGGGTGGGGTGGGGGGTGACGGAGGGGTGACGTCGTCGGGGGTTTTTTTGCGGCGGCGGCGCCAGAAGCCTCGGGGTTTGGGGGTGGACTGGGCGATGAGGTTCGCCAGCTCCTGGGCAGGCTGATCCTGGTTCGGAACCCGCGGTTCCGAACCTTCACCAGCTGCTGACCTGGTGTCAGCCACGGCGTCCGCCCACGAGCACAGAGTGCCCGGTCGGACAGCGCAGAAGCAAAGTCATCGTCATCCCCGTTTGGCGGCGTGGACGGGTGGCAGTCACTGCGGTGGTGGATACGGACCGTATCCTCCCGCCGGTCACTGCTGACCAGGGGGTCCCGGCGGGTAACCAGGCTGACCGGCCGAGGGACCGGACTGCCCGGACGGATACCCGGAGTGTTCGGGCGGTACGGCGTCGTGCGCCCGCTCGTACGGCGCCTGCCCGTCCTCGGCCCCAGTACCCGCAATCTCCCGGTCGGACCCCATCGGCCCGGGCGGCGCCGGCGGCACAAGCCCACCCGGCACCGGGCCCGCCGACAGCGACCCACCGGACACCGATCCGTCGGACAGCGAGCCACCGGAGGCCGATCCGTCGAGCCGCGACCCATCGGACGTCGATCCCCTGGACGCTGAGTCTGCGGATAACTGTCCGTCTGCGACCGGGTCCTCGGCTCCAGGAGCACCCAACACGGATCCTCCAGATTCCATCGGGGCACCCGGCGCCGGTCGCCCGGAGTCCAATGGCGCACCGCGTCCGCTCGGACCCAGCGGGTCGGCCGGTCGACCAGACCCCATCGGGGGTCCAGCCCAGCCCGGAGCCGGCGGGAGACCAGGGTCGCCAGACCCCATCGCAACACCCGGCCCGGGACCACTGGCGCTTATCGAAGACTCTGGCCCCATGGGCGCCCAGGCTTCGGCCGAGCCCATTGGAGCGCCAGGCCCACCCGGACCCATCGGAACGCCGGGACCACCTGGGCCTAGCGGCGCACCCGGACCACCTGGGCCCATCGGAGCGACAGGTCCGCCCGGACCCATTGCGGCCACAGGACCGCCTGGACCCATCGGAACGCCCGGACCACCCGGGCCGCCCGGACCCATCGGCCCGCTCGGGCCCATTGGTACACCCGGGTCAGCCGGGCCGCCCGGCCCCATCGGTCCGCTCGGGCCCATCGGGGCGCCCGGGCCCATCGGGGCGCCTGGGCCGCCCATGCCCATCGGTGCGGCCGGGCCGCCCATGCCCATCGGTGCGCCTGGGCCCATGGGGCGGTGGGGGGTGGGGGCGTAGGGCGGGGCGGCTTGGGCGAAGGCGGGCATTGGGGGGAAGGGGACGCTGGGGCGGCGGTCGCGGAGTTCGTCGAGGAGGGCTTTTTCGGTTTCGAGGGCCTCGGGGCCGATGGTTTGGCGGACGATCTTGTCGCGGAGGTACGCCAGTTCCGTCGCGTTGTGCTGGAACGCCTTCGCGGCCGCCTCCGCCTGCGGACCGTACCGTCTGGCGTTCTGCCGCAGCGCCTTCCGGCCGCGGAGCGTGGCTATCAGCGGTACGTCCTGCGGTACCAACCACCCGAACCGCACATAGTCGTACAACCGGGACGCGATCATCTGGCCCTCCCGTGATCGCATCACCAGCGCGAAGACCACCAGGCAGATGAACAGCGGCACCATCAGGCACAGGTACGCGAGGATGAAGCCCCCGCCGCCCGCCCAGCTCGCGGACGCGTTCCACGAGGCGTGCGCGAGTACGGCGGCCAGGTACCCGACGACCGGAGCGAGGAAGCGTACGACCGTACTTCGGTGCCTGATCGCGACTCCGATTCCGATCGCGGTGAACGACGTGAACAACGGATGCGCGAACGGCGAGATCACACCGCGGATGATGAACAGCGCGAACGCACCACGCAGACCCGCGTCGCTGCCGGACTGTTCGGAGAGCGTGTTGAAGACGCGGCCGTAGTACAGGATGTTCTCGGTGAAGGCGAAGCCGACGCCGACCATCCCGGCGTACACCAGACCGTCGATGATGCCGTCGAACTCCTTGCGGCGCAGCAGCGCCAGCAGCAGGATCACGGAGCCCTTGGCGAACTCCTCCACCGGCGGCGCGACGAAGACCGCGGACCGGTCGCCGCCGACGCCGGTCTCGGCCAGTCGGTGCGACACCTCGGTGTTGATGAAGATCGCGACCAGAGTCGCGATGAACGCGCCCCAACAGAGCGCGAAGACGATGTACCGGGTCGGCTCGGGCTCGTAGCGGTCCAGCCAGAGGTACAGCGCGATCACCGGGATGACCGGGACGAACGCGAACACCAGGCCCCAGGTGAAGCCGCCGGCGCCGGTCGACTTGGCCACGATGCCGAAGATCACCAGACCCGCGATCGCGAACACCACCGCGATCACGATGCCGATCAGCACCCCCTGGTTGCGCCGCTGCCCGGGCACCGGATGGCTGCCGTGCACGTTCGGGTGCGGGTAGGGGCCGCCGGGCGAGTACGCCGACCCCGCCGCGGGTTGCGGCGTGCCGGACGGGCCTGGTGAGTGGTAACTCATGCACCGCAGCCTAGTTGGGGTCCAGATCCAGCGGCAGAACCACCCACTCAGCGTTACCGGGATGGAACGACAACCTTGTACTTCGCCACCGCCCGGACCCCGATGTTCGGGAACCCGGAGGCGCGAGCACCCAGGTATCTGAGAGACTCTTCCCTGCCACGCGCCCGTAGCTCAGCTGGATAGAGCGTCGGACTTCTAATCCGTTGGTCGCAGGTTCGAATCCTGCCGGGCGCGCCACTGTGATGTCTCAAGACATCGGCGACAGGTGAACCCACGATTTGTGGGTTCACCTGTTTCGTTTGGGGACGGGTCCGGGTGGTCTGCCGGTGGGCTGGTAGTCCTTGGTGGGGTCGAGGACGAGCTCGCGGAGGAGTTCGCCGGTGGCGGCGTCGACGACCCTGATCTGGAGGTCGTGGACGAGGAGCAGGACGTGGGTTCGGGCGTGGGTTCGCCCGATCCCGATGTGGTGCAGGCGGCCGTTGACGCGCAGCGTGACGACGCCGGTGTCGTCGATGCGGTCGGTGCGGACGCGGTGGTGGACCTCGCCGGTCCGGTCGGTGGTCGGGCCGGCTTTGGGGCGGGCGTGGTAGGCGGCCGCGGGGGTGGCTCGGTGGGGCAGTGAGCGGTGCGGGCGGCGGTGGTTGTACTCGTCGACGAAGACCTCGAGCAGCGCCTGGAGCTCGGCGATCGTGGCGGGCTGGACGGGCTGGGCGCGGAGCCATTTCTTCAGGGTCTGCTGGAACCGCTCCACTTTCCCGCAGGTGGTCGGGTGGTTGGGCCGGGAGTTCTTCTGCACGATGTTGAGCTTGCGGAGTTCGGTCTCGAGGCCGTTGCGGCCGCCTTTCCCGCCCGACAGCCGGGTCGTGTAGACCATGCCGTTGTCAGTCAAGGTGGAGGCCGGGATGCCGTGTTGTGCAACGGTTTCGCGGAACGACGTGACCACGATCGGGCCGGTGATCCGGGCGTGGGCCGAGACGTGCAGGGCGTAGCGGGAGTGGTCGTCCAGCCAGGTGATGATCTCGACATCCATGCCGGGTGAGCCGTCGGGGCGGGTGAGTCGGTAGTGGGTGAAGTCGGACTGCCAGCACTCGTTCGGCAGCTCCGCACAGAATCGCAGGTACGACGACCGCGGCCGCTTCCCCGGATCCGGGACGACGGCGCCGTGCCGGGTGAGGATCCGGTGGATCGTCGCCCGCGACAACGTGGTCTGGTGGTGGTGTTGCAGGTGCCAGCCGATCGTGTCCGCGCCGGCGTCCAGGCCGGTCTCGGCCAGCTGCTTGCGCAACGCGAGCACCAGCTCGACCGTCGCGGCCGGCGTCGCCCGTGGCGAGGTCTTCGGCCGCCGCGACCGTGACTCGAACGCCGCCTCGCCCTCGGCCAGATATCTGGCCTTCAGCTTGTAGACCCATGCCCGGTGCACGCCATACCGGGCGGCGACCTCAGACGCCGTCTGTCCTTCCACGAACAACGCCGTGATGACCAACCGAGCCTTCGACATGCCCGAGCATCCAGCCCACCAGCCCTGTCGCCGATCACCCGAGACACATGTCGCCTATGACTTGAGACATCTGTCGCCTATGTCCTGAACCACAACACTGCCGGGCGCGCCACCCGTTCGTGACGTGCGTCCTCGCAGGTCCCGAAGCGACTACAGCCTCGATCGTGAAGGGCCCTGCAGTGAAAGGGCGGGTCTTCACGCTTGTTGGGGCTGCCAAGGCGGGAGGATCAGGTCGACCTCGTTGCCTTCCGGGTCGGCCAGGGTGTAGTGCTCCAGCCGCTGCTCACCAAGGATCTGTCCCCCGGCCGAGAGTGCCGCGTCGATACGTGACTGGATCTGGTCGGAGGGTACGCCGAGCACGAGGCGGATGCGGTTCGGCTGCTGCCTGCGTTCCACGTCGGACGCGTCCATCTGCTGGAAGAACAGGACCGGGTTGATCCGTCGCGGGTCGTAGATATCGGTCACGAACGGGCGCGGGTCGTGCCGGTAACCGAGCAGTGTCGTCCAGAACGCCCGTACCGCAGGGACATCGACTGCGTCGAAACCGAGCTGTACGAAGCGCAGCCGGGACGGGTCCGGCGTGAGATCGAGCTCGCGGGCCGCGGTCTGGATCCGGGCGGCCAGAGCGACGAACCGGGGATCGGCGCCACCCCGATCGGTTTCCCACTGGTCCTTACCGCTGTCGATTGTGACACCGTCCGCTCGCAGATCCACCAGGAGCGGTACGCCCGCGTTCTGGGAGAGGCCGGCAACGACGGCGGTGAGGCGACTCGCCTGTTCCGGCGACGTGGTCGGATAGAACGTCATCGCGCCGAACTGGATGCGCCAGTCGGCCGTCGCCGGCTCCGGTGAGAGTTCATCGCCCGGGACCAGGTCGAGCTCGTTGCCCTCGCCGTCGGCCATGGTGAGCCCGTAGGGGCCGTAGGCATCGCGGCCGAGGGCAGCCTTGACCGCCTCGACGGCGTTGGGTTCGCGGCTGACGTCGACGTGGATCCGGTTGCGCAGTGGACGCGGCTCGTCGAGATGCTCGAACGAGATCGCCGGATCCCGGTGCAGCGGATCGGTGAGGTCGTTCGGCCAGACCGGTTCGTAGTCGAGCACGGCCTGCCAGAACGTGCTGGCAGCGACCGGGTCGACGGCATCGATCGCAAGCCCCACAGTCTGCAGTGCTGCCGGATCCGGAGTCAGCCCCAGGTCCTTGGCGGCCGCCGCGATCTGCACCGCCTGCTCGTAGGGAGTACGAATCACGGAACCGGGCACCCGGACCCGCATCCCATCGGTGCGCCAGTTCACGTCCGGGAGGCCGTGCTCGTCCGTCAACCCGGCGATCCGATCGACCAGCGCCAGCGCTGCGCCGGCCGAATGCGGAGGCACATCGAACCACGCACAGGCACCCCCGTCGAGAATCCGCCAACCCAGATCGTCGAGGTTCATCGAATCTCCAGTCCTCAGCCGGCCGGCGCGGGGTCGTGGACATCACGCAGTGATTCTTGCCCTAGTGAGTAACAGCCGAACTCAGTGGTGTTATCTCGCACGGGGATGCGCGGAGTGGGGAGCTGCCGCTTATTGGGTCGGCGGGTTGCTGCGGGAGGATCAGGTTGAGGTTGGCGCTGTCGGGTCCGGCAGCCGGGTAGCCGGGGAGGTCGAGGTCGGGGCAGGGCTGCCACCAGCCGTGCTGGCCGCAGACGACCGACGGGTCCAGGTTCGCGTTGAACTTGGCGCGGGCGCGGACGCTGCCGGACGGTGTCGAGATCCTGACCCAGTCGCCGGCGGCGATCCCTCGGCGGCCGGCGGTGTCGGGGTGGATCTCGACCTGCGGGTCGGGCGCGGATCGACGCAGGCCCGGGATGCCGCGGTGCTGCGACTCGCAGAACCACAGCGACTTCGCGGAGGTCAGGGTGAGCGGGAACGCCCCGGCGCCGGCGCTCGGCGCGAGGTAGGCCGGCAGCGGCGGGTGCCCCGCGGCGAGAAGCGTCTCGGAGTACAGCTCGACCTTGCCGGTCGGCGTCCGGAAGCCGCCGGAGCGGTACTTGCGGTACCGGGTGCTGAGCGGAACGCGGACTCCGGCCGGGTCCTCGCGCAACTGCTCCAACTTGATCCCGCTCGGCTCGAGTTGGTACCGGAACGCCTCCTCGACGTCGCCGTCGAAGAACTGCTCACCGAGCCCGAGACGAGCGGCCAGCGCGAACATGATCTGCAGATCCGACCGCGCCTCTCCGCGGGCAGGCGCGACCGGAGTACGCAGCTGGACGAGCGATTGTGCCGCCTGATCGGTTTCGAATCCGATCCGCAGCGCCTCGCTCTCGAACCCGCTGGCGACCGGCAGCACGATGTCGGCGAGGTCGGCGGTCGGGTTGAGGAAGAGGTCAGCGTGTACGACGAAGTCGATCGCGGACAGCGCCGCCCGGCCGCGGGCGCTGTCGCCGTGAGCCATCACGAGATTCGCACCGAACGTCACGAGTGCTCGCACCTGGCCGTCCAACGCCGCGGCGTACAGGTCCGAGCCGGTGACGTAGCCGAACCCTGCAGGTCCGAGTGGACGCTCGGTGAACCCGAGAGCGCGTGCAGAACCTAGAGCTGCCATCGGCGCCGGCTGATTGGCTGGTACCGGTGTGAACGCGACGTTGCCGCCCCGTACGTCCAGGCAGCCGGTGAGCGCGTAGAGGATGTGTATCGCACGGACGGTCTGGGTGACATTGCTGTGCTGCTCCAGACCGCTCCAGGTGTAGAACGCGACGGGCCGCGACTCCCACAGGGTTCGTGCGGCCGCCTCGATCGATGCCGCGGGCACGCTTGTCAGTTGCTCGGCGACCTGGGGTGTTGTCCGTGCGCACTCCTCAGCCAGCAGTGCGAAGACAGGACGGCATGGAACAGGCCCGTTCGGCGTGGGCAACTCGTACGAGCCGGTCAGTGCCAGGTGCGACGCGTCCGCGTCGTACCGGCCGGTGGACGGCTCGTAGGTGACTGGTCGGCCAAGGCCTTCGTCCCAGGCGATGTACAGGTTCGGGTCCTCGGCGGCACGGAGCAGCTGGCCGGTGTCGGTGCGGACGAGGAGCGGGGCGTTGGTCCAGCGGCGTACGAAGTCGTCGTCGTACCAGCCGCGCTCGAGCATGACGTGGATCATCGCGAGCGCCAGCGCCGCGTCCGTCCCGGGAAGCACCCGCAGCCAGTGGTCCGCCTTGCTCGCAAGGCCGGCCCGGCGGGGATCGACCACGACCAGCTTGGCGCCGCGGCGCAGTGCGGCGGTGGTCGCGGTGGCATGGGCGAGCCTGGCCACAGACGGGTTGTATCCCCAGTACAAGATGCAGCCCGCGTTGGCCAGGTCTGGCATGTAGGTACCGGGCACGGCGGCGCCGAACGTGAACACCGGCGCTCCGATTCGGCCCCAAGCGCACAGCTCCATGTACACCGCGAGGTTGGGGCTGCCGAAAGCCTGCCGAAGCCGGTTCAGCCAGTCGATCGAGTCCGACATCGCCGACGTCGACGGCGACGCGGTCGCGAACACCACCGATTGCGGGCCGTGGTCGCGGGCAACGCCGGTCAGCCGGGCCGCGATGGTGTCGAGAGCCTCGTCCCAGCCGATCCGCTGCCAGCCTGGATCCGCGGCGCCCTTCGGCGCGGTTCGCCGCAGCGGGTACAGCAGCCGGTCCGGATGGTTCACCAGCTCCGGCGCGGCCTTGCCCTTGATGCACAGCGCCTGCCCCGTCGGGTGCGACGGATCGGGCGCCAGCGAGACGAACCGACCGTCGTCGACGGTCGCGATCGCGCCGCATTTCGAGACACACAGCGGGCAGTACGTCGGAATTCGCCGTACGCCGGTACTGGAACCCACGGCACCTCCCCCTCCCCCCGCGCGAGCGGATAACCCGATGGTGACACCTGACCGCGGATGTGGGCAGTCCGCACGCTTACGGACAGCTAACTGCCGCCTGGTACGGTTGGGCTCGTGGAGATCGAGGTCGACAGAATCTAGCCACCGAACTGCCGGTGGCCCCCGACCGCTCTGCTTGTCCGCCTTTCGAGGCGTCGACATGGTCTGCCCGGCACGTTCGACCGCGCTGATCCTTCTCCCTGGTCGGCGTGCGCTTCGGCGCGCCCGGCCTCGATCCCCGTGGCGTTCGCCCGGGAAGAAAGCAGACCCATGGCTTCCAAGTCCGCAATCACGCTGCGCGACCTCACTTTCGAATGGCCGGACGGCGCCGTCGCGCTGGACCGGGTGAACGGCACCATCAACACCGGCCGGACCGGGCTGATCGGCCGCAACGGAGCCGGCAAGTCGACGCTGCTCCGGCTGATCGCAGGCCTGTTGCGCCCGACATCCGGCCAGATCGACACCGCCGGCGAGGTCGGTTACCTGCCGCAGACGCTCACGCTCCGCCACGAAGCCACGGTCGCCGAACTGCTCGGCATCGACGCGATCGTGGCCGCGATCCGCGCGATCGAGTCCGGTGACGCCGACGAGCGGCACTTCGACACGGTCGGCGACGACTGGGATATCGAGGCCCGCGCCGCTGAGGCGCTGGACCAGCTCGGGTTCTCGGCCGGGGACCTCGACCGCCGGGTGGCGGAGGTGTCCGGCGGTGAAGCCATGCTCATCGCGATCACCGGGCTGCGGGTACGCCGTACTCCGATCACCTTGCTCGACGAGCCGACCAACAACCTCGACCGGCCGACCCGCGCGAAGCTGGCGGAGTTCGTCGACCAATGGCCCGGGACGCTCGTCGTGGTCAGCCACGACCTCGAGTTGCTGGAACATCTGGACAACACGACCGAGCTGTACGCCGGGACTCTCGCGACGTACGGCGGTCCGTACAGCGCCTGGAAGGAGCACCAGGAACAGGAGCAGGCCGCAGCCGTGCAAGCCGCACGCTCCGCGCAGCAAGCGCTCAAGGTCGAGAAACGCCAGCGGGTGGAGGCGGAGACCAAACTCGCACGCCGTGAGCGCACCGCCAAGAAGACACAGCAGCAAGGCGGTATCCCGAAGATCCTCGCAGGCAACCGCGCCAGCAAGGCACAGGCGTCGGCGGGTGCGATGCGCTCCACATTCGACGACAAGGTGCAGGCGGCACAGGCGGCTCTCGACGCGGCGGACGCCCGGGTGCGGCAGGACGAAAGCATCCATCTCGTACTTCCAGACCCTGATGTGCCAAGAGGGCGGCGTATCGCTGAGCTGTACGACGAGAACCGGACCGTCGTGGTGCAAGGCCCTGAGCGGGTAGCGCTCGTGGGAGCGAACGGCAGCGGCAAGTCGACCCTGATCGACCACCTGGTCCGGGATGTGCCGGCGACGCCCGGTAGGCCGCACGGGCGCCTCCTGACGGAGCTGGTCGGCTACCTTCCGCAGCGGCTCGACGGGCTCGACAATGACGCGAGTGCAATAGCGAACGTGCAGGAAGTTGCTCCCGGGCTGCCGGTCGGCACCATTCGCAACCAGCTCGCCAGACTGCTGTTGCGAGGAGACAGCCCGGATCGCCCGGTGCGCACGCTGTCCGGTGGCGAGCGTTTCCGTGTCTCGCTGGCTCGGCTTCTGCTGGCGGAGCCGCCGGCTCAGCTGCTGGTCCTGGACGAGCCCACCAACAACCTGGACATCGCCAGCGTCGAGCAGCTCGCCGAGGCTCTGGACGCGTACCGCGGTGCGCTCCTCGTGGTCAGTCACGACTTCGCGTTTTTGGAACGGATCGGTGTGGACACCGTCGTCGAGCTCGACAGCCACGGTCGCATGCACCAACGCCGGGACCTGCTCTCAGCGAGTTCCTAGCGACTTCTCAGTCGCTTCACGGGGCGATCCATGACCGTCGTTCGTCTAACCCGTACCGGTTGGAAGGGCGGATGTCGTGCACACAACAGTCATCGAAGGAGTACTGCGGGGACGGGAGCTGCGGTACGCGGTCGACGCGGTGGTCGTACTCGCCGGGATACCCGGCGCCGGGAAGAGCACGTTCTTGCGGCGCGTGTTCGCGGACAGCCCTGTACGCGTGTACGACTCCGCCCACATCCGCGAACGCTGGATGCCTGTCCTGGGAGTACTCCCGTACGCGCTGTGGCGTCCGCTGGTGCACCTTGTGTACTACGTGACGCTCCTGAGCTCCATGCGGCGGGGCCAAGGTCCCATGGTGATCCACGACTGCGCTACCCGACCCTGGGCGCGGCGGCTGATCGGCTGGCGCGCCCGGTGGGCCGGCGTACCGCTGCATCTGATCCTGCTCGACGTACCGGGTGATGTGGCGCGTTCGGGGCAGTGGGCGCGCGGTCGCGTCGTCCGGGCGGGAAGTATGGAGACGCATTGCCGGCGCTGGCCGGACGTGGTGGCTCGGGCGGAGCACGATCCGGGCAGCGTCGTACCAGGGGCGTTGTCGGCGCTCGTCCTGACCCGAGGCGAGGCTGACCGGGTGCAGCGGGTCTCGTTCGGCTGAGGTCTGGTTGACGCGGCGCGTACGCGGGAACATGTCGTCTGTCAGCCGATGACAGCGCGGCTACCCGTCCTCACCGGCCGACGTTCGAGGGACCCCGCCCACTCGGTCCCGTGAAGCCTCTGGAGGACAAGTGAGGATCGAACGTACGTCACGCATGCGTCGTACAGCTCAACTGCTGGTTGTCGTGGGCGCAGTCGCCGCGTCCCTGTGCGCCCTGCCGGCCGAGGCCAAGGCCCCGTCGCCCGCCGCACGACTGTCTGCGGCACAGGCAGCCGTGGAGCAGTCCGGAGTACGAGGAGTCGCCTGGTACACGGACGCGTCCGCGGGCAAGGTCGTGGTCACAGCTGACAGCACGGTCTCCGCGAAGGATCTTGCATCGCTGCAGCGCGACGGTGTGCAGGTCAACAGGAGCAAGGGCGTCTTCAAGCCGTTGCTGGCAGCGGGCGATGCGATCTACGGCGGTCAGTACCGCTGCTCGCTCGGCTTCAACGTGCAGAAGGGCGGCAGCTACTACTTCCTGACTGCCGGCCACTGTGGAAAGGTCGCGAAGACCTGGTACACCAACGCCAACCACAGCACTGTGATCGGCCCGACCGTCGGCTACAGCTTCCCGGGGAACGACTACGCGCTCGTGCAGTACACCAACACGTCGCTCAGCCACCCGGGTGGTTTCACTGCCGCCAACGCCTTCGTCGGCGAAAGTGTGACGCGCAAGGGCTCCACGACAGGCGTCCACAGCGGCAAGGTCACGGCACTCAATGTCACCGTCCGGTACTCCAGCGGTGGCAGGGTCGGCGGACTGATCCAGACCACGGTCTGCGCCGAGCCGGGCGACTCCGGCGGCCCGTTGTACGACGGCACGAAGGCGCTCGGAATCACCTCCGGCGGCAGTGGCGACTGCACGTCCGGCGGTACGACGTTCTTCCAGCCGGTGACCGAAGCGGCTTCGGCGTACGGGGTCACCGTCTACTGAGGCACTGATTCGGAAACTGTCGGCGGCGCCTGATTGAGTGATTCCTCTCGATGGGGAGGAGTCAAGGATGAAGGTTCGAGTCGGGCGTGAGGTGCTGGCCGAGGCAGTCGGCTGGGTGGCTCGTGGGCTGCCCAGCCGGCCGAGTGTGCCGATTCTCGCCGGGATGGTGGTCGACGCCGCGGACGGTCAGGTGACGCTGTCCGGCTTCGACTACGAGAGTTCGGCGCAGGTCAGTGTGCCGGCAGAGGTCGCCGACGAAGGCCGGGTGCTGGTGTCCGGGCGGTTGCTGTCGGACATCTGCAAGAGCATGCCGCGTGATTCGGTGGATCTGAGCGCTGAGACGGCTCGGGTTCAGGTGAGCAGCGGAGCCGCGCGGTTCATGCTTCATACGTTGCCGCTCGACGAATACCCGCCCTTGCCGGAGACCCCGGCGGCGAGCGGCGTGGTCGACGGCGCGGAGTTCGCGCGCGCGGTTGCCCAGGTCGTGAGCGCCGCCGGGCGCGACGACACGCTGCCGGTCTTCACCGGCATCCGGCTGGAGATCCGCGGCTCGGCGATCTCGCTGCTCGCCACCGACCGGTACCGGCTCGCGGTCCGGACGTTCCCGTGGCAGCCGGTCGACGCCGGTGTCGAGACGAACGCGCTGGTCCCGGCGAAGCTGTTGCTCGACGTGGCGAAGGCGATGGCCGCGCACGAGGTCACGCTCGCACTCGGTTCGACCCGCACCGGGGACGGGCTGATCGGGTTCGAGGGCGGCGGCCGGCATGCGACCAGCCGGCTGATCGACGGCGAGTTCCCGAAGGTCCGCGGCCTGATCCCGACGGAGAGTGCGATCACGACGACGGTCACGGTGGAGACCGCCGCGCTGGTCGAGGCGGTCAAGCGGGTCGCGTTGGTCGCGGAGCGGTCAGCGCCGGTCCGGATCACGTTCGCCGATGGGACAGCGACGCTCGACGCGGGCAACGGCGAGGAGGCACAGGCCTCTGAAGCGGTCGGGATCACGCTCACCGGCGAGCCGGTGGTGACGGGCTTCAACGCGGGCTACCTGCTCGACGGCCTGACGTCGCTCGGCACTCCGATTGCGCACTTCGCCTTCACCCAACCGACCAAACCGGCCAATCTGACCGGCCTACGTTCCCAGGAGGACACACCCACAACCGACGCCGCCTACATCCTGATGCCGATGCGCCTGCCCAACTGATGTCAAGATGCCGCCGACAGCTCCGACCAGAGGTGAAACCAAGGAGGAGTAGATGGACTTCGAGCGGCACTGCGCACTGATCGTCGAGCAGACCGAGCTACTGGCCGGACACCTTGCCAACGGCAAGGACCTCGGTACGGCGGTCCCGTCCTGCCCCGGGTGGAACGTCGGCCAGCTGGTTCGCCACGTCGGCGGTGCGCACCGCGAGGCCGCGGTCGTCGCGCGGACCGGCGAGGCTCCGCCCGACGACGAGTTCCGTGACCCGACCCACTGGTACGCAGATCCCGACGAGTGCACCGACGACGCCGTCCGCGAGCTGGCCGGCTGGATCGTCGACGGTGCGCACGACCTGGCGGAGGCGCTCCGCGCGGCCGGACCCGACGTACCGATCACGATGCCGATCGACAACCCGACGACTCGATTCACCGCACGGCGGATGACGCATGAGACCGCAATGCATCGGGCGGATGCGGCACTCGCACTCGGCATCGAGTACAAGTTGGAGCCAGCGGTGGCGACGGACGGGATCGACGAGTGGATGGAGCTCGGCGCGCTGCCGTTCCACTTCGAGGTGCACCCGTGGATGCGCGAGCTGCTCGGCGCGGGACGGACACTGAAGTACACCGCCCCCGAGCAGTCGTGGGTGGTCGACCTGACCGGTAACGTGATCCGCTGGCGGCACAGCGACGAGCCGACCGCGGTCACGGTCCACGGTCCGGTCACCAACCTGCTGCTACACCTGTACAAGCGCAGCGACGCCGGCACCACGGTCGAGGGCGACAAGCAACTGCTCGACTACTACCGGGAGCGCGTGAGCTTTGGTTGAGGAGGTGATCGCGCGATACCTCGCGCGCCGGGATCCGGTCGAACAGCCGGTGGACGTCGTCGTGTTGATGGGCTCTGCCGTTCTCGAATCGGTCGAGGTTGCGGCGGAGGCACACCGCACGCACGGCGTGCCGGTCCTGATCAGCGGCGGGATCGGCCACTCCACGCAGTACTTGGACGATGCGGTCCGGCGACGCGGGCTCGATCTCGCCACCGGCCGACCGGAGGCGCACGTCTTCCGGGACCTGCTGCTCGGTCTCGGAGTCGGCGCGGATCAGATCGTGGTCGAGGACCAGTCGACCAACTGCGGCGAGAACGCACACTTCACCCGGCGGCTGATCGACACCCCGAAGACCCTGCTGCTGATTCAGGACCCGACGATGCAGCGACGGACGCACGCCTGCTTCGAGCGCGCGTTCGCCGACCTGCCCGGTACGACGCTGCTCAGCCACGCCCCGCTCATTCCGTGGATCGGCCCCGACCACGTCAGCGCCGGCCCTGGCCGACCCGAGATCTGGTCCCGCGAACGCTTCCGCTCGCTCCTGCTCGGCGAGATCCACCGCCTGTCCCCCGACGTCTACGGCCCCAACGGACGCGACTTCATCGACCACGTCGCGATCCCCGCCGAAGTACTTGCCGCCTACAACCGACTCGTCACCGAGGACCCGTCCGTCATCCGCAGGTAGCACGACGGGATCGTGCTCCGGGCTGACGATCGGCTCGGGTCGCATAGGCAGACTGGTGCGCGGCTCGAGGAGAGGACGGTTGTGGAACCTACGCGCGGCAGGCTGCACGAGGTCGATCTGTTGCGGATCTTCGCAGCGGTCGCGGTGATGGGGTACCACTACCTGTTCTCGGCGTACGCCGGTGGGCTGAGCGGGCTGCGGTTCCCGCACGTCGACGTGGTCGCGCGGTACGGGTACCTCGGTGTCGACCTGTTCTTCACGATCAGCGGGTTCGTCGTCCTGCTCAGCGCGTGGGACCGCGGTCCGCGATCGTTCCTCGTCTCGCGGGCGGTCCGGCTGTATCCGGCGTACTGGGTCGCCGTCACGCTGACCGCGCTCGTGTCGGTGGCGTTCAGCCAAGGACGGTTCCCGGTCACGCTCCCGCAGTACCTGGCGAATCTGACCATGTTCAACTCGCTGCCGAACATCCAGAACGTCGATGTCGTCTACTGGACGTTGTGGGCCGAGCTCCGGTTCTACGCGATGATCCTGGTGCTGACCTGGATCGGGATCACCGCGCGCCGGGTCACGATCTTCTGCTGGGCCTGGCTGACGGCGACGGTGATCCACCAGGCGGGACTGTTGCCGCACGCAACCGATCTGGTGCTGAACACCCAGTTCGCGCACTACTTCATCGCCGGGATGGCGCTCTGCCTGATCCACCGGTACGGCGTGACACGGCAGAGGCTGGCAATCGTCGCGATCTCGCTCGGCAACGCGATCTATCGCGGTATCGGGTTCGCGGACCGGGTCGGCATCCGGTACCACACCGCCATCCACCGCCCGGTCGTCGTCGCGATCATCGTGGCGATCTTCGCGGTCATGCTCGCGATCGCGCTGAAGCTCACCCACCGCCTCGGCCGGCCGTGGTTCGCCGTACTCGGCGCGCTCACCTACCCGCTGTACCTGGTACACGCGCACGTCGGGTTCATCATCTTCGAACGCCTCGGCGACCAGGTGAACCACGTACTCCTGGTCGCCGCGACGATGCTCTTGATGGTCGGTGTCGCGGCCGCTCTGCACTACGGCGTCGAGCGACCGCTGGCACCGCGTCTGAAACGCCTTTTGAGCAGACCGGCTCAGCTAGTGGTCAGGTAGCTCGTCAGGGCCTTCGCCAGCGTCTCCGGGGGCAACGTGTGGAAAGTGCCGTCATGACCGTCCACAGTGCCGTGCGGCAGGGCAGCCACCGTCTCGCGCACCGACCGCTGCAGCCACTCCGGGCTGGCGTTGCTGTAGAGCCCGAGCGTCGGTACGTCGACAGACGCGAGAAGCTCTGTCGGTACGGCGCTGTCCCGCATCTGAAGTGCGTCGTACAGCAGTGTGGGCGCCATGGCCTCCATACCGGACCACATGGGCGTTTGGCGGATCTGGTCGACCACCTCCCGCGGCTGACCGACTGCCTCCACCATGAACAGCTCGGCCGCACCACCAGGGTTCCCAGCGGCCACGTACTCCTGTAGCCGCTCGACGTACCTCTCCGGCACCGGCGGTGCGCCCTCGACGCGGAACGGCGGCTCGACGACCACCTGCTTCTCGAACGGCAGGCCTGCCTGGAGCAGCACCATGACCCCTGACGAGAATGCACACGCATACCGAGCGTCAGTGGCCGACCGCACTGCGTCCAGATCCTCCCACTCACGCTCCACGGCGTACGGCGCAGTGTCACCGGAGTCGCCGCGCCCGCGCCGGTCGTAGTTGACCACCGTGTACGCCGACGACAGCGCCTCGGCGTACTCCGTGAAGTACGCGCGGCCGGTGAATGCCCCGGCGATCAGTACCAGCCCCGGCCCGCTACCGGTCACGTCGTACGCGAGCTCGGTGCCGTCCTTCGAAACGACCTTCTCCATCAGCTAACTCCTCTCTCTGACAGACCGTCGAACGAGCTGCCGTCAGGCAGACATGATGTGATCCAGCTCACATTCGAGATCTTCCGGAGCCGGCGCGGGCTCACTACAGTTGGATTATGTATACGGGCGACTGCACACGGCATTCGGCGCCTTGATGCTGCTCCGTCAGCTGGAGTACCTCGTCGCCCTCGCCCGGGAGAAGCACTTCGCCCGGGCGGCGGACGCCTGTTACGTCTCGCAGCCGTCGCTGTCCGCCGCGATCCGCAAGCTCGAGCAGGAACTCGACGTACCGATCGTGCGCCGCGGCCGCCGGTTCGAGGGCCTGACGCCTGAGGGCGAGCGGGTGCTGCTGTGGGCGCAGCGGATCCTCGCCGAGCAGGACGCGCTCCGGCACGAACTGTCGATGATGCGCGGTGGTTTGACGGGCACGCTCCGGCTCGGGGCGATCCCGACCGCGATGCCGGTCATCTCGCTGCTCACCACACCGTTCTGCGCGCGGCACCCGAACGCGCGCGTCACACTCGAGTCGCTCTCGTCGCGCGACATCACCCACAAGTTGGCCGAGTTCGATCTCGACGTCGCGATGACATACCTCGACGACGACACGCTCGGCCAGGTACGCAAGACGCCGCTGTACGAGGAGCGGTACCTGCTGCTGACGCCGAAACACAGCGCGCTCGCCGATCTGCCGATGGCGACGTGGGCGCAGGTCGCGGAACTGCCGCTCTGCCTGCTGTCTCCGGACATGCGCAACCGCCGGATCATGAACGGGTACTTCACCGACGACGGGGCCACCGCCAGACCGTCGATCGAGAGCGACACGGTCTCGGGCCTGTACAGCCACCTGCACGGCAACCATTGGTCGACGGTGATCTCGCACGCGTGGCTGCACATGTTCGGCGTACCGGACGGGATGCGTGTCGTACCACTGAAGCGGCCGGCGAACGGGCCGCGGGTCGGTCTCGTGATCGCGGCACGCAGCCCCGAGCCGGTGCAGGCGCGTGCACTGCTCGACGTGGCGCGGCAGGCCGGAGTACAGAAAGCGCTCGACGATCTGCTCGACGTACATCTGATGGATTCCGGCTATCTCGACATAGCAAGCAAGTCTTTGACCGCCGGCGCCTGATCCGGCGATGGTGGAAGTCCCTTCAGCTTCGCTGCCTGGGCGGGTGTAAGCGGGATCACGTGAGACCGGGGCATAACTGGTCAATTCGGCTGATTGAATGTATACAGAAGCCAGAATTCAATGAGAGGTGGACATGATCTTCACGCGTAGGTTCGGTGCGTTGGCGGCCCGGCCGCAGTTCCCGGATGCTCCGGAGTTGCAGGAGCTGGACGCGCTCGACCTGGAGCTCGCCGAGCTGACCGGCCACGATGTCCGGGACGATGTCGAGGAGTCGGCGGCCTGAATAGCTAGGACAACCCATGGCACTTGGTAGACTGTCTACCAAGTGCCATGACTGTAGGACCGGAAGGGACCTCATGACGACGATCAGTGCGGGGCCAGGGGCGGGCGCGGAACCGGCGGGCACGCGGCACGTCAAGCGGCCGCAGCCGCTGCGCGAGTCGGTGTACGAGGCCCTCACCGAGATGATCATCGACGGTACCCTCGAGCGCGGCCGGCACCTGGTCGAGGTCGAGCTCGCCGAACTGCTCGGCGTCTCCCGCCAGCCGGTCCGCGAGGCCCTGCAGCGGCTGAACAACGAGGGCTGGGTGGACCTGCGCCCCGGGTTCGGCGCGATGGTGCACGTCCCCGCCGAGGACGAGGTCGATCAACTGCTCGCGGCCCGCGCCGCCCTGGAGTCCGAGTCCGCCCGCCTGGCCGCCCGGCACGCGTCGAAGGAGGACCTCGCGAAGCTGCGCGACCTCCTCAAGGTCGGCACCGCGTACCAGGAGGCCGGCGACATCGACGGCACGGTCCGCACCAACGGCGAACTCCACAGCCTGATCACCCAGATGTCCGGCAACCGTTTCCTCGTCGACTTCGCCGCCCAGGTCGACCGCCGCGTCCGCTGGTACTACACCCCGGTGGCACCCGTCCGCGGCGCGGCGTCGTGGCGCGAACACAGCCGCCTCGTCAAGGCCATCAGCGAAGGCGACGAAGACAAGGCCGCCCAAATCATGCGAGAACACACCGAACACACCCGCAAGGCCTACCACGACCTCCAGTCCGCCGATCCCGCTCCCGAAACCCCTGACCCCACCCCCAGACGCCGTCGTCGTACTAGCTAGGTCCGATACCCACGCCCCGGGCAGGCGGAGCGTTCGACCGACTCCTCGTCGACGCCGGCCAACACCACCGGCGCCGTAGGCCAGCACCTGGCGCCGACCACACCCACCTCCACCACGGACGCGCACCCGCCGAAGGCGGCAATAGCCAGCCACCGCGAAGCGGTGACCTTCCACGTGCGGCGCAGCAGACGACGCCGAAAACAACCGTCCTCACCACTGGACGCGCACCCGCCGAAGGCGGCATAAGACAACCGCCGCGAAGCGGTGACCTTTCACCCGTGCGGCGCAGCATCCGACGCCGAACACAACCGTCCTCACCACGGGATGCGCACCCGCCGGAGGCGGCAAAAGCCAGCCGCCGCGAAGCGGTGACCTTTCAGCTGTGCGGAGCGAGACCCCGCGCCGGCGCAATCATCTCCACCGCGTATGCGCACCCACGGCCGATGGCGGCACTGGGCAGCCACCGCGTAGGGACATGTAGTGGGGTCTGGGAACAAGCTATAGCTTGTCTCCAGACCCCATTGGGTATGCCCGGTCGCCGTGGTGATCTTTCAGCTGCGCAACCACCTGCATCCCATGACCAGTCCCGGCGAAGCCGGCAGCAGACTGCCACCGCGAAGCTGTGGCGCGTCACCCGCGCGGCGCAGCACCCGGCGCCGGGCGCAACGACCTTCACCACGGGATGCGCACTCGCCGAAGGCGGCAACAAGACAGCCACTGCGAAGCGGTGACCTTTCACCGGCGCGGAGCGGGACGCGGCGCCGGCGCAACCATCTCCACCCCAGGACGCGCACCCGCCGAAGGCGGCAACAAGACAGCCTCCGCGAAGCGGTGACATTTCACCGGCGGCACAGCACCCGACGCCGAACACGACCACCCTCACCACCGGATGCGCACCCGCCGAAGGCGGCAACAGACAGCCACCGCGAAGCGGTGACCTTTCACCCGTGCGGCGCAGCACCCGACGCCGAACACAACCACCCACAGCACGCGACGCGCACCCGCCGAAGGCGGTGACAAGACAGCCGCCGCGAAGCGGTGTCCTTTCGTCTGCGATGCGGTGACCTTTGGCCCGCACCCAGGTGGGTGCGGGCCTTGGTCAGGGTTTGGTGAGGTAGGGGTTGGTTTTGAGGAGGTGGGGCCAGTAGAAGCGGGCTACCTGGTCGTGCATCCAGAGGAAGCCGATGGCGAAACCCATGCTCAAGAGCGCCCGAAAAGCAAGGAACTTCCACGGCTCCGCGGGCAAACCGGGCGTACCGGTGACCACCCATTCCGTCACGATCGCGTGGATGAGAAGCGCGAGAGGAAACGCGATCAACCAGTAGACCGCCGCCGGAGCGAACACCCCGGCGGGGACCTTGCGGAGGGCAACGAGTACGGAGTACCCGGATCCGAAGACGATCAGCGGTACGCCGAGACCGAGACCGGTGAGGATCGCCCACCCGGCGGGCTGGCCGACGAATGCGGCCAGTCCACCGGCGACGAGTCCTGCGGCGGCGCCGACCGTGGCGGCCGGGACGCAGTACTGCGCTAGTTGTTTCATGTCAGCCCACTGCCACGCCGAAGCGGAAGAGGCAGTAGAACAGCATGCCGAGGTAGAACACCGCGCCGAACCCGATGATCACGTTCCGCACCGGGCCGGGACGGATCTTCTTGGGCAGCAGCCGGTTGTTCGTGAGCAGCAGCACGATGCAGTACGCGCCCATCGCGAACGTCGACAGGAACGCCAGCGTGTCGAGGATCCCCGCGGGACCGTCGGCCGGCCCGAACAGCAGGATCAGGATGCCGAACAGGATCACGCCCCACAGGAACCCGGCGTACAGCCGCGACATCGAGAACCGCTTCGCACCCGGCACGAAGTAGTACGTCATGTCCGCCTGGCCGCGCGAGAACGAGTCGAACAGACCCAGCGTCGCGTTCAGCCCGATCAGCGCGATGAACGCGAAGAACAGCGTCCCGAGGATCGGCGACCCGGCCGACGCGAACGCGTCCGACATCGCCTTCAATGCAGCTTCCCGGTCACCGCCCTCGATCAGCGACGCGACGTTCGGGTTCTCCCGCGCCGCCGACATCGCGAGCACGGTGAACGAGATCGTGACCAGCATCGTGATGCCCCAGAAGAGCAGGATCGCGTCGAACGTGACCCACTTGCGCCAGCCCTTCCATTTGGCCATCTCGGCGGGGTCCTCGGTGTCGAACATGAACCCGCGCGACGGCATCGACTCGGCCTCACCCGAAGCCGAGGCACGCAGCCCGCGGATCTTCGGGATGTGCGCGCCCATGCCGGCGCCGCTGTCGCGCAGCTGCAGCGTATACCACATCTGCTGCATCCCGGAGGGCCCGGCGAACGCGATCGAGCCGACCACCACCGGGAACCAGGCCGACGTCATCGCCTCGTGGGGGAAGTACCCGAACGCGAACATCCCGGCCAGCGTCCGGCCGAGGTCGTCCCAGCTGCCGACGATCGCCGCGATCACCGACGTACCGACGACCAGCAGCCCGATCAGCAGGCCCAGCAGTTTCTCGAGGAAGTTGTAGATCACCGACAACAGACTGAACAGCACACCGACGAACACCAGAGCCACGCACGCGGTGACCTGCCAGGGTATGCCGGTGATCTCCTCGAAGGCGGCCGCGCCCGCGGACAGATGGCCCGGCCACATGTAGATCAGGATCGCGGCCGCGTAGAAGAACCACATCAGCGGTTTGAAGATCCGGGCCGCGCCGAAGAAGATGCTCTCCCCGGTGGCCATCGCGTACCGCGCCATCTCCAGCAGCACGAAGGCCTGCAGCGTGACACCGACCATGAACAACCAGCGGATGTCCGGCCCGAACACCAGGACGAGCCGGGGCCACATGTACGACTCCCCCATGCCCACACCGAGCGCGACCAGGAACACGGTCGGGCCGAGGATGTGCAGGGAGGGTGGTGCGTCCGGAAGTTTCCGGATCGGCATCGGTTCGAGCCGGCCGGCCTTCCAGACCTTCTCGGTGACCGCGGCCGCCGGTTCTTCGGGTACTTCTGAGGTCTTGCTCGTGACGTCCAAGGCGGACTCCTTAGTTCGACGCCAACTAGCGATGGTTACTCCCCCGCGCCGTACTCCTCCAATCAGCCGAAGATCAACGGTGGCCCAGCGGGCCGGCGTTGCGGGCCCAGCGGTACTTCGCACCGAGAACCTGGACCGGGGTCTCGGTGGTGTACGGGTACGCGACCACACCGTGGTCGAACAGGTACTGCGACGCCGCCTCGACCTCGACGTCGCCGGACAGCGAGGCGACCACGGGCTTGTCGATGCCCTTGGCCCGGAACTCCTCGACGACGTCGGCGACCAGCTCCGCGAACACCATCGGCGGCGTCACGATCGTGTGCCAGTAGCCCAGGATGAGCGCGTGGATCCGCTCGTCGGACAGCCCGAGCGCGATCGTGTTCCGGTACGTCGAGGGTGGTTCGCCGCCGGTGATGTCGACCGGGTTGCCGGCCGCGCCGAACGGCGGGATGAACTCCCGAAACGCCGCGTCCAGGTCGTCGGGGATGTCCATCAGCGTCAGACCGGCGTCCGCACAGGCGTCCGACAGCAGTACGCCGGAACCGCCAGCGCCGGTGATGATCACGACGTTCTCGCCCTTCGGCGTCGGCAGCAGCGGGATCCCGCGGGCGTACTGGAGCATCTCGTTCAGCCCCGGCGCGCGGACCACGCCGCTCTGCTTGAGGATGTCGTCGTACACCTTGTCGTTGCCGGCCAGCGCGCCGGTGTGCGAGCTGGCGGCGCGGGCACCCAGGGAGGTACGGCCGGCCTTCAGTACGACGACCGGCTTGCGCTTGGACACCCGGGCCGCCGTCTCGGCGAAGGCCCGGCCGTCCTTCAGGTCCTCAAGGTGCATGGCGATCAGGTTGGTGTTGTCGTCGCTCTCGAAGAACGTCAGGAGGTCATCCTCGTCGATGTCGGCCTTGTTGCCTACTCCAACGATCGCGGAAACTCCCATCCGGCTGGACCGGCTGAAGCCGAGGATCGCCATCCCGATGCCGCCCGACTGCGACGACAGCGCCACCGACCCGCGGACGTCGTACGGCGTGCAGAACGTCGCGCACAGGCTCTCCGGCAGGTAGTAGTAGCCGTAGATGTTCGGCCCGAGGATCCGCACGTTGTGTTTGCGGGCGATCGCGACGACCTCGTCCTGAAGCTCCTGTTCGCCGGTCTCGGCGAACCCGGACGGGATCAGGATCGCGCCGGCGACCCCCTTCTGCCCGCACTGCTCGAGCGCCGCGCCGACGAACTTGGCCGGTACGGCGAACACCGCGACGTCGACGTCTCCCGGCACATCCAGCACCGAGGGGAACGCTTTCAGCCCGAGGACCTCCCCGCCGCGAGGATTGACCGGGTAGATGTCCCCGGCGTACCCGCCGTTCACCAGGTTCTTCATCACCGAGTTGCCGATCTTGCCGTCCTCGTTGGACGCCCCGATCACCGCGACCGCGCGCGGCTTCATGATCCGGGTCATCGCGGTCAGGATCTGCTCCTGGCTGTACCGCTCGACCGGCTTGGCCGCCTCGGCGTCGACGATGATCCGGAAGTCGACCGCGGTGGCGCCGTCCGGCCCGGCCAGTACCGGGTTCAGGTCCACCTCGGCGAACTCCGGGAAGTCCGTGACCAGGTCGGACACCCGCTTGATCAGCTCGCCGACGAACTGCTTATCGACAGGCCGGGCACCGCGGACGCCCTCGAGCATCTCGCGTGCCTCGATCCCGTCGACCATCGCCCGCGCCTCGTCCGCGGTCAGCGGCGCGAGCCGGAAGGTGACGTCCTTCAGCACCTCGACGAGTACGCCGCCGAGCCCGAACGCGACCACCTTGCCGAAGGTCGGGTCGGTGACGGCGCCGACGATCACTTCCTGCACGTCGCCACCGGTGACCAGCATCTTCTGTACCTGGACGCCGACAATCTCGGCCCCCGGTTCGTAGGCCATCGCATTGTCGACGATCTGCTGATAGGCCTGCCGCGCCGCGTCCTCGGAGTCGACGCCGACCACCACGCCGCCGGCGTCGGTCTTGTGCAGGATGTCCGGCGAGACGATCTTGAGCACCACCGGGAACCCGATCTCGGCCGCGAGACCGGCGGCGCCGTCGGCAGTCGTTGCCAGCCCTTCACCCGGCGTCGGGATGCCGTACGCGTCGGCGACGAGCTTGGCCTCGGGCGCGCTCAGCGAAGTACGGCCGTCCGCCAGCGCCTGGTCGAGGACGGTCCGGACTGCTGCCTTGTCGTAGCTCATCTGCTCTCCTACGTCAGATCACGCCGGCGGTCTTCAGGTCGTCGAGCTCGGCGCCGGAGATCCCGAGCGAGCCGTAGATGGCGGAGTTGTGCTCGCCGAGCCCAGGTGAGGTCTGGACCTCGACCGGCGAGTCGGACAGCTTGATCGGACACCCGACGGTCTTGAACGTGCCGCGCTGCGGGTGCTCGACCTCGACCACCGCTCCGAGTTCGGCGAGGGTCTCGTCCGCGATCAGCTCGGCCGTGGACATGATCGGTCCGCACGGCACGTTCAGCGCGTTGAGCTTGTCCATCACCTCGAACTTGGTGTGCTGCTCGGTCCACTGCTCGATCAGCGCGAACATCTTGTCGAGCTTGTCCAGCCGCGCGGCCGGCGTCGCCCAGTCCGGGTCCTCGGCCAGTTCGGGCTTGCCGATCAGCTCCGCGATCGGCGCCCAGCCCGGCGGCTGGACGATCACGTAGATGTAGTCGTTCGGGCCTCCGGGCGCGCAGCGCAGGGCCCAGCCCGGCTGCCCGCCGCCGGACGCGTTCCCGGACCGCGGGACCTCGCCGTTGAAGTGCTCGTTCGGGTACTCGCGCAGCGGCCCGTGCGCCAGCCGCTGCTGGTCGCGGAGTTTCACGCGAGTCAGATTCAGTACGGCCTCCTGCATGGCGACGGTCACTCGTTGTCCCTTGCCGGTGTGCGTCCGCTGGAACAGGGCGGCGAGGATGCCGGCCACCAGGTGGATCCCGGTCCCGGAGTCGCCGATCTGCGCACCGGTCGCGGTCGGCGGTCCGTCCTCGAACCCCGTCGTACTCATCGCGCCGCCCATCGCCTGGGCGACCACCTCGTACGCCTTGAAGTTCTCGTACCGTCCCGGGCCGAAGCCCTTGATCGACGCGAAGATCAGGCCCGGGTTGAGCTCCTGCAGGCGTTCCCAGGTGAAGCCCATCCGGTCGATCGCGCCGGGCGCGAAGTTCTCCACCAGCACGTCGACGTCGCGAACCAGGTCGGCGAAGATCTCCTTGCCGCGATCGGACTTCATGTTCAGCGTGATGCTGCGCTTGTTGCAGTTGAGCATCGTGAAGTAGAGGCTGTCGACGTCCGGCAGGTCGCGCAGCTGCTGGCGGGTGATGTCGCCGGTCGGTGCCTCCAGCTTGATCACGTCGGCACCGAGCCAGGCGAGGATCTGGGTGCAGGACGGGCCGGACTGCACGTGGGTCATGTCGAGTACACGGACACCCTCGAGGGCCTTGGTCATGACGGGGTCCCCTTTACTTGTACATGGTCTGGTTCATGGTTCCGGGGGCGTAGGCGTCCGGGTCGACCCAGACGTTGATCAGTGACGGCAGGCCGGATTCGCGGGCCCGCAGCAGCGCCGGCCCGATGTCGGCCGGGTCGCGGACCTCCTCGCCGTACCCGCCGAGCATCCGGGCGAACTCGTCGTACCTGACGTCGCCGAGGGTGTTGCCGATCCGGCCGCGGTCCTTGCCGTACTTCGCTTCCTGGCCGTAGCGGATCTGGTTCATCGACGAGTTGTTGCCGATGACACCGACGAACGGAAGGTTGTAGCGGACCAGCGTCTCGAAGTCCCACCCGGTCAGCGAGAACGCGCCGTCGCCGAACAGCGCGACCACCTCCTGGTCGGGCCGCGCGTACTTCGCCGCGAGCACGAACGGGATGCCGACGCCGAGCGTGCCGAGCGGACCCGGGTCCATCCAGTGGCCGGGCGACTTCGGCTGGACGACGCCGCCGGAGAACGTGACGATGTCACCACCGTCGCCGATGTAGATCGAGTCCTCGGTGAGGAACTCGTTGATCTCGTGCGCGAGCCGCAGCGGGTGGATCGGGTTCGCGTCGGACAGCTGGCGCGGCAGCCGCTTCTGGTACGCCGCGTCCTCCTCGGCGCGGAGCTCCGCGAACCACGCCTTGCGGTCGGTCTTCTGCAGCCGGCCCGACGCCGCCTGGGTGACCGCCGCGAGGATCGCGCCCGGGTCGCCGACCAGGCCGAGGTCGATGTCCCGATTCTTCCCGACCGTGCGGTAGTCAAGGTCGATCTGTACGACGGTCGCGCTCTTCGGCAGCCGCCGCCCGTACCCCATCCGGAAGTCGAACGGCGTACCGACGATCAGGATCAGGTCCGCGTTGTTGAACCCGTACCGCCTGGACAGGTGGAAGTGGTGCGGGTCGCCCGGTGGCAGCGTGCCGCGGGCAGCGCCGTTCATGAACGCGGGGACGTCGAGCGTCCGGACGAACTCGGTCGCCGCCTCGCTGCCGCGGGACGTCCACACCTGGGAGCCGAGCAGCACGACGGGCTTCTCCGCCCGGACGAGCAGATCCGCCAGCGCCTCGACGCTCGCGGGGTCGCCGATGCTCTTCGTCGACGCGCGGTAGTGCCCGGCCTCGGGAACGGTCGCGGACTCGACCGGCACCGAGTTGTCGAGGATGTCGCGCGGGATCTCCAGGAACGACGGGCCGGGCGCGCCGTTGTAGCACTCGCGGAACGCCATCGACACCATGTCCGCGACCCGCGCGGTGTGCGGCACGGTCGCCGCGAACTTCGTGATCGGCGTCATCATGTCGACGTGCGGCAGGTCCTGCAGGGACCCCATCTTGTGCTGGTTCAGCGCGCCCTGGCCGCCGATCAGCAACATCGGGCTCTCGGCGCGGAACGCATTCGCTACACCGGTGACCGCGTCCGTCGTCCCCGGGCCGGCCGTGACGACCGCGCAGCCGGGTTTGCCGGTGATCCGCGCGTACCCGTCGGCCGCGTGCGCGGCGACCTGCTCGTGCCGGACGTCCACCACCGCGATGCCCTCGTCCACGCAGCCGTCGTAGATGTCGATGATGTGGCCGCCGCAGAGCGTGAAGATCACGTCGATTCCCTCGGCCTTCAAGGCCTTCGCGACGAGGTGACCACCGGAGATCGTCTCCGGCTCTGCGCCGTGCGGGACTTCCGCGACTGGCTGGGTCTCCGACACTGTCTGCGCCATCTGCAGTCAACTCCTCGGAACGGCCCTGATCGGGCTTGATGTAGATTGCATACCGTATGGTGTAGTCGTAGTCTTAACCCAGTGCGTGGCGGTTGTCCAGAGCTCGGCACCAGGAGGCTGCGATGACGATTCCCGAGGAACTCGACCGGACCCGTGCGGCACTGGTCGCGTTGGAGAAATCCCTTGCTGCGTTGAGGAATCGCCTCGGTCCGCAGCTCGACGTACTGCGGTTGCTGGACGATCTGTCCCGGTGCACGGCCGATCTGGAGCGGCTTTCCCAGCAGGTGCGCGCACCCCGGCGGCACGAGCTGGTGGTCATCCCGGACGGCGACTACGACCACGATTTCTGGGCAGAAGCCGAGCAGGAAGGATTGGGCCGAACGGCGCTTTGAGTCGCCAGGCACAGCTTGAGCAGGCTGCGCAGTCGTACGTCGCTTGCTGTCCTCGCGATGACCGCTACCGCTTCTGCTGCTTGTTCGGTGGCTATGAACGTGCGGTAGAACGGCTCGCTCCAGTTGAACGGCGAGAGTACTGGTAACCACCAGCGCGCCGCTCCCCCAGGACTGCTCTCGGAACCAAGCAGGTGCAGCGCTGTTTGGTGAGCTGCGGTCAGGCGCCGGCGTTCGTCGCGGGTTGGCTCGGATTCTCCGGCGGCTGACAGCGCCGTTGACGTGCATAGGGCTACCAGGCGGGCGGCGGCCTCGACTCCGGGGGTGCTGGTGTTGAGGAAGCTCGGGGCCAGTGGGAGGAGGGCGCGGCGGCCGGCTGGGGTGGTGTGGTCGTGGACTGCTCGGGCTATCGCGCTCAGGACCGGGTGAACGCAGGTCGGGCGGTCTGTCCAGGGTTCGCGAGCCAGGCGGGAGACGAGTTCCATCAGGCAGGGTTCGGGGCGGGCGATCTTGCCGTAGGGGCTCACTCGCCTGATACCGGGGTGCCTAGTTGGGACCGGACCGGGAGGGCCGGCCTACCGGGTTGTTTGAGCAGGCGGACGCTGAATGCGGTCAGTATGCCGAGAAGGCCGGCGCCGAGGAAGAGCGGGCGGTAGCCGACTGCGCTGACCACGGAGGCGGCCACGCCGATACCGAGCAGTCCGCCGGCAGCCTTGGCGGAGTACAGGATCGCCTGGTTCTGCAGCAGGCTGTTCTCGCCGAAGAACTCCAGGACGAGGTTGGCCATGATCGCGTAGAACGCTCCACCGCCCAGTCCGGCGAACATCGCACACACGACGAAAACCCAGCCTGGTCTCGCGACCACCAGTCCCATGTGCGCGAAGCCCTCAACCATCAGCACGGCGGCCAAGACCCGTCGGCGACCGAATCGGTCCGACAGACTGCCTGCCGACGATCGTCCGAGACCGTTGACGGCAGCGAGCATTCCAGCAGCCGCAGCCGCCAGCGCCAGACTGTGACCGGAGTCGACGGCGTACGGCACCACGAAGGCGATGCCGAAGAGCGAGAGCGCCGTACTGATTGCCAGCAGCAACCACATGAGCGGCAGCGCGCCGGTCCTCCAGGCCTCACCAGGGCGGTAGTGGCGAACGGCGGGCGCGTTGTGCGGGATGCTCCGGTTCAGTTTCCGGTCGATCGCCCAGGCCTGCGCGTCGATCGAGGCCGGCCACCAGTGCCGCGGCGGATCCTTCAGCAACCCACCCGCGATCAACACCACGAGCAGCGCAACCCCGGCTGTCAGATCGTAGGCGAGGCTCTGGTCGACAGTCGCCAGCAGCACGATGCTCGGGACGGCACCAACCGCGAACCCGCCCGTGACGAAGCCGATCGTCGCCGTCCGGCGCTCCGGGAACCAGCGCGCCGAGGTCGTGATGCAGGCGGCGTACACGATCCCGGCGCCGGCGCCACCGGCGAGCGAGTAGCCGGCGAGGACCGCAGCGTAGTTGTGCACCTGAGCCAGCGTGACGAGCCCGATCGCGGCGAGCACCCCGCCCACGATGACGAGCTGCGTCGGCGTTGCCCGGCGTACCCGATGCGCCCAGGCGGCCGGTACCGCGACCAGCGCCTGACACGCGACGAAGATGGCGAGCAGCCAGAGCGTCCGCGCCGTACCCCAACCGCGGTCGGACTCCAGTCCGAGTGCCGCCGTACCGAACGAGTACTGCAGCGGACTGATCGCGACCATGCAGGCCCAAGCGGCCCACAACTGCCAGCGCCGCGGATGGCCGGTGAGCTCACGGGGATCCTCGCCGATCCGGTACTTCCGGCCGTAGACGTCACGCACATCCCGGGGCGTGGAAATCATGTCGCCTCCTGACTACTGCATACCGTATGAGATCTGTGGTACCGCGCCGGCCTCACGCTGTCCAGACCTCGTGGCTCTTGTGACGAGATTGCATACCGCATACAGTCGTCAGAACACCGTCGCAAGGAGGCGCATGTGGACCTGATGGAGTACCAAGCCAAGGAGCTGTTCGCCCGGCACGACGTCCCGGTGACGCTCGGCCGGGTGATCGAGGATCCGGCCGACGCCGCGGACGCGGCCCGCGAGCTCGGCGGTCGCGTGGTGGTGAAGGCGCAGGTGCTGACCGGCGGCCGCGGCAAGGCGGGTGGCGTGAAACTGGCCGCCACGCCGGACGAAGCGGTCGCCCGGGCCGGCGAGATCCTCGGGATGGACATCAAGGGGCACACCGTGCGACGGGTGCTGATCGCTCCGGCGGCGGACATCGCCGAGGAGTACTACTTCTCGCTCCTGGTCGACCGCGCGAACCGCGAGTACCTCTGCATCGCCAGCACCGAGGGCGGCGTCGAGATCGAGGAGATCGCGCGCAGCAACCCGGACGCGATCGCGAAGATACCGATCGACCCGGCGGCCGGTGTCGACGAGGGCAAGGCCGCCGAGATCGTCGCCGCGGCCGGCTTCCCCGCCGGATCGTCGACGGTCGTCCGCCGGTTGTGGGACGTCTTCCTCGCCGAGGACGCCTCCCTCGTCGAGGTGAACCCGCTGGTGAAACTCGCCGACGGATCGCTCGAGGCCCTCGACGGCAAGGTCACGCTCGACGACAACGCGTCGTACCGGCACCCGGAGCATGCGTCGTACGGCGACCAGACGGCAGCGGATCCGCTCGAGGCCGAGGCGCACGCGAAGGGCCTCAACTACGTCAAGCTCGACGGCTCGGTCGGCATCATCGGCAACGGCGCCGGCCTGGTCATGTCGACCCTCGACGTGGTCGCGTACGCGGGTGAGCAGTACGGCGGCGTGAAGCCGGCGAACTTCCTCGACATCGGCGGTGGCGCGAGCGCCGAGGTGATGGCGAACGGGCTCGGCATCATCCTGTCCGATCCGCAAGTGCGCAGTGTTTTCGTCAACGTCTTCGGTGGGATCACCGCCTGCGACGCTGTTTCGAACGGCATCGTGCAGGCGCTCGCGTTGCTCGGCGACCAGGCGGACAAACCGCTGGTCGTCCGGCTGGACGGCAACAACGTCGACGAGGGCCGCAAGATCCTTGCCAAGGCCAACCATCCGCTCGTGACGGTGGCGGACACGATGGACGACGCGGCAGCGCTGGCTGCACAGAAGGGAGCGTGAGATGGCCGTCTTCCTGACCGAGAAGAGCCGGGTCGTCGTGCAGGGCATGACCGGGTCCGAAGGGCAGAAGCACACCAGCCGAATGCTTGCCGCCGGCACCACTGTGGTCGGCGGTGTGACACCGGGCAAGGGCGGCCGGTCGGTGGACTTCGCGAAGCGGTCGATCCCGGTGTACGGGTCGTGCGCGGACGCGGTGCGGGCGGCGGATGCGGACGTGTCGGTGGTGTTCGTACCGCCCCGCTTCACACTCGGAGCCGTCACGGAAGCGATCGACGCCGGGATTCCGTTGGTCGTGGTGATCACCGAGGGCGTGCCGGTGCACGACACCGCCACCTTCTTCGCACACGCACAGGCTCAAGGGACGCGGATCATTGGCCCGAACTGTCCCGGGATCATCAGCCCAGGCCGGTCGAACGCCGGCATCATCCCCGCGGACATCGCGGGTCCCGGCCGGATCGGGCTCGTGAGCAAGTCGGGCACGCTGACGTACCAGATGATGTACGAGCTGCGCGACTTCGGGTTCTCGACCGCGATCGGTATCGGTGGCGACCCGATCATCGGGACCACCCACATCGACGCGCTGCAGGCGTTCCAGGACGACCCGGACACCGACGCGATCGTGATGATCGGTGAGATCGGTGGTGACGCCGAGGAGCGGGCGGCCGCGTTCATCAAGGAGAACGTGACCAAGCCCGTCGTCGGGTACGTCGCGGGCTTCACCGCGCCGGAGGGCAAGACCATGGGTCACGCCGGCGCGATCGTCTCCGGCTCGTCGGGGACCGCAGCCGCCAAGAAGGAAGCGCTGGAGGCGGCCGGAGTACGTGTCGGCAAGACGCCGACAGAGACTGCGCAACTGCTGCGCGCTGTCGCCGCGGTCTAAGAAGGTGCAGCGGTGCTGTTGCGGACAACGAGAGTCGTCGCGACAGCTACCTGGGTGTGGCCGCCGGAGGAGTGGAGCTCCGCAAGCAGGGTGTCTACAGCGCAGCGGCCCACCTCGGTGAAGGTCTGACGGACCGTGGTGAGAGGCGGCCAGAACTGGGCCGCCTCTTCCATGTCGTCGAACCCCACCACACTCACATCGGCAGGCACGGTCCGGCCATGCGCGTGCAGCGCCCGCAGTACGCCGAGCGCCATCTGGTCATTGGCTACGAAGACCGCGGTCACAGCTGGATCCACGGCGAGCTCGCAGCCCGCGTCGTACCCGGAGGTGGAAGACCAGTCTCCGATCAGCACGGGTGGTACGTCGCGGCCGTGGTCGCGGAGCGTCTGCTCCCAGGACCGGCGCCGCTGGTCCGCCGCGAACGACGACGGCGGCCCGCCGACGTGCCACACCGTTCTGTGCCCCAGGTCGAGCAAGTGCTCGGTGGCGAGCCGGGCACCCTGCGTCTGGTCGGTGTCGACCACCGGGTGGTCATAGTGCGCACCGGCATGCACGACGACCACGGGCAGTCCCACGGGCAGCTGGACCTCGTCGAGGATCCGCGCCTCGATCATCATGATCACGCCGTCGACAGCCTGCTCCCCCAGCCGGGTCAGAGCGTCCGTGACTGCCTGGCGGTTGACCGAGAGCACAGGCATCAGGTTGACCGAGTACCCGCGCGCGGTGGCGGCGGTCGCGATCGCATCCAGCGTTCTCGTCGTACCGAATGTGGAAAGTTCGAAGACGATCACGCCGATGCTGCGGAACTCACCGTTGCGCAGCGCGCGGGCGGCGCCATTCGGGCGGTAGCCGAGCTGGCGCATCGCGTCCTGCACGCGAGCGCGGGTGACCGAGTCGACGTTCTGCTTGCCGTTGGCGACCCGCGAGACGGTCTGCCCGGACACGCCGGCCAGCCGCGCGACGTCGGCCATCGACGGACCTCGTGGCCGCCGCACTGACGTACCCTCCACCCGGCACCTCCCATGTGCCAGGAGTCTAGACATGTTTGCGTCAACATCGCCGATCTCCCGGCGAGCCACACGACTCCCCCTAGACGCCGACCTTGCTCGCCAGCAGATCCGTGACGGCGTGTACGGCGCGCAGCGTCGGCGCGCGGACGCCGGTCAGGTCCGCGAGTTCGACAACCGCGGCGAGGATCACGTCGAGTTCGAGCGGTTTGTCCTTCTCCAGGTCCTGCAGCATCGACGTCTTGTGCTCGCCGACCCGTTCGGCGCCGTCGATCCGCTTGTCCACCGAGATGTCCGGGTGGCAGCCGAGCGCGGCGGCGACCTCGAGCGACTCCTGCATCATCAGGCGGACCATCTGCCGGGTGCCCTGATGGGTGGCGATCTCCACCATCGTCGCCCGGGCCAGCGCGCTGATCGGGTTGAACGCCGCGTTGCCGAGCAGCTTGATCCAGATCTCGTTGCGGATGTCGGCCTCGACCGGGCACTTCAGGCCGCCCGCGACCATCGCCGTACTGAACCGTTCGCAGCGTTCCGACGGGCCGCCGGCGGGTTCACCGATCGAGAAGCGGGTGCCTTCCAGGTGCCGTACGACGCCCGGTCCTTCGAGTTCTGTGGAGCAGTAGACGACGCAGCCGATCGCGCGGTCGAGGTCGAGCACCTGGCTGACGGCGCCGCCGGGGTCGACCGATTCGATCCGGCGGCCTTCGTACGGGCCCTTCAGACCGTGAAAGTACCACCACGGGATGCCGTTCTGTGCCGCGACGACGACCGTGCTGTCGTGCAGCAGCGGCTGCAGCAACGGGCCGGCGGTCGCGTACGAGTTCGCCTTGAGCCCGAGGAACACGTAGTCGACCGGGCCGATCTCGACCGGGTCGTCCGTGGCCGGGGTTCGCGCCGTGAAGTCGCCGCGCGGACTGAGCACCGTGACGCCGTGCGACCGGATCGCTTCCAGGTGCGCGCCGCGGGCGACCAGGTGGACCTCGGTGCCACCCCGGTGCAGGGCCGCGCCGACGTACGCACCGATCGCACCGGCGCCGAGAACGGCAACTCTCATGAGGGTCCCTGCCTTCCGTGAGATTGCATACAGAATACGGTAGGCCATCTGGACGAATGAGGTCAAGGTCACATTCCCGGGGGACCGATGATTCGCGGGCCTTCCGGCGGTATGTACCGGCGTCAACCACTCGACAGAAGGAGCAGGAGCCATGGGACACGTCATCGTCACCGCATTCGTCAGCCTCGACGGGGTCATCACGGATCCGGACGGTTCGGGCGGTACGCCGTTCGGCGGCTGGGCGTGGCGGCACGGACCCGAGACCTACAGCGGCGACAAGTTCCGCCTCGGAGACCTGATGGACACCGGCGTACTGCTGCTCGGCCGGAACACCTGGGAGCTGTTCAGCGGGCTCTGGCCGAACCGGACCGACGACTTCTCGACCAAGATGAACAAGATGCCCAAGGTGGTCGCCACGCACTCGCTGACGGATCTGTCGGTGTTCCCGAATTCGACGTTGATGGAGGGCACCCTGGCCGAGTACGTCCGGTCCGAGCCGCGGACGATCGCCGTCACCGGCAGCCTGAGCGTGATCCGCGCCCTGCAGGCCGACGACCTGGTCGACGAGTACCGACTGATGACGCTGCCGTCCGTCGTCGGTGCCGGCGAGAAGATCTTCGGCCCGGCCGACCAGCCCGTCCACTTCAAGCTCGCCTCAGTCCTCCAGGCCGGCGCCGCCTCACTGGCGACGTACGTACGCCCGTAGCACGCTGCCGCTGAGACCTGGCCGGCGATGGCCTGTTGCGGGCGGACGTGGTCAGGAACACCCGACGAGTACGACAGCCGGCGTGGCGAAGGGTGGCTGACGGCTCATCGAGCGTGCTAGGGTTTCTGATCGTTGCAGTTTTGCAGTTCCACGTTCGTGTCGAAGCGCCCGCGGATTTGTAATCCGCCGGGCGTTTTGTCGTATCAGGAGAAAATCATGGCTTTGGGAACAGTTAAGTGGTTCAACGGCGAGAAGGGCTTCGGCTTCATCTCCCAGGAGGACGGCGGCGCCGACGTATTCGTGCACTACTCGGCGATCCAGACGCAGGGCTTCCGCTCCCTGGACGAGAACCAGCGCGTCGAGTTCGAGATCGCCCAGGGCCCGAAGGGCCTGCAGGCGGAGAACGTTCGCCCGGTCTGATCTCGGCCGTCCTTCCGACGGTTGTTTTTGGGCGGCAGGCCCGGCTCACGCCGGGCCTGCCGTGCTCCACAGGTACTCGCCGTCCTCGACCAGGTCGGTGCGCGCGAGTCCGATTGCGGCTGCGACAGCGGCCGACGCGGTGTGGTCCGGATGGATGTGGGCCACGATCTCCCGGGCGCCATGCGCCCTCAGCCAGGTGACCAGTCCCTGTGCTGCTTCTTTCGCGAACCCCCGGCCCTGCCACGCGGTGCCGATGACCCAGGCGATTTCCGCGGTCCTTCCGGTGAGCGTCGCCTGAACGTAGCCGATCAACTTGTCGTCGTACTCGGTGACCCAGTTCAGCCACTGCTCGTCGGCGCTGTCCGGGCCGGCCAGCTGGCGGCGGTAGCGTGCCTCGAGTGCCTGCACTGTGGGCGGCTCGCCACCCGTGAACGTGTAGAGGCTCGGGTCGGACAGGACTTCAGCCATCGGTACGGCGTACTCGACCTGTAGCGGTAGCAGCCTGAGGCGTTCAGTGGCGATCACCGCGTAACAGTAGTGCGGCAGGTGGCCGGCTGGTACGAGACTGTGGGCATGATCGAGATCGACTGGGCGGGAGAGGCCGGGCGGCTGCGGTCGTCCGCCGAGGGCGAGGCCGGCTGGAACGCAGCGGTGGCCGCGACGCTGGTACGGGACACCGACCGGGTCGTCGTGGACGTCGGTTGCGGCGGTGGCGGGATGGCGAAGGCACTCGCCGAGGCGCTGCCCAGCGCGACCGTGGTGGCGATCGACGCGGATCCCGACGTACTCGAGCAGGCGCGCGAGCACACCGGCGGACTGGTCCGGTGCGAACTCGCGTCGATGGACGACGGTGCGGAACCGTTGCGCCAGGCAATCGATGCGCCGGCGGACCTGATCTGGGCGTCGGCATCGGTACACCACGCTGCCGACCAGCAGGCAGCCGTCGACGCGTTGGCCTCGCTGCTTGCGCCGGGCGGGCGGTTGGCGCTGGCCGAGGGCGGCCTGCCGGCGCGGTACCTGCCGTGGGATCTCGGCATCGGCGAGCCGGGGCTGGAGTTGCGGCTGGATCTGGCGCAGGACCGGTGGTTCAAGGTGATGCGGGACTCGCTGCCCGGGTCGGTGCCGATGCCGTACGGATGGACCGACGCTCTGACGCGGGCCGGGCTCGTGGAGGTGACCACGCGGAGCGTGCTGAGCGAGACACCGCCGCCACTGTCGCCGGAGCGACGGGAGGAAGTCATCGAGGGGCTACGGAAACGGCTCGGCTGGCTGACCGGAGAGGGTCACGGGCACGGGCATGGGCACGCGATGGCTGATGAGGAGTGGCTCGATCCCGCGGACCTGGAGGTCTGGCAGCAGTTACTGGACCCGGAGGGGCCGTATTTCCTCGGACACCGTACCGACCTCGCCGTACTCGCCGTCCGGAGCGTCCACATCGGCCACGCGCCGCGCTGACAGGGCACGCCATGACGGCAGTGTCGGCGGCTCGCCGTAAGGTGGGTGCCCATGAACGACCGGCTGGTGTGGATCGACTGCGAGATGACCGGCCTCGATCTGGCGAACGACGCTCTGATCGAGGTCGCGGTGCTCGTCACCGACTACGAACTGAACGTGCTCGGTGACGGGATCGACCTGGTGATCGCCCCACCACCCGGCGCGCTCGAGCAGATGGGCGACTTCGTCCGCGACATGCACACCGCGTCCGGCCTGCTCGAAGAGCTCGCCAACGGCATCCCGCTGGCCGACGCCGAGCAGCAGGTGCTCGACTTCATCACGTCGTACGTCAAGGAGCCCCGCAAGGCCGCCCTGGCCGGCAACTCGGTCGGCACCGACCGTACGTTCCTGGTCCGGGACATGCCGCGGGTCGAGTCACACCTGCACTACCGCAACGTCGACGTCAGCTCGATCAAGGAACTCGTCCGCCGCTGGTACCCGCGGGTCTACTACGCGACCCCCGCGAAGAACGGCAACCACCGCGCGCTCGCCGACATCACCGAGAGCATCGACGAACTGCGGTACTACCGCCAGACCGTCTTCGTACCGCAGCCCGGGCCCGACTCCAGCACCGCACGGGCCGCCGCCAGCCTCTTCACAACACCCACCGAAGACACCCCAACCGCCTCCTGACCTGCGGATTTCTTGTCCCGCGACTTCATCGCTATGATTGCTCAGCCGTTGCAGTTCGGACGGCAATGGTGGGTGTAGCTCAGCTGGTAGAGCACCTGGTTGTGGTCCAGGTGGTCGCGGGTTCAAGTCCCGTCACTCACCCGACGGCCGGCCATGCCTGCGGAGAGCGCAGGTTTGGTCGGCTTCGTCATTTTGTGCGGCTGCGCTTCGCTTGCCGCAAGCGGGGGCTCCGCCACCCGCACCCCCTTTGCCTTCGCTTCGCTCGGCTCCTGTGGCTGGGTTTGTTTGTCACTCACCGCCGGGGGCTCGTTCGCGTGTAAGGATGCTGTTGTGAAGTTGAGTGGGAGTGCCTGGTTCGGGTACGGGTTGGTGGTTGTGGTGACGTTTGTGGTGGGGGTCTTGGCGTTCGCGGTTTGGGTTCTTTCCAAGGTGTTCTGAGCTTGGTGTGATCTGACGCGGCTGTGGATGCGTCTCTTGGGGCAGAGGCATCTACGAGAGGCAGCGGATGAGTGCTACCGAGGAATTCGAGGAGTTCGCGCGGGCGCGACTATCTCAGCTGTACCGGACCGCGTGGCTGCTGACCGGTGATCGGCATCACGCCGAGGATCTGGTGCAGGACACGCTGGCCAACCTTCTGAAGGTGTGGCACCGGATCGAGAACCCGAACGCCTACGCGCGGACTGCGTTGGTGCGGACGTATATCTCGCAGCGGCGGCGGAAGAGTTGGGGGGAGCGGCCTACGGGGGTGCTTCCGGAGGTGGTCGAGCGGGCTGGGGATGTGGAGTTGCGGGTCGCTCTGCAGAGTGCGTTGGGGGAACTCGCGCCGTTGGATCGGGCTGTGCTGGTGCTGCGGTTCTTCGAAGATCGCAGCGTCGAGCAGGTGGCGCTCGATCTTGGCAAGAAGACCAGTGCGATCACGACTCGCACCGCCCGAGCCCTGGAGCGCCTGCGGGCGGTTCTGGGTGACGGTGCCGACCAGTTGATCGCGCTCTGAGCTCAGGAGAACCCATGAACAACCAACTCACCGACCTGATGCAGCGGGCCACCGAGAACCTCGAACCCGTCACACCGGACCTGCTGGAACGCACGGTCGCGCAGGGCACTCGCCTGCGTCGGCGGCGTACGACGCTGCTCACCGCCGGCGGCACCGGAGCCGTACTGGCCACCGCGGGCTTGATCGCGGGTGGCATCCACGTGCTCGGCTCCCCCGCCGACCGGGCCGCCGCCGGTACGCCGATCGCGATCACCAAGCCGTCCGCGAAACCGTCGGTCGCACCGTCGGTCAAGCCGACGCCGTCCAGCACACACGCCGTCAACTCGCAGCAGACACTCACCACCTTGAAGTCGCTCGTCGCGGCCCCGGGACGGACGTTCTCGCAGCCGGAGACCTGGGGCGAGGGCGACTTCACCGCGGCAGCGTACGTCGTCGACGACGGCCGCGGCGCCGCCCGCGTCGACGTCCTGCTGTCCGGCGGCGGCAACCAGAACCCGTGCGTCCCGGCCCGCCAAGGCTGCACCACCCTTCCCGACGGATCGGTCCTGTACACCGTGAAGGAGTCGCCGGAGTACTCCGACAGCCGCCAGGCGGAGTACGGCGTCGTCAGCAACTACGTAGTGCTGGTGCGTCGCGACGGCCGCAGCGTCAATCTCACCAGCTACAACGCCCCGGCCGAGAAGGGGACGCCGCACACGCGACCCACGCCGCTGCTGTCCGTCAAGGAGCTCACCGCGATCGCCAAGAGCAAGGCGTGGAAACTCCCGCCGGTCTCCAACGCCACGTACGGAAAGTAGTCCGGGGGCAGGCCCGGCGCTCAGGTGGGCGCCGGGCCTTACTTCGCCGCCAGTCCTACTTCGCTGCCGCGAGTACGCCGTGGGTCACCAGCTCGACGCCGATGGCCAGGGTGAGGAAGCCGATGATCCGGCTCAACGCCCCGAGTCCGGTCGGCCCCAGCTTGTCGACGAGCGGCGTACCGAACCGGAGCAGTACGGCGACCAGCGCCGCGATCACGGCCGCTCCGACGATCACCGCGAGCCGATTGGTGATGCCGGGGTGCCGCGCAGTCAGCGCGATCACGACGCCGATCGCGCCCGGTCCTGCGACCAGCGGCAGTGCCATCGGCGAGAACGACACGTCGGTCTTCACCACACCGTGGGTCTTCTCGTCCTCGGTCAGAGTCTGCCGGGCGACGATCATCCCGAAGCCGGAGTGACCGACGACCAGCCCGCCGGCGATCTGCAGCGCGGGCAGGCCGATCCCGAGCCCTTCGAGCACCAACGTGCCGAGCAGCGCGAACACCGCCAGGATGCCGAGCACGTACACGCCCGTCCGCACCGCCTGGCGTTTCATCGCGGCGGGGTCCACGCCGACCGTCAGGCCTGCGAAGGCAGCCAACGCTCCGACCGGGTTCGTGATCGGCAACAATGCAGCCAAAGCCGAAACCGCCACGTGTACGGGCTCCACGGTCGGGAAGCGTACACCTCGTCCGACGAACAGCCGCCGCACGACCTCAACGGACCGTTTTCCAGGCGAGGCTGCACTAAGGGGACGGCTCGACGTACCAGCGGGGTAGCTCGCCCGGCTGCAGGCTGGTCGCGTCGCCGGGCCGCGACAACGTCAGGATCGCCTGCTGGATCTCCGGGCGGGCGTTCAGCGCGTCCTCGATCGCGTACAACCGCGCGGCGACCTCGGACTCGACGTCGTTGCCGGTGACATCGACCGCCGCGACCAGGAAGATCCGGTCCGCGCCGACCCACTCCATGTGCAGGAACGTGATCCGCTCGATGTCCTCGTGTTCGAGCAACGCGCGCAGCACCCGGTTGCGGGCCAGTGGGCTGGCCGCCTCGCCGGTCAGGAAGTCCATGTTCCGGCTGATCAGGAACAGCGCGACCGCACCGAGCAGCACACCGACCACGATCGAGCCGACCGCGTCCCAGACCGCGTTGCCGGTGAGCTGATGCATTGCGATCGCCAGCGTCGCGATCACGATGCCGATCAGCGCGGACAGGTCCTCGACGAACACCGCCCGCAGCACCGGGTTGGACGTGATCCGGACGTACCGCCAAGGGCGCAGCATCCGCTCCAGCGCACCGGCCTTGGTCTGCCGCAGTGCCTGCGCGAACGAGATCCCCTCGAGCACGAACGAGACCCCGAGCACGGTGTACGCCCAGCCGTACGACGTGGCTTCCGCTTCGCCGTGCTGCAGGGACTGGATACCGTGCCACACCGACACCGCGGCACCGACCGTGAACAGGCCGAAGGCGGCGAACATCGACCAGATGTACCCGACCCGCCCGTAGCCGAGCGGATGCGTCTGGTCGGCCGGCTTACGCGCCCGCCGCTCCCCCACCAGGAGGAAGACCTCGTTGCCGGTGTCGGCCCACGAGTGTGCCGCCTCGGCCGCCATCGAGGCCGATCCGGTGATCACCGCGACAACAGTCTTGGCGACCGCGATCAGCAGGTTCGCGGTCAGCGCGACCAGCACTGTCAGCAGGCTCTCGCCGCCTGCGTCGTCCTCCTCCGAGCTGCTCACACCCAGACTTTAGAGGGGACCGCCGTACGTCGTGCTACCCAACCGCCGTCAGTCGGGCATCAGACACGTGGACGGCAGGTCGAACCAGCGCAGCTGATCGAACTCCTCGTTGACCCGTCCCTCTGCCTGGAGGCGTCGTTCCTGACACCTGGACAACAGATCGCGGGCCTCGGCCAGGTAGTCGTCGAGGGCGGACTCGGGGGCGGTGTGGTCGTGGCGCGGATACCTGAGCTTGCCGTCGGCGTCGTACCCGACCTGCGAGAGGCGCATCGGCGGCTCGACCGGGCCGCGGTGGTGCCGCCACAGGCCGTTCGACGGATCGAAACGGTAGTCGGCGAGCAGCCGCCACCCGTCCCGGGCGACCAGCTTGACCGCCTCGACGACGTACGAGAACACTGCCTCGGAGATGAAATAGTTGAAGTTGACGCGCACCCAGCCCGGTTTGATCCCCTCGCAGCCGTGCAGGATCTCCTCCTCGAACTCGTGCGACCGGTCGAGGTCGATCCCGAGCAGCGTGTGACCGTACGGACCCGCACAGGAACAGCCGCCGCGGGACTGGATGCCGAACAGGTCGTTCAGCAGCGCGACGACGAAGTTGTGGTGCAGGTAGCGCCCGGACGGCGCCTTCACCACGAACGACACGATCGACAGCCGTTCCGCGTCGAGGTTGCCGAGGATCTGCAGGTTCGGCTCGTTCTTCCACGCCTCGACCGCACGCCGCAGGTAGGCGTCCTCGTGCGCGCGGATCACGTCGATCCCGACGGCCTGCTTCAGCTGGAACGCCAGCCCGGCCCGGATCGACCCGATGATCGCCGGCGTCCCACCTTCCTCGCGGTGCACCGGGTCGTCGAGGTAGCGGTGCTCCAACGGGTTCACGTACGCGACCGTGCCGCCACCCGGTACGTCCGGGACTCGGTTGCGGAGCAGTTCGCGCCGCGCGACGAGCACCCCCGGCGTGCCCGGTCCGCCGATCAGCTTGTGCGGGCTGAGGAAGATCGCGTCCTTGTACGAGAGCGGGTTCTGGTCGCGGCCGCCGTACATGTCGATCTCGACGTACGGCGCGGCGGCGGCGCAGTCCCAGAACGACAAGGCGCCGTACTGGTGGAGCAGCGCCGACACCCGCTGCGTGTTGCTGACGATGCCGGTGACGTTGCTCGCCGCGGAGAACGAGCCGATCTTCAGCGGGCGGTCGACGTACTGCTGGAGTCGCGCCTCGAGCTGGTCGATGTCGATGTGGCCGTCGCCGTCCTGACTGATCACCACCACGTCGGCGATCGACTCACGCCAGGGCAGTTCGTTGGAATGGTGCTCGTACGGGCCGATGAAAACGACCGGGCGCCGCTCCGGCGGGATCTGGTCGGTCAGGTGGTACCTGTCGTCGAGCTCGGCCGGGATCCGCAGACCCATGATCCCGATCAGCTTGTCGATCGCCCCGGTCGCGCCCGAGCCGCAGAAGATCACCGCGGTCTCGTCGTCGCCGCCCACGCTGTTGTGGATGATCCGGCGGGCATCCTCCCGCAGCCGGGTGGTCTGCAGACCGGTCCCGCTCGACTCGGTGTGCGTGTTCGCGTACCGCGGCAGGACCTCCTCGCGGATGAAGTCCTCCAGGAACGTCAGCGCCCGCCCGGACGCGGTGTAGTCCGCGTACGTCACCCGGCGCGGACCGTACGGCCCGGGCATCACCTGGTCGTCACCGATCACCGACGCACGGATCTGCCGCAGCAACGGCGTCTCCGGCGGCATCCCCGCTTCTGCACCCATGCCTCAGAGTATGGCGAGGAAGTGACCTGCGTCTCGTGATTGCTGCGTGCCCTGTGGATAAGGTCGGTGCCAGTCGACCGCGAGGAGTGGGGATGGCGTTTTCCGATGAGCTGTGGGACCGCGGTGCGGCGTCGGTGTACGACGAGATCGTCCGGCACCCGTTCATCACCGGGCTGACCGACGGGACGCTCGACCACGACGCGTTCCGGTACTTCATCATCCAGGACAGTCACTACCTGCGGGCGTACTCACGGGCCCTCAGCCTGGTCGCCGGCCGGGCCACGGACGAGGACGCCGTCAGCATGTTCGCACTGCACGCGGCGAACGCCATCGCGGTCGAGCGGGACCTGCACACTTCGCTGCTGGAGTCCCTCGGGCTGACGGCGGCGGACGTGGAAGCGGCTAGTTCCGGTCCGACCACCACGGCGTACATGTCCTATCTGACCGCTGCCTGCGCCACCGGAACGTACGCCGAGGCCGTGGCCTCCGTACTGCCTTGCTACTGGATCTACCGGGACGTGGGACGTGAGCTGCTCAAGCGGTCCTCACCGGACCCGGTGTACGCGCGGTGGATCGCGACGTACGGCTCCGAGGAGTTCGATGCGGTAGTCGAGGAGGTGCTTGCAGTGACAGACACACTGGACGTCGGCACCACCGAGCGGGAACGCTGTCACCAGCACTTCGCCACGACGTGCCGCTACGAATGGATGTTCTGGGACGCCGCTTACCACAAGCTCGATTGGCCGGTGGGATGAAGGACTTCTACGACGTCGTCATTGTCGGTGGCGGGCACAACGGTCTCGTCGCCGCGACCTACCTGGCCCAGTCCGGGCTCTCCACGCTCGTCCTGGAGCAGCAGGCGCATACCGGCGGCGCAGCGGTCAGTGAACGCGTCTTCCCGGGCGTGGACGCGCGGCTGTCGCGGTACTCGTACCTTGTCAGTCTGCTACCCGACAAGATCGTCGCCGACCTAGGCCTCGATCTGGACCTCCGCTCACGCGCGGTGGCCTCGTACACACCCGTACGTCGAGGTGGACGCGACGTCGGCCTGCTGGTCGAGCGGCCGGAAGGCCCCGGCACCAGGGACTCGTTCCGGACGCTGACGGGCAGCGACACGGAGTACGAGGCCTGGACGGGCTTCTACGGAGCTGTGGGCTCACTAGCGGCCGCCGTAGCGCCCACCCTGCTGGAGCCGCTGCAGTCGGCGGCGGACATCCGCTCCCGTGTCGACAGGGCTCTGTGGGACGAGTTGGTGGAGAGGCCGCTGGGTGAGGCCATCGAACGCCGGTTCACCGACGACACCGTGCGAGGCGTAGTCGCGACGGACTCCGTGATCGGCACCTTCGCCGGGCTGCACGACGAGTCACTGATCCAGAACAGGTGCTTCCTGTACCACCTGATCGGCAACGGCACCGGTGAGTGGCGCGTGCCGGTGGGAGGCATGGGCTCGGTCACCGACGCGCTGGCCGCGGCGGCCCGACGTGCTGGGGCCGCACTGGTCACCAACGCGGAAGTCACCTCGGTAGAGGTCGACGGGAAGCGCGGCTCGGTCACCTGGCTCGGTGGTGACGGTGAGCGTTCTGTCGACTGCTCTTGGGTGCTCTCCAACGTCGCGCCGGCGACCTTGGCTTCGCTGCGCGGCAAGGGCGGTGTCGAGAAGCCGGAGGGGTCGCAGCTGAAGATCAACCTCCTGCTGCGTCATCTACCGGCTCTGAAGTCCGGTGACGACCCGGCGCGGGCCTTCGCCGGTACGTTCCACATCGACGAGGACTACAGCCAGCTCGAGTCGGCGTACCGCACTGCGGCGGACGGCTCGTTGCCCGCCGTACCGCCGTCCGAGGTGTACTGCCATTCACTGACCGATCCGTCGATCCTCTCCCCCGAGCTGGTTGCCGCGGGCTACCACACGCTGACCGTCTTCGGCGTCCACTTCCCCGCCCGGTTGTTTGCCTCCGACAACGATTCGGCCCGCGCTCTCGCCACCCGGCGCGTGCTGGCCGGGCTCGAGTCGTACCTCGCCGAACCGCTCGAGGACTGCATCGCCCGGGACGCCGACGGCAACCTGTGCATCGAGGCCAAGACGCCGTACGACATCGAGCAATCCGTCGGCATGCCCGGTGGCCACATCTTCCACGGCGACCTCCAATGGCCCTGGGCCACCAGCCCCGAAGACGCCGGCCGCTGGGGCACCGAAACCGACGCCCCCAACCTCCTGATCTGCGGCTCCGGCGCCCGCCGAGGCGGCGCCGTCTCCGGCCTCGGCGGCCACAACGCCGCCATGACCATCCTCACCACCTAACCGATTTCGCAACTCCGGGATCCCCCTGCTAGAGTCCTCTCGTTGCAAGCGCCGCTAGCTCAATTGGCAGAGCAGCTGACTCTTAATCAGCGGGTTCGGGGTTCGAGTCCCTGGCGGCGCACAAAAGCCCAGGTCACGCGAGTGTCCTGGGTTTCTTCATGTCCGCAGGACACCTCTTATTGAACGCTTTCAAGCCGCACGTCTGTCTCGCCGACCGAATGTGCTGACTTCGTCTCGGCGTGACTGTGCGTCAGCTCACAGGCGTGCGCGACATGTCCGACTCTCCAACCCTCCGCAACCGCCCGAGCGTTGAACAAGTAACGCTCACACCGGTTGGAGGCAAGACATGCCGAGGACACCACTGCCCATCGGAACCTGGGGAGAGATCTCCACCAGGCCCCTGAAGACCACCAAGAACCACAAACCCGCCAAGCACCTGGCCCACGCCAGGTTCCGCGACCACGACGGGAAGGTCCGCGCCGTCACCGCCACCGGCACCACCAAGACCGCCGCCCGGACCGCCCTGTGCCTCAAGCTCCAGAACCGCGCAAAGACCAATCACTCCGGCGACCTCACCGCAGCCCACAAGGTCAATCTGGTAGTCGTACCAGCCACCGATCAGCAAGGTAGGCACCGTGGACCGCGCCAGCGCTTCGGTGGCACGGAACCCATCCCAGTAGGGATCGTGAACGTCGGGGTGGTCGATCCACTCGTCGTACCAAGGAGCTCCTCGTCCGCCCAGGCCGTCCATCGTGCCGCGCAGCGGCAACCGTTCCAGCGCGCCGCGCAGCCTGCGCTCGGCCCGCATCATCCTGACGAGACCGGCGACAGATCCGACGTCTTCCTGGTGCGAGAGAAGGTCGCTCCAGCTGAGCATGTTGAAGAGGTCGAGCGGACCCTGCTGGTAAGCGTGCTCAGGGATGGCCATCAGCGACGCGGACGACGACCTGCTCGACTCCTTGGTCCGCCTCCTCCGGCTGTTCGACGACCCACGCGAACTCCAGGTCCTGGGAGCCGGCGTACGGCGCGAGATTCACTGGCGCCTGTTGAACGGACCGCACGCCGCTCTGATGAGACAGGCAGGCATGGCCGACAGCCGTCTCGCGCTCGTCGCTCGCGCCGTCGAATGGGTCCGTTCGCGCTACGACCGCGTGATCCGCATCGACGACCTCGCCTGGGACATCGGCATCAGTGTCTCCTCCCGCAACCGCCACTTCCGCGCGGTCACCGCGATGAGCCCGCTGCAGTACCAGAAACTGCGACTTCAGCACGTTGATCACCGACTGCGCCAACAGATCCGCCTGCAGAAGGCCAGGATGGAACTCATCGCAGCACCCCACGACGTGGCCGCGATCGGCTACGCAGTCGGTTACGACAGCCCCTCCCAATTCAGCCGCGAATACCGGCGCATGTTCGGTGCCGCACCAGGCCGGGATGCGATCCGCCTCCAGTCAGCCGTCATCGTCTGCGAATAGGTAGCATCGGCTGCCGTTGCTGCAGGCACCAATCAATCACTCCAGGATCGCCCGTACCTTCTTGGCCGGTCAGTCTTGAGCGCATGTTACGCGTGATCACCACACGGATATACAGACGCTGTGCGCGACCTCAAGAACCCGCCCGTCGGAGTGGGGTGGTGAACTCGAGGACGGTGCCGTGGGGGTGGTTCGGGCCGACCTGGAGCGAACCCAGCAGGGCGGCCACCAGCAGACGGCGCACCGCTGTCCTGTGCCCGCCCGCGCAAGTTGTCGTAGGCATCCATCTCCACAACGCTCGCTAGGCACAACCCTCGCCAGGCGTTTGTACGCGGACTGCGGGTCGCACTACGGACTGCCCGCGAGGCGCGAGCGGTGTCCTTCAGCGGTGTTTCCGAAGTCGCGTTCATCATCGTCCCGGAGGCGCTTGTAGAACCATTCAGGAACGCGGGCCGAGTCGAACCGAGTGCGGAGAACACCGTCCTGGATATCGCGAGCGACATGCCTCAGTCGCTTCCATTCGCGCTCCGGTATCGAACCGGGACGTCCGGAAGACAATTGGGTGTTGACCATCTTGGCGAGTCGCTCACGCTCGTCGGCCAGTCTGCGTTGACTGGGCCAGATCTCATACGAGATCTGGCAGGCCGCCGTTGGGTGCAAATCGACTCACCAACAGCAAGCACACCGTGTCATCGGTGAGTCATCCGACCTGTCAGTAACCAAGGTGTGCCCAAGATGCGAGCGCACTAGGAAGATCTAGGACCGTCCGCCGACCGCGGACAGCAACCGGCGTGGAAACGACTTTCGTGAATCAGCCCAACTGGACCCGGGTGATGTCGCGGCCCTGTTCGATCGGGCCGGGGCTGCGCTTGGCCAGGGAACTGCGCGGCTTGACTCAGGTGCAGTTGGCGTGAGAACTCGGCTCGGTCACGGCTGCATCAGTCAGCCAGTTCGAGAACGGCCACACTAAGCCCGCCGCAGCAACAGCCAACGGCGTCAGCAACTTCATGGTCGACCATCTCCGTGCTCTCCTCGACGCCACGACCGTGGTCCCGGCGGTCAACCAACTGGAGATCCACCCGTACTTTCAGCAGCGCGAGGTGCAGGATTTCGACAATGCGCACGGCCTCTTGAATCAAGCCTGGCCACCGATCGGCGGCATCACCTTCTACCGCGACATCGGTCACACCAGCGCCCTCCAGACGCGGTCATCTGCGACATCCCCGAGCACACGGCAAGTCGCCGGCCCAGGTCATGCTCCGCTGGGCCTTCAGCACGGCCGCTCCGTCATCCCCAGTCGACCAAGCCCGAAAGGATCGCCGAGAACCTCGACGTCCTCGACTTCGAACTCACAGCCGACGAGCTCGCCGCCATCGACGAACTCGAGACCGGCAACCGCGGCGGACCAGGACCCGAATACATCACTCCGGCGAACTTCGGAATGCCGATCCCGAAAGCCTGAGCCCGCCGAATCGGCACCACCAGAACAGATATCCGGCGCTGCCGTCATCGGGTACCAACCGCCAACTCATCGCCCGTGCCCTTCAGCCGACCCGGGGGGTAGGGGTCCTGTCGGTTCGTGCGACGCGGAGTTCGATGCGGTGGTACAGGTCTTCGCGGCCGAGGACCCGGTGCAGGTCGGCGGCTGCCTGCTGAGCGGCGACGTGTACGACGGTGAGGTCGGCTGCCGGCTCCAGTGTGCAATGGAGTTCTGCGACAAGCTGTCCACGGTCGAGGACGACGTGGCCCGAGCCGTCCCGGACGCCGGGCGCCATCGCGATGATCTGTGCGGCTGCGTTGACAGCGGCATTGGCATCGGCACTCAGCCGTCCGGTGGCGTCGCAGCCCGGCAGGCGAAGCTGCCCGACCCGGCGATGGGGCAGGTGCCTTGTCAGCCAGGTAAGGCCGAGGACGATGAGCAGGACGCTGCCGGCGGCCGTTGCCCAGGGCCACCATGGCTCGCTGGGGAGGTCGGTGAGCCCGACGATGCGGATCCGGTCGGGGGCGTTGGGGATCAGGTCGTAGCGCCACCCGAGCGCTGCGGCTCCAGCGCCGATCAGGACGATGGCGACCAGGAGACCGGCGATCCGGTCGAAGGCGATGATTCCGCGGCGCATCTCACGGCTCCTCGACGGTGACCCGGGCGCGCACCCGAGGTGTGGGAGTGATCTCGTGCAACCGTGCCTGCACTGTCGCCGCGAGTTCCTCGCGGACACGTTCCGCGTCGCCGATCGTCGTGACCGAGACCCGTACCTTCCGACGCTTGGCGGCCCCCTTGGCGCCGGTGACGGAGTCGATCGCACGCGCGGACTCGGCCGCCAAGCGGGCGGCATCGCGAGCGCGGATCCAGACACCGGCGGCGCGATCGCCGACCGCCAGGTGCGTCGCCTTGCGGGGCTTCAGCGTGGCGAGGAGGACCCATACCCCGAGCAGGACGGCGGCGATCCCGGCGGGAATCATCCAGTCGACCGGCTTCAGTACTTCGGCCTTGCCGAACAACCACTCCAGCCACGACGAACCGCCGACAGTCCCGGTCGAAACGAGCGTCTCGCGGACACCGACGGCACCGATCAGGATCGCCGCCAGCGCCGCGATGATCCCCACAGCCGCAGCCGCCGGTGCCGCGACCGGTCGCTTGGCGGGAGCAGCGGCACCAGGAGCGGTCTGACCGCCGGCATCGAGGGCACACTCCGTGGCGTCACTCCCGACCGGCGAGACCTCGACGGCAGAGATGTCGACGTCCACACCGTCGATCCCCAAGCCGGTCAAGGCTTCCACCTCTTCGCGGACCTGGTCGCGCACGTCGGCCGCCAGCTCACCGAGCAGGTGTCCCCAACCGACCGGGATCTCCAACTGGACACGCGCTCTGCGTCCCGCGAGTTGAGCCTTCGCTTTCGGCAGCCCGCGACCGAACGTGGCGGACTGGCGCAGTACGGCGGGATGCCGACCAGCTGTGGCTTCGGCAATCTTCTCGACCACGCGCTGACCGATCTCCAGGCGTCCCCGCTCCCCCGCGTCGCTCCTGTCGGACCGCAACGGCTGGGCGGCCGGAGCAACGGGGATGAGGATGTCAGCCACGGCTGCGGCGCGCCATCAGGTCGTCAAGGCCCTTGGTGCCATGGGTCAGCAGACGACCGGCAAGGAAACCGGCTGCCCCGAGCACCAATGCCAGCAGGAATCCGAGGAACCCACCCGTCACGGCGGCGATCGCGATCAACAGCCCGGCGAACAGGCCGACAGTCGATGCGCTCACTGGACTCGACGCTCCATCGGCTCAACCCCGGCCTGGTCCTCCGACTCGTCCTCACCTTCCAGGTGGACGTCGCTGACGGCGATATTGACCTCGGTGACCTCGAGGCCGGTCATCCGCTCGACCGCCGAGATGACATTGCGGCGAATCTCCTGGGCGAGGTCGGCGATGCTCACGCCGTACTCCGCGACAAGCTCGATGTCGACCGCCGCCTGCGTCTCGCCGACCTCGACCGAGACGCCTTGGGACATGTTGGTCCGCGATCCGGGCATCCGGTCACGCAGCATGCCGACCGCCCGCGCGGCGCCGCCACCGAGGGCGTGGACGCCGATGATTTCCCGGGTCGCTATACCCGAAATCTTCGAGACGACGACATCGGCGATGGTGGTCTTGCCGCCCGGGCCGGCACCCAGATCTGTGGTGCTGGTGACGTCGCTGCCCGGGCCGGGCTTCGCCGCGATCTTCGCGGTCGTGGTGGTGTCGCTCATCGGACGATCCTTTACTGGTCGGGTTCTGGGTGTGCGTTCGTGATCTTCTGATGGTTGGACAACACCGCGGGCCGCGATGTCACGGTCCAAGTTCAAGTTCCTTGCTGTTCGCGCCGCCCTCGTCGCGCCTGTGGCGATATCCGCGGCCGAGAGTGATGCTGGTGGTGTGAGCACCGTCAGCGGGACTGATCGGACTCGGGACCGTGACATTCGCGGAGTCGGTGTCGTCTCTACATCCATGGGCGACTTCGCGGAGATCGACGAGGCGACTTTGGTAGCCCGCGCCAAGAACCGCGACCCCGCGTCGTTCGAACTTCTGGTGCGCCGCTACCAGCGCCGCATCTACACCCTTTGTCTGAGAATGCTGAACGGCGCCAGCGGGGAGGCCGAGGACGTCACCCAGGACGTGTTCGTCACCGCGTGGCGGCGGCTGCCCGAGATCCGCTGCAACGAGGCCTTCAGCTCTTGGCTGTACAAGGCCGCGACCAACAAGTGCCTCACCATCCTGCAGCGGCGCAAGCCGACCGCCGTGCTCGACGACGGCCGCGAACTGGCAGAAACCAGCATCGAGGGCGACCCCGGACGAGCAGCGGCCGGCACCGAGGCGATGAAGGCGCTGGCGCTGGCGCTACAGCAACTGCCGCCACCACAACGGGCCTGCTGGCTGCTGCGCGAGGTCCACGGACGTTCGTACAACGAGATCGCCGAACTCCTCGAAACCTCACCCGCAGCAGTCAGAGGACGGATAGCCAGAGCACGAGCAGAGCTTGCGGAGGTGATGAAACCGTGGAGATGAACCCGGCCCAGCTGCCCACCGACAACCGGGGAGGCGACTACCGGACTGCCGACTATGAACTGCCGTGCGGGCAGACCGTCGACGCCGTCTGGGACGACCTCCGAGCAGACCGCGTCACCGCCCACGGCCTCGACTGTCCGCACTGCACCACCACCCGAGCCGGCCTCAGTCAGTTGGCCGAGGCAACCAAGCTCCTCGTCGAGGACCAGACCGAACTACCGGCGAACCTGGTCGACTCGATCATGACCGCGGTCCGCGCCGACCTCAGGCTCGCCCGCACCATCCAGCTACCCCCCGAACTGCCGACCGCCACAGGGTACGTCGACATCTCCTTCCACGCCCTCGCCGCCGTTCTGCGCTACGTCGTCGACGGTGTAGACGGCATCCGGGCGCATGAGTGCCGCATCGATCCAGCCGCGGACCAATCAGGCGCCCCTGGCACCATCCGAGTCTGGATGTCGGTCTCGCTGCGCTTCGGTTCCGGCCGCGTCGCCGCGCTGGCCGAGGCTCGCCGGCGCGTCGCGAGCGCGCTACCGCAACGCATCGGCCTCCAGCTCGACTCCCTCGACTTCGAGGTCGCCGACGTCTGGATCGACGAGCGCTACCCCGGAGGCCGGTCATGACCGACAGCAAGCACGCTCCCGAGCGGCCCGTACCCACCAGCGTCCTGCACGACATCCGGTACGCCGACAGCGTCGCCCGCGCGGCCCGGTCCGTACCGGGCGTCGTACGGCTGCAGCCCGGTGTGGTCGGCCTCCTTCGGCAGTTCGCGGCTCAGGCCTGGGAACGCACCACCGGCACACAGGCCCCGGACACCGCCGGAGTAGACGTCCACCTCACTGCCGACGGTCACGCACGCGTCGACGTACGCATAGTCGTCGACATCAACCACCAGGCCGCCGAAGTCGGCGCCGCCGTCCACCACGCCGCAACCCAAGCCATCACCGACCGCCCCGTCACAGCCCGCGTCCACATCGTCGACATCGACCTCGAACCCATCCCGGCCCGTCCCCCAACGTGATATCGGGGCGATCGCTTGTCCGGGGTTGAGAAACCGTAGGGCGTACGACGAGCGCGGGCGCGACGTTGAAGGGCATCGCGGCTGATCCCGGGGTCGAACGGGCGGCCCTGAAACGGTGGGGTCGACGAATAAGCAGGGCAAGCACCCAATCACGGGTAGCGGCGCGCAGGCGGACCGGTGGCCTGTTGCCACACGGGGTTTCGGCTGGTCGGTACGGTACTGGGGTGGTGGCCAAGGTTGCTGTTTGTGAAGATGACCGAGCGTTGCGCGGAGTTCTGCGCCGGGCGCTGGAAAGCGACGGGCACTCGGTTGCCGCCAGCGCGACCGGCGTCGAGCTGCTCGCTCAACTGGATCCGGCGCCGAACGTCGTGATTCTCGACATCGGTCTTCCCGACGCCGGCGGGAGGGACGTTCTGCCTGGCGCTGCGCGCGCAAGGGGTGGACGCCCCGGTCCTGATGCTGACCGCCCGGGGTGAGCCGCTCACAAGGTGAGTGGGTTCGAGGTCGGCGCCGACGACTACCTGACCAAGCCGTTCGACATCCGCGAACTGCTCGTCCGGACGCAGGTGCTGCTGCGTCGGGCCACGGTTGCGCTGACCGTTGACGAGGTCATGCTCGACCCGCCCAGCCACGAGGTACGGCGAGGTACTGACGGCGAAGCGTTGACGCCGACCGAGTTCCGGCTGCTCGGCCGCCTGATCTCCGTGCCAGGTCGTCCGGCGGCATGCGCTGGTCGCTGCCGGCTGGCCACACGGGGCTCAGGTCAGCGAGAACACGCTGGACTCGTACCTGCGGCGGCTGCGGGTGAAGCTCGAGCGGCTCGGCATCGCTGGCCGGGTCGCGACCGTGCGTGGAGTCTGCTATCGATGGGACTGACCGGTTTCCGGGCGCGCGTCGTGTCGCTCGCCGTCCTGACGGCGACGCTCGTGGTCGCCGTCCTCGTGGTGCTCAGCCATGTGCTGCTGACGCGCGCGACCGACGCCGACACGCGAACGCTGGCGCGAACCCAGGCCGAGGCGGTCGCCGCGAGGGAGCAGGACCGTCAGCCCGGCGATCAACAGGCCCGCAACGAACGCGATGCCGAACCAGAGCCATGTCGACTGCGCTCCCGCGCCGAACGACGTACTGCTGAAGGCCGTGAGCAGCACCGCGTGCCGGCGTCTGGCGCAGGCGCAGGCTGGGTCGGACCGGCGAACGGGAGTCCGCAGGCGAGCTGCCTCAGGTCACCTTTGGCGGAACAGGAATCGAGCTGGTGTGCATTTGCACGTCCCGCGTCACTGTCAACGGCATGACACGTCCCAGGCCGATCTCGCGGAAGTACTCGGATTCCCGGTGCGCCGCGAACGCGTCAGCATCGATGTACTTCTCAATGCTCACATAGCGCTCAGGCTGGTCGAGAGAACGGAACACCTCGTAGGACTTACAGCCGGGCTCCTTCCGGCAGGCTGCACCGAGTTCCTGGAGGACCGCACCCAGTTCATCGGCGTTTTCCGGACTGGAGGACACATCGGCGATCACGACTACTTGTGAATCCATAGGCCGAGCCTAGGGCTACGGAGGTCAGCGCGGCCGACCGTGCCTCGGCGACGGTGGCCGAGAAACGGCGCCCAGGCAGCCTGAGCACGATCACCATGACGGGCGCGACCGCGGACCACATCGTCAGCGCCGGTGCGGTGGCCGGCGTCGACCTCGAGCTGCCGCGGGGCGGTGCGGGCTACCGTCAAGCGATCGAGCACGGCCACGGCGGCGACACCTGGACCCGGGCAGTTTCAACCATGCCTTGACAGAACGGGTGGTCGCCACGTTGGAGCGACGGGGCCTGGGCGTCAATGTTCACGACCTGTACGCCGAGAACTTCGATCCGGTACTGCGAGCCGACGAGGCCTACACCAGCGGCCAGAGCGCGGAGCAGGTACTCGCGGCCGGCAGCGACCCCCTGCTGGACTTGCATCGACGTGAGTTGAGTGCCGCATCGGCGCTGGTGGTGGTTCACCCCAACTGGTGGGGCAAACCCCCGGCGATCCTGGCGGGGTGGATGGATCGAGTCCTGGTACCAGGCGTGGCCTACCGCCTGGATGAGGCCGGCGGTGAGCCCGAATCCCTGCTGTCGCTGCGGGAAGTGCTGGTGTTCAACACCTCCGACACCACCCAGGACCGCGAAGCCGAACTGTTCGGGGATCCATTGGAGTCGATCTGGCTCGATGCCTGCCGCCCTATTTGGGCGGTCCTCGAGTCGATCGGGTCGTCCTGCGCGTGGTCGCCGATGCCGACGCCGCGGAGCGCACCCGCTGGCTCGCCCGGGCCGAAGACCTGGCCAACCGGCTACTTGCCTCAGGCAGCGACCTGGTGTCTCGGTAAGTAGCCCGCCGTTGTATCTACAGCAACGCCGCTTGCCGATCAAGGCAAGGTCGAGTTCCGCGATTCCTTCAGACATTTGTGGTGCTCCTCGGTCAGGCGCAGTCGGTGGTTGGGACGGATTGAGCCGCCCCGGGGGAAGCTCTCCCGCCCGGCTCCACGGCAACGCAAGGCATGGGCGCCTATCAGGTAGTGATCGCGCCGCTGTTGCGAACAGTCGCGCCTTTCGCCGAATTCCACACCGTCTGCCCCCGGCAGTTGGGCGCACCGTGGATGCCGTCCCGGCCGTCAGCTCAGGCCTGGTCGTGTGTTTCAAGATCGGTGTGAGCGAGCAGGTGCACCAATTCGCCGACTGTTCGCTGCCGGAGCAGAGCCTCTGGCAGGGGCTTGTCGGACTGAACGTTGTAGCGGTTGCGGCGGCCGTTCTTGTCCTTGACCACGTATCCGGCCTCCACCAGATCGGTGACGATGCCGAACGCGGCGCGCTCGGTGATACCGAGCGTCGTCGCGATCTCCCGCAGCCGGATGCCCGGGTCATCGGCGATGCACAGCAGAGCCTGCGCATGGTTCGTCAGGAAGCCCCAGGCCATGACCCAGAGTATACCGGACCCCCAGATCTAGGAATTATATTGCTAGTATTGAGATACTGGTGTAGCTTGAAAGTTGTGGAACCGGCTTCGAGTCACGCAGGCCGCTCCACCAAAGGAAGGCACATTATGCGCAGCACGCGCGTTGCTCTGTACGACATCAAGCCCGGCACGTACGACGAGGTAGTAGGCCAGGCCAAGTCCGGCATGGTTCCCTTGTTCAAGGCAAGCAAGGGCTTCGTCTCCTACGGGATTGCCCAGGTCGACGAGAAGGCCTTCGTGTCCATCAGCACTTGGGAGACCCGGGCACAGGCTGACGACGCCGCGGTCAAGGCCGCTGACTGGGTGAAGGCCAACAGCCGCGATCGTTTCACCCTCCGCAACAACTACGTCGGCGACCTCGCCATCGACACCGGACACCGCGAGCCGGCGCCGATCGCCCACTAGATCGATTGAACAGCAGCCCCGCCGCGCATGACGCGGCGGGGCTCGCTTCTGTTGCAGCTGTCGGCCGCCACAGCTGACGGTCCTTGATGGCCCGGCGCCGCGTAGGGTCGTCGGGCAGCGCCATTGGGCCTACTTCGCGTTCTTGGGCAGAATGGCGCCGGGAGACCATCTCGATGAGAAGGGAAACCATGGCCGACCCCGGCATCACCCGCGTCGCCGTCTACATCGACTTCGACAACATCGTGATCTCGCGCTACGACCAGGTTCATGGCCGTAGCCAGTTCCAGCGTGACAAGGTGCGGGCGTCGGACCGGGCGCAGAGATCGGCCGAACCCGATATCGCGGACAAGCTCCGGCGCGCCACGGTCGACATCGGCGCAGTCATCGACTTCGCCTCGTCGTTCGGCACTCTCGTCCTTACGCGCGCCTACGCAGACTGGTCGGACCCGGTCAACGCCGACTACCGCGGTCAACTGGTCAGCCGCGCAGTCGACCTGGTGCAACTGTTTCCCGCTGCGGCCTACGCCAAGAACGGCGCCGACATCAGACTGGCCGTGGACGCGGTCGAAGACATGTTCCGGCTTCCGGACCTGACCCATGTGGTGATCGTCGCCGGAGACTCCGACTACATCGCGCTGGCGCAGCGCTGCCGACGTCTTGGCCGCTACGTCGTGGGCGTCGGAGTAGCAGGATCGACCAGCAGATCACTCGCCGCGGCCTGCGACGAACTCGTGATCTACGACGCGCTACCCGGCGTCGCCCCCATTGACATCTCCCGAGCGGCGACCGAACAACGCACAAACCCCAAGGCCGAATCCGAAGAGGAACCCGACACCTCGTCGCAGCCCGGCTCGCGCCGTACCAGCGCCGCGGGCGCCGCGATAGCCGACGAGACCGATCCCGACTCCGAAGACCCCCAGAAGGTGGCGACGCGCCTCCTCGAACGAGCGCTGCGCCTGGGACACGAGAAGGATGACGCCGAGTGGCTGCACAGCTCCGCGGTGAAGAGTCAGATGAAGCGCATGGATCCCTCATTCAGTGAGAGGGCACTCGGCTACCGATCCTTCTCCGACTTCGTGCGGTCTCGCGAAGACGTAGCCGACCTCGACGAGACAACCCCCGCGCGGCTCGTACGGCTCAACCCAACGCTGGCTGCACGGTAGCGGTTCACCGGGACGAGGCGTGGTCCCGGATTGGGGGACGTCGTGCGTAGAAGCCGACGTCCGGTCGTGCCACGCGGCACGAAGCACCAGAGCATCGCTGGTCCCCTGACGGCGGACCTTCATGAGCGATGAGGCCTCCAGCTTCCGGTGGTGTCGATTCCGGCCTCATGCATCGCCTCGATCAGGCGTCGAGGTAGCGGACGTGGCCGGCGAACGTGTATGCGATGTCGGGCTTGCCGGATCGGCCCATGCCGATCAGGTCCGGTGCGAGCAGCCTGCCAGGTCCGCCCTCTGGCAGCACCTTGCGCCAGATGTGCGACGAGGCGGGGTTGCCGTGCCGGAAGACGATCGGCGTACCGCTGAACATCTCTTCGTGGTGAATGGGGGAGTCCAGGATGGCAATCTCGGGCATGTCAGAGTCCCTCAGTTGTTGCCGAGCGGAGTTTCGAGCAGGACGGTGAGTTCGCCGACGAGGTCCGCCGTACGCTCACCGCGGCGTCCGCCGAGCGGCGCCGGCAACCGATCCAGCAGAACGGCGACTTCCACGATGGCGGGCTGGACGACCTCACGGCCGCGATCGGTGAGCTGGAGACGGACCGTCCGGGTGCCGACGGCGTCGCGGGTGCGCTGGATCAGGCCGGCATCGTCGAGATTGCGCCCACGTCAGGCGATGGAGCGGGCGCGGCCGGCCGGAGAGAGTTCCAGGAAGGTTGTCAGCTCGGTGGGGACGGTGGCGTGGAACGGCCAGGCGGGCAGGTGCCACTGCGGGTTGGCGTCCAGGGCCTGGAGGACGCCGATCGGACTCTTCGTCAGGAGTTCGGTGAGCTCGGCGGCATCGGTGAGCTTCGGGTCGGCGAGGAGTTCGGTGGCCTTGGCAGCGACCTTGTCCCGGGACTCGAGGGCAGCCGACCAGACCTTCTGGACCAACTCCTCCAGCGCGCCCTGGACCGCACCGAGCCCCTCACCGGCGTCATCGCCGACCAAAGCGGTGGCTTCACGCATCAGGTTGAAGATGCGATGCAGGTACGGCGGGTGTGAGTACTCGATCGACCATTGTTCGTGATCGACCAACTCGCCCATGAGCGCCAGGCGGAAGTCGTCGAACGCCCGGAGCAGGAAGATGAAGTAGACCGGCGCCGACAGCGCCGTCACGATCAGGTCCGGGTGCGGTAGCGAGCCGAGCTGGAGCCGCAGAGCGAACGCGTCGGCGCTCAGTTCCTCGTCCTGCGAGGCTCGCAGCGAGTCGACATTGTCCGGATCCGCGCCCGCACCGAAGGTGTGGTCGAGCGCGACGTGAGCCAACTCGTGGCAGATGACGAACCGGTACGCATACTGCGCGAACGACGTCGCTGCCGTGGCCTGCCGCGGCGAGATCTCGATCGGGCGAACCGACGCCGAGCGCAGCGGCGAGGCGTAGCAGTCGATGGCCGACGCCAGCCGATTCCGGGCGGCCGGCCAGTACGCCGATGGCCGTTTGCCGCGCTCGTCCGCGACGAAATAGGTGGCTGCAGTCGAGGTGAGCGCGTTCAGGACCCGGTACGTCGCGCCACCCATCCGGATCACCGCCTTGCCGCCGGTCCGGACGGTGAAGGCCTTGTAGTCCGTGCCCTTCGATTTCACGATCCGGGTCTGCGGCGGACGCAGGCGTTCGTACAACTCAGGCCGCGAGATCACGGCCTGCAGGATGTTGCCGACCGCGGCGTCGAGGTGCTCCTCCATCAGGAAGTCGTCAGCCGGCATCGCACGACTCCACGGTTTCCAGCTTCGCCACGTCGGACAGCTTGAGCACCGTCGTACCGGCCGTGGTCGAGTCGATCTGGATCTCTCCGTCGTCGGATCGGGCCAGCGTCCCGCAAACGACCACTTTCGACGTCTTGGTCACCCGGACCTGGTTCGTCGCCTTCGACGGACCGTACCAGGCGAGCGCGAAGCTGGCACCGAGGAACGCCAAGGTCAGGTAGGTCAGCACCTTGGCGCGCCGCAGGTCACGACGGGCCTTGTCCGCCTGCTGCAGGTCGAGGCCGGCCCTGCCCCCTAATTGGCGGAACGCGGCCCGCGTCATCTGCTGCGGCACGCCGTACGCCGCCCGCAGTGCCGCGACCGCGCCCAGGACCGCGAACAGCGCTGCGCACAACAGTCCCAGCCCGGTCAGCTGCGCGGCGAGTGGATCGAGGTCCTTCGTTGCCTTGGGCGCCCCGACGACCGAGAAGATCGACACCAGACCGAGCAGTGCGGCCAACCCGGTCCGCCAGTTCTCCGCACTCTTGCGCACGGACGCAAGCTGGTCCGAGAACAACGTGGCCCACTGCTGGTCGATCGCCAGATCGTCGGGGTCCGGCAGACCGCCCGGCGGCTGCAGTCCGCCCGGCGTCACGGCGCCCACACCACCCGGACACGGTAGGCAGCACCGCACCCTGATTTCCCGTGCGGCCGGTGCGCGTGCTTCTCGCTGCATCCGCACCTTAGGTCGAAAGACTCGTCACCGCTGGACAGATCGATGTCGAGCTCGGCGAACTCGGCCTCGGCCTGCTCCCGCTGGGTCTGGCTGAACTTGCTGGCGCCTGCCACCGCAACCAACCAATGCCGGCTCTCGGGCTGGTCATGGCCGCACCGCGGGCAACGGCCACCGAGATCGACCGCCCACGGCCGGCGGTCGTCCGGAAAGAATCCGACAGTGATCGTCGACTGCGCCTTCTCGGTGTCATCCGGCCGCACGACCTCGGAGTATTCGATCGCCACCGCTCCCCCTTCGCGTTCCGTCCCCTTGCTCACCCGACAAGTACACCCGGACGCACGGAAGTTGAAGCACCCGAACCGGTATCAACCAGGTCACGAGTCACCCCAGGGCCGATGTGCCCCATCGCTCGGGTCCGGTCAGCTTCGCGGCATCGAAGGCTTTCTCCGATCACCACTGCCTGCCCAGCACGGCCGCTCGTTTTCTCCCACAACGATCTCGGCATCGAACACGTTCTCGTTGCCGAGGGCAGCGGGTCGATCCACCTCGAACGCGACCTCGCCGCTCAGACCGTACCGATGCATGACGATTCCCTGCGCTTGGCCGATGACAGTGCGACCTTGCAGGGCCGCGGTGAGCTGAGCGATCAGCGAGCGGCTGACGTGGAACAGCCGGACGTTGTCGAAGGCGACGCCCGCGTGCAGCGCGAACAACAGCGCCAGGTCATGAGTGGTGTCCGCGAAGGCGTCCGGCCTGACCGGCAGCAGCCGGAACGGTGGAGGCCAGGCGCCGTACGAACCGGGCAAGAGTCGTCTCGACGTCGTCCCCGTCGACGAGGCCGAGGCCGGCCTGACTCGAGGTTTCGATCAGCGCCGGTGGGGCACCGGGCTGTCCTTCCGTCAGACTGGGCGGTTTTGCGGGTGGGGTGCGGAGCAAACTGTGGGTGTTGTTCGAGCGGGGGCGTCGCGGGCGAGGGTGCGGATGTGGTGTTCGTGCCGGGGCTCGGGCTGGACTGTCGCGAGTGGAACGGCGTACACAGGTGTCTTCGCGACGGCGCTGCGGGCGGTGAGCACCGGGAGTCGGTGGTTGTCTTGCCCGCGCTCGGACAGCGTGCTCCTCGGGGCACGGAACTCGCGGTCGAGGCACTGGCCGAGCGCCTCACCAACAGGATTCGGGCAGTTGGCCGGGAAGTCCTTCTCGTCGGCCACTCGGCCGGCTGTCCGGTGGTCGTCGAGGCCGCGGTTCGGTGTGCGTCGGTTGTCGGTCTGGTTCTCGTCGGGCCGGTGACGGATCCGCGGGCCGCCACCTGGCCGCGGATGATCAGCCAGTGGGTCCGGACCGCCGTGCACGAGCGTTCGTGGGAGGCACCGATCCTGTTGCCCCAGTACACCCGGACGGGGCTCGGTTCGATGGCCCGAGGCATGAACGCGGTACGTCGCTTCCGCACCGACCTCGCCCTCGCGCACACGAGCGTGCCGGTCGCCATCGTCCGCGGCGCACGCGATCGGATTGCGCGGTACGACTGGTGCCGCCGACTCGCCGACGCGGCAGGCGGCCCGGCTTCGGTCACATCGGTCCCCGGTGCAGGTCATATGGTGCCGCTCACCCATCCACAGGCGCTTGCGGCGGCGATTCGGACGATGAAGGAGATCAAGCAGTGAGAAGGGATCGGTCACCGGGGCGGTAGCGATTGCGGTAGGCCGAACCACGGCAGCACGGTGGCCTCGAAGCGGGTCATGGCGCGGATCTGGTCGCCGACCAGGGTGAGTACGTAGAAGCCGGCGGCGTGGCGGGTTCCGGCCGGGGCGCGCAGGTACGCCCCGAAAGCGGGCTGACCATTGGCTCGGGTCGGTACGAGATCGAACCGCCGGCCCGCGGCGAATTGGCGGGCCCAGTAGCCGGCCACGGCCTCGCGGCCCTCGTATCCGAACGGCTCCGGAGGCATGGCGAAGAAGACGTCATCGGTCAGCAGGGCTACCAGTGCGTCGAGATCGGCCGACTCCCACGCGCGGGCGAACAACGCCACGATCGCCTCCTCGGCAGGCGAACCTGCGGTGGGCGGCGGCTGGTGGCCGGCGGCTTGCTGCCGGCGCTGCAGGCTCGCACGGGCTCGCTTGAGGGCGCTGTTGACCGACGAGACGGTCACGTCCAGCATGCCCGCCACTTCGGCGGCGTGGAATCCGAGGACATCGCGCAAGATGACGACGGCAACCTGGCGGGGCGGAAGCAGCTGCAGGGCAGCCACGAACGCCAGCGAGATGGCTTCGCTCTGCTCGTAGCGGGCCTCCGGGCCAGGCTGGTCGACGGCGCCCTCGAGGAACGCGTCAGGAAACGGCTGCAGCCAGGCGGCCTCGTCGCGCGGGGTCGGTACGGGCGGTTGGAACTGCGACATGTCCCACTCCCTGGCCGGGCGCCGGCTTGCCGCGCGGCGCGCGTTGAGGCACCGGTTGGTGGCGATCTTGTACAGCCAGGTGCGCAGCGACGCGCGTTCCTCGGTGAACCCGCCGATGCCCTGCCAGGCGGCCAGCATCGTCTCCTGGACGGCGTCCTCGGCGTCCGCGAGAGATCCGAGCATCCGGTAGCAGTGCACCTGCAGCTCCCGCCGGTGGGACTCGGCCAGCTCCCGGAACGCCTCGCCATCCCCCGCCCGCGCCCGGGAGAGCAGATCGGCCGGCACCATCCTGCACTCCTTCCGTTCACGGCTTGTCGTGCCTTCACCCGGTATATACACCGCCGCCGGCGCGAACTGGGCGGCTCGCGGGCGCCCAGTTTCCCGATGCCGCGGTGTATCCACTAGCGACCGCTCACCGGATCGTGGCGCGGCAACTGGAGACGACCCTGGAGGTTGACGATGGAACCGTCCGCATCGGCGGGGCGCGTGGCGCTCGCTCGGGTGTTCAGCGGCTGGCGGACGGGTCTGTCGGGGCCAGTCATCGTTCTTCAGGCCGGTACCGCGGTCAACTACTTCGGCACTGGACTGATCCTCCCCTTCGAGATCATCTACATGCACCAGGCCCGCGGCTTCTCGACGGCGACCGCGGGGCTGGTGCTGGCGGCGGTGATGGCCACGGCGGCGGTCGTGACTCCCCCTTCGGGTGCGCTTCTCGATCGTTTCCGTGCCAAGCCGATCCTGATCATCGGAAATCTCGCGAGCGCACTGGGCTATGCGGGCTTCGCGTTCGTCGACCGTCCCTGGCAGGCCTTCGTCTGCGCGGCCGTCGGCGGCGCCGGGTTCGGAGTCGCGAGTACGGCGAACCAGGTGCTGAGCCTGACCCTCGTTTCGGTGGAGCAGCGCGCCGCCTCGATCGCGCTCCGCCGAGTCGCCGGCAACTTCGGTCTCGGCAGCGGCGCGACCGTTGCCGGCTTCATCATTGCTTACGCCAATCATCTCCGCGCGTTCCAGGCGCTCTACCTTTTCGACGGCGCCACCTTCGGTGTCTTCGCGCTCGTTGTACTCGTGGGGATCCCCAATCTCCCCAGTACGAATGCCGCGCCTGCGATCGACAGCGGAACAGGCTTCCGCGCAGTTGCCCACGATCGGCTCTTCCTGATCCTGCTCGCCGCCAACGTCGTGCTGATCATGACCGGCGGCGCGCTCTTCTCCAACATCCTGCCGCCGTTCGCGAAGACGCATACGCCGGTCGGGCCGAGCGAGATCGGCATCGTCATCTTCATCAACACCATCGTCATCGTCGTGGCGCAGATTCCAGCCACACGAGTCCTCGAGCGCATGCGCCGTACCCACGCTCTTGCCGCGACCAGCGGGCTGTTCGCGATCGGGCTGCTCGCTGTCCTGCCCGCCACGCTGACGCGCTCATCGCTCATCGGTACGGCGGTGTTGGCCGGGGTCGCGATCGTGATTGCGATCGGTGAGTGCGCGCAGTTCGTCGTACTCGGCCCGATCGTCGCCGACCTCGCGCCACCGCAGCTGCTCGGCCGGTACTTGTCGCTCTACGGCCTCACGTTCATGGCAGGCGTAGCCCTCGGCCCCGCGGTCGGCGGCCCGCTGCTCGCAGCGTCACCGGACGCGGTCTGGTGGGGCGGCGCCTTGGCGGCAGCACTGACCGGAGCCGGCTTCCTGCGACTCGGCAACCGGATACCCGACCCGCTCGTGCAGGCAGAATCCGCTTCGCTGTAATGAGGGCGTGCCCATCACCTCGGTGACGGGCACGCCCTCTGTGCTCAGGCAGTCTGAGTGCGGCGCGGGAGGACCCAGTTCGGGCGGGGGAAGTGGCAGGTGTAGCCCGCCGGGTAGTTGAGCAGATAGTCCTGGTGCTCCGGCTCAGCCTCCCAGAACGGACCCGCCGGCTCGATCGTGGTCACCGCCTTGCCCGGCCACAGCCCGGACGCGTCGACATCCGCGATCGTCTCGCGGGCGATCTCCTCCTGCTCGGGGGTGAGCGGGAAGATCGCCGAGCGGTAACTCGTACCGATGTCGTTGCCCTGGCGGTTCAGTGTCGACGGGTCGTGGATCTGGAAGAAGAACGCCAGGATGTCCCGGTACGTCGTCCGCGCCGGGTCGAAGACGATCTCCACCGCCTCCGCGTGCCCGGGGTGGTTGCGGTACGTCGCGTGGTCGTTCTGCCCGCCGGTGTAGCCGACGCGCGTGTCGAGCACGCCGGGCTGGCGGCGGATCAGATCCTCCATCCCCCAGAAGCACCCGCCGGCCAGGACGGCGGTCTCGGTGCCCGGCTTGCGGGTGATCTCCCCGGTGTCATGAATTCCACTCGTCACGATGCGTGCTCCTCCGTAGTCGTGGCCTCGAACAATGACCGGTACTCGCCGTAGCCCTCTGCCTCCAGGTCGGCGACCGGGATGAAGCGCAGCGCGGCGGAATTCATGCAGTACCGCTGGCCTCCGGCGTTCACCGGACCGTCGTCGAACACGTGACCGAGGTGGCTGCCGGCGCCGGTGGACAGCGCCTCGACGCGGATCATCCCGTACGACCTGTCGGTCTCGGTCCGGACGGCGTCCGCCGCGATCGGCTTGGTGAAGCTCGGCCACCCCGTGCCGCTGTCGTACTTGTCGGTGGACGAGAACAGGGGCTGTCCGGAGACAACATCCACGTAGATCCCGGCCTCGTGGTTGTCCCAGTACTCGTTGCGGAACGCGGGCTCGGTGCCGCCCTCCTGAGTGACGCGGAACTGGTGGCGGGTGAGGCGGCTGAGCGCCTCCGGGGTCTTCCGGTAGTCGTGAGACACGATTTCTCCTTCTCTGACGTCGCTGGCTGCGCCGTCACCATGCACAACACCGTGAGCCGCCGTTTTGGTCCCGCAGTCCGCTGAACCCACTGTGACCGCGGTCTCAGTCGGGTAGACCCCAGAACGAGCCGGACAGGCCGACGCCGTGCAGGTAGTCCACGGCGGCGCTGGGCTCACGACGTACGTAGCCGCGCTCCAGCCGACCGGCGTACCAGCCCGAGGCGAGCCGCCACAGTGTGGGCAGGTCCATGACGTACCCGCGGCCGCTTCCGGTCCGATCGAGCCACGTGTTCAAGCAGAGCTCGGAGCAGAAGATCCGCTGGTTGCCGCAGGTGAAGACGACGTCGTCCCACATGCGCGCGGCCGGAACCAGGAAGTGCGCGATCTGCTCACCACTCGGCGGTTGCTGGTTGTCGATCCGCCAGGCGTGAGCCTGGCCGCACTCGGGACACGTCGTCGCCACCAGCATCGGGCCTTGGTCCGGCAGTAGGTGCGCAAGCGCGAAGGAGTCCCACGAGCAGCCACCCCACCACAGGGTGTCTCGGCCCATCACCGAGAAGCCCAATGGGGTGGCTGCGAACGGGTGCGCCATGGTGATCTCGCCGTCCTGCCCGAGCGCGAGATGCCGTTGTGCGGCGAGAACGGCCAAGCCGGCCGTCACCTCCTCCGGCGTCACCGCGAGGTCGGTCGCCAGATCAGAGCGCCGGGGAATCTCGCCACGGCGGAATCGTTCGTAGACGGCGATCCGCAGGTCCTCTGTGTCCACGTTCCAAGAGTAGGTCCCGCGTTTCGCCTAGCGCAGACATAACTTCCCTGATGCCGGGTCAGTCCGCAGACTTGCGTCATGAACCCCTTGGAGCCTGCCGATGTGCAGGACCAGCTCGCCAACCTCTACAGAGCGTTCAACGACCGTGATCTGTCCAATTTGCTGGCGGCCATGACGCCGGACGTGGCGTGGCCGAACGGGTGGGAAGGCGGTGTCGTCCACGGCCATGACGAGTTGAGCGACTACTGGCAGCGGCAATGGGCCGAGATCGAACCGACGGTCGTGCCCACCGCGTTCACCACCGAAGCCGACGGTCGCACCGCTGTCACAGTCCACCAAGTCGTACGAGACAAGACGGGCAACGTTCTCTCGGATCATCAGGTCCTCCACATCTACCGCTTCGCCAACGGCCTCGTAGCGCAGATGGAGATCCGAGAGTCGCCCCGATGATCGTGCGAATCTGGCGGACCGGGGTGCGGGCAGACCGCGTGAGCGATTACGAGCAGTTCGCGCGGACGCGATCGCTGCCGATGTTCCGGCGGCGAGAAGGTTGCCTCGGCGTGCTGTTCGCTGCCGATGCCGGCGAGCGCATCGTGATCACGCTGTGGGACGGACCCGAGAGTGTCGACCGGCTGGCCGAGTCGACGGAGTACCGCGAGACGGTGGACGCGCTGTCGGCCACCGGCATCCTCGAGGGCGAACAATCAGTGCAGGTCTTCAACTCGACCGGTGGCTTCGTGGAACCGGGAATAACCATCGACGCATTCTGACCTGTTCGGCTCAACGGCAGACGGGGTATCGGGTGGTATGGACGGTGCCGAGAGGTTCAGGGTTGCCACGTTGAACGTGTTCGGGTTGCGGGAGGACTGGTTGCGGCGGAGGGAGTTGATTGCTGCGGGGTTCGCTGAGTTCGGTCCGCAGTTGGTGGCCCTGCAGGAGGTGGTGACGAGCGACTCTGTGGATCAGGTCGTGGACGTTCTGGGAGATGGGTACCAGATCGTCCATCATGCCGAGCGGGAGCGCGACGGGCAGGGGATATCGATCGCCTCACGCTGGCCGATCACCGGCGTCCACGAGATCGATCTCCAGCTCGGTCCGCGTCCCGCCGGTTTCGCGTGTTCGGCGCTCGTGACCGAGATCGCCGCACCCACCGGCCGCATGGTCTTCGTGAATCACCTGCCGGATTGGCAACTCACGCACGAAGCCGAAAGGGAACGGCAAACCGTGGCAGTTGCCAGATTCATCGAAGATCTGGCCGGCGACGCCCGGGTCCCCGTCGTCGTGGCGGGAGACATGGACGCCACCCCGGACGCGGCCAGCATCCGCTTCTGGACCGGGAAGCAGTCCCTCGACGGAATCAGCGTCTGTTACCGCGACTGCTGGACCGCCGCGAGACCACCTTCACCCGGCCATACATTCACCCCCGAGAACCACCTCACCACGACAGCAGAGGTCGGTGACTGGGAACTCGAGCTCGGCCGGCGCATCGACTACATCCTCGTCCGCTGCTCCGACCACGGTCCCAGCCTGTACGTCGAAGACTGCCGGCGACTGTTCGACAAGCCGTCGGGCCACACCTGGCCCAGTGACCACTTCGGCGTCGGCGCAGTCCTGTCGCCGGTGACGCCCACCGGAAGGCCGGTGCCGTGAACACCGTCACGATCGCCACCCTCAACGTCTGGAACACCAGCGGCGACTGGCCGGCCCGCCGCGCGATCCTCCAGCGCGAACTCTCCGATCTCAACCCTGACCTGATGACGCTGCAGGAAACCGTCGTCACCGCCGACGACGACCAGGTACGAGAGATCCTGCCGCCGGAGTACCACGTCGTCCATCAGAGCGCGCGGCACCCGAACGGGCAGGGAGTCAGCATCGCCAGCCGCTGGCCGATCGGACAGATCGAAGAAGTCGACCTGCACCTGACGCCCCGCAGCGACGATTTCCCTTGCACCACGCTGATCACGGAGATCCTCGCTCCGCCACCGATCGGCCGGATCTGGCTCGCCAACCATTTCCCCGACTGGCAGCTCGACCACGAAGCCGAGCGCCGTACCCAAGCCGCGGCGACCGCGCGGATCCTCGACGATCTTGCCACCGAGAAACCGGGGCATCTGCTGGTCGCCGGCGACTTCGACGCCGAACCCGATGCCGACAGCATCCGGTTCTGGACCGGGAAACACGTCGTCGACGACTTCAGCGTCTGCTACCGCGACGCCTGGGCCAGTGCTCATCCCACCGACCCGGGCCACACCTTCGTCCCCGACAACCCCCACAGCGAGGACTGGGACTGGCCGTTCCGCCGCATCGACTACATCCTGGTGCGCTGCGGCGCACACGGCGGCCCGACCCTGCGCATCGAAGACTGCCGCCGCATCCTGGACGGACCAAACACGACGGCCAGCGACCACTACGGGCTGGTCGCCGTGCTGACAACCCCCGGCTGACGAATTCACGCCTGCTCGGCGAGTGGGCGCCAGGCGTTCCAGGTGGCGAGGCGTTCGGCGTACGTCTTCTCCGCGACGGGGTACGGGTACGACCCCAGAAACATGCGCAGTGGAGGCTCGTCGGTGTCGACCAGCTCGAGTACGACGTCCGCCGTGACGGCCGGGTCTGCCGGCGTACGGGCGGCGGCTCCGGAGCGACGTGCCTCGCGGATCGGCTTGTAGGCGTCGATCGGGTCGGTGTGTACGGCGGAGGCGCCGGACCAGTCGGTCCCGTACGGTCCGGGCTCGACGATCGTGACGTTGACGCCCAGTGGGGCGACCTCTGCGGCGAGCGCCTCGCTGAGCCCTTCGAGCGCCCACTTGGACGCGTTGTACAGGCCGAGCGTCGGAAACGCGGCGATGCCGCCGATGCTGGAGACCTGCAGGATGTGACCGCTGCGCTGCGCGCGGAGTACCGGCAGCACGGCCTGGGTCACCCAGAGTGCGCCGAAGAAGTTGGTCTCCAGCTGCGCGCGAGCCTGCTGCTCGGTCGTCTCTTCGATCATGCCGAACAGGCCGTACCCGGCGTTGTTGACCACGACATCCAGCCGGCCGAAGGTATTCGCGGCCTGCCCGACGGCGGCGAAGACGGCTGCCCGATCGGTCACGTCGAGCTCGAGCGGCAGCAGCCGATCGCCGCCCGGCAGATCCTTCAGATCGTCAAGGTTGCGGGCCGTTGCCGCGACCTGATCTCCGCGCTCCAGCGCGGCCTGCGCCCAGACGCGGCCGAAGCCGCGGGACGCACCGGTGATGAACCAAGTTTTCATACTTCGACCGTGCCTCGCCGCGCGGCCGGCAACCAGGCCCCTGCCAAGGGGGTGGTTAAGCTCGGACCTGATGACCCTCCTGGGCGCATTCATCAAGGGACGGCGCGGACGCGTCAGCCCGGACGAGGCAGGACTGACCTCGTCCGGCCGGCGGCGCGTACCCGGGCTGCGCCGCGACGAGCTCGCCCGGCTCGCGGGCGTCAGCGAGCGCTACCTGACCAGGCTCGAACAGGGCACCGACGACAACCCGTCGCCGCAAGTACTGCAGGCGCTGGCCACTGCGCTCCGACTCTCCCCCGACGAGACCGCACACCTGTTCGCCCTCGCATCCACGCCCGCGGTGCCCGGCGTACAGACGGTGGATCTCGCCGAGATCCAGCAGCTCGTGGATTCCTGGCCGAGCAGTCCTGCCTACGTCCGCGACCAGTACTTCGACGTGGTCGTCGCGAACAAGCTCGCGCTCGCGCTGTCCCCGCTCTACACCCCGGGTCAGAACCTCGTCCGCGGCATCTTCCTCGACCCCGCAGCGCGCGAGCTGTTCCCCGACTGGCCGGACGTCGCCGCGCAGACCGCTGCCGCCTTGCGGGCCGAGGCCGACCTGTCCGAACCCCGGACCGCGCAGCTCGTCGACGACCTGATGACCGACGACTACTTCCGCGACCTCTGGGGCCGGCACGACGTACGCCCGACGCGCAACGAGCTGAAGCGCTTCGACCACCCGGTCGTCGGCTCGTTGTCCCTGCGCCGGCAGTCGCTGTCCGTCGCGGGCGCTGACGGCTTGGTTGTCATCACCTATCACGCCGAGCCGTCCTCCCCCGACGCCGACGCCCTCGCCCGGCTGCTTTAGACGAGCGCCGCGAAAGCCCGGATGTCGGCCGCCAGGAGGTCAGGCTCCTCGGTCGCGGCGAAGTGGCCGCCGCGTGGCATTTGCGTGTAGTGGACGACGTTGTAGTTGCGTTCGGCCCATGCCCGCGGCGGTTGGACGAGGTCGGCGGGGAACACCGCCAGCCCGGTCGGTACCGACACCCGCACGGGCCCGGGCGGATAGTTGTTGTGCTCCCAGTACGGTCGGAAGCTCGCCGCGATCGCTCCGGTGAACCAGTACAAGCTGGCCTGGGTCAGAATCAGTTCGTCGCTGCGGCCCGAGAGCCCGTCGCCGTGGTCGGTCCAGGCGCGGTACTTCTCCAGCAACCACGCGAGCAGCCCCACCGGCGAGTCGTTGAGCCCGTACGCCGGCGTCAGCGGCCGGGTGCGTTGCAGGTGCTCGTATCCACCCTCCTCGGCGTACCACTGCTCGCCCTGGGCGACGTACGCCGACTCCTCACCGGTCGGCTGCGACTGGTCGATGGGATCGGCAACCGCCAGCACGTGGATGCCCGCTACCGCCTCCGGATGCGCCTGAGCCAGCCGCGCGCTGATCCCGGCGCCGAGATCACCGCCGTGCGCGAGATACCGGTCGAAGCCGAGCCCGGTCATCAACCCGTGCCAGAGCTCATGGGTCGGAACACCAGGCAGTGTCGGCTGCTCCGGTGTGAACGGAAAGCCAGCCAGCGATGGTACGACGACAGTGAAGGACGTTGCCCCCGCTTCGCCGTACGAGCTCGGCCGCGCCAGCCGCTTCGCGAGCTCCACCTCCTCGAGGAACGTGCTCGGCCATCCGTGCGTGAGCACGATCGGCACCGAGTCGGCCGTCTCCCCGTCGAAGCGCAGGTAATGCACGGGCAGGGCGTCGACTGTGGCCCAGTACGACGGTAACGCGTTGATCGCGCGCTCCTGCGCACGCCAGTCGAAGCCATCGGCCCACCACTCCGCCAACCGCCGCAACGCCCCCGGGTCGGTCCCCGCTCCCCACCCCGCAACCGGCCACGGCCGCGGCCACCGAGTGGCACGGATCCTGCGTCGCAGCTCATCCAGGTCCGCATCCGGTACGGCGATCAACGCCTCCGACATGGCGACTCCCCTTCGTTCCCCACAGTGTGCTCGACCCGTCGGCCGGCGCGGGTGATTGCGGTGACTCCGCAATCACCCGCGCCGGCGTCGGGATCAGCTTGTCAGGCGCCGGTGGTGAGGTCTCCGTAGAGTTCGACCTCGGACAGGTCGCCGAACCAGCTCGTGGGGTTGTAGATGCGCAGGTAGCGGTAGTGGGTGCTGCCCGACATCTGCTGGTCGCTCCAGGTGTTCGCGACTGCTCCGGCCAGGGAACTGGTCAGGTCGGTCCAGGTCTGGCCGTCGTTCGAGCCCTGCACGACGGTTCCGTTGGCCCGCTGCGGGTGGCTGGCCCGCGGCAGGAACAGCACCTCCGAGGGGCGTACGGTCGCGTGCGCACCGAAGTCCAGGAGGTAGTACGCACCCGGTCCGGTGTTCAGGTCGCCGTACGTATCGGGATTGCGGTCGAAGAGTAGATAACCGACCTTGTCAGCGCCCAGTCCGGTGCCCGGCCATTGCTTGTCGGAGGCGGTGACGGTAGCGACCTTGGCAACGTCGATGAAGTGTGCCGGGTCGCCCGCGATGTAGAGCTTCGAACCATCGGTCGTTCCGTACGCCGTCGGTCCGGCCTTGCCCGTGGCGTCGACGTAGTCCACCGCGACCTGAATGTTGCCAGCCGCAACGTTGTCCAGTTTGGCCGCGGCCCTCCAATTGATTCCGTCGGTCGAGGAGGCCGGCACCGGCAGTCCCTGGACGGTGACCGTCACCTGCCGCAGCGGCTGCTTGGCGGTGATCGAGACGTCGACGGTGTCGCCGGTCATGATCTTGCCCGCGATGGCCTGGGCGGACGTGATCGAGGTCGACTTCACCAGGTTGCCGATCTCGTGCCGCTCTCCGTAGATGTGGAACTCGGTCATCTCGAAGACGCCCCGCACGATGCCGTACAGAACGTCCGGCAACTGCTTGAGCATCTGGATCTTCAGGTACCGGAACTGGTCGTCCTGCAGGTCCTTGGCGACGTCCAGGGTGTTGTAGTCCTGGGTGAACGCGGTGACCCCGGGAGTAAGACGGGTCCACGTGACGCCGTCGTTGGAACCGAACACGGCCGAGTTCGCCAATCGGTCGGCGAAGATGTTGCTCTGAAAACCGAACTTGGTCGCGGACACTCGGTAGTCCGGACCGAAGTCGAACGTGTGCGACAGGTTCACGGCCTGCGGATAGACGGTGCCGGTTTGTTCGTCTCCGTCGACCATGTTGACGATCCGGTCGCCGGTGGTGGACGACGCGACGAGCCCCGGGTAGTCGAGGCTGCCGTCCAGAGCAAGCTTCGGCGAGAGCGGGCGCAGTCCGTCGACGGCCCCGACGACGGCGGTGAGTGCGGCCAGGTACTCCGTCCCGGAACCCGTCTGGCGCAGCTTGTCCGCGGCGGCGACCGCGGCGCTGAACGCGTCCTTGGTCCCGGACTCGTACACGGTCTGCGGGTTGTACCCGCGCTTGGCAAGCTGCAAGGCGCTCGTGCGGTCACCGGCCGGGGTGAGCGTGATGCGACGGGCCGCCATCGCGGAGCCGTCGTCGGCGGAGACAGTGACGGTCCACGAGCCGGCCCGGGCCGGCTTCCACGTGAGGACACCGGTGGCCGGGTCGAGCGTGGCGCCGTCGGGGAGCCCGGTCGCACTGTACGTCGTACCGGTGGCGGCTGTCGCCGCGAGGTGGACCTTGGCCTCGGCGCCCAGCCAGCCGATCACCCGGTCAGTCCCGCCGGAAAAGACCGGCCCGGTGGGTTGGGCGGCATCGATGTTGATGTGGTCGAGGTCGACGGTAGCGCCCTCGACACCGATGAAGAGAATGTCGTCCATCGGACCATCGGTCATGACGTAGCGCCATTTGCCGCCGGTGTTCGGCACGAGCACGGGATAGTCGCGTTTCAGGGTGCGACCGTTCCGGGCAGTGTGCAGGTGCATGACGGCAGCACCGTTGGTGCGGACCAGGAAGCCCAACTTCGGGCGATCCGTCGCGCCGTTGAGGTACGCGATCTTCGAACCGGGGGCCATCCGCACGTAGCCGTCGCCGGTCGTGACGTCGCCGGCCAGGTGCGTGTAGCGGTCCTCGACCTCGTAGATGTTCGGGTTGTTGCCCAGCGGCCGGGTCGACTCTCCCGCCGCCGCGGCGGGCGCGAACAACCACGAGTCGCCGCCGCCGTCGACACCGTCCCACGAGTTGCCGATCACGCCGCCGCGGGAGTACAGCGGACCGGGGCGCTTGGCATAGGCCTCGGCGTAGTACGGCGCGATCGCCTTGACGTCCTTGCCGAGCGTGAATTGGTAGTAGTAATAGATCTCCCAGAAGCTCGCAGTGACGTACCGGCCGCGGTAGCCGTCGGCGATGTGGTTGTAGGTGTCGCGAATCGTGCCGTCCGGCGAGATCGCGTACGCCATCGGGGTCCAGGCGGTGTCGTAGCCGAGCATGAAGCGCCAGAAGTAGTCGGCGGCGGCGAGGATCCGGTTGCCGAGGAACTCGTACGGGCCGACGGCGTTCGCGGCACTGGACACGGTCCCCGCAACCGGGTCGACCTTCGTGCCCTGCGCCAGCAGCATCCGGGAAATGATCACCGCGTTGGTGAGGTCGCCGCCACCGTGGGCCTGGTCACGGCCCATCTCGGCGTGCTGGACGTGCGGGTCCTTGATCGGCTTGCCGGTCTTGTCGTCGTGGTCGACCCACCGGAACAGCCGCGCGACCGAGCCGTTGAAGCCCTGGTCCTGCGCCGTGGCGTTGACGGTGAACCATTCGACCGACCGCTTGTACAGGGCGGTGTCGTCCATGAAGATCGCACCCGCCATCGCACCCATCAGCGGGTAGTTGTGCTGGTTCATGAAGTGGTTGTTGTCGTTCTGGAAGGTCTCGATGACCGGGACGACAAGGTTGTGGGTGAACGCCTGCGTGTCCGCGTCGGTCCACGGGTACGCCTCGTCGGCGCACGACGTGTAGCGCAACAGCTCGGCGGCCGACACCATCCGGTTGAGCGGAATCCCGGTGTGGATGTGCGCGTCGGTGAAGTACTCGTACTTCGCCGGGTCCAGCTGCTCCCAGATGCGGATGATGTCCAGCGCGTTCTTGCGGTAGACCTCGTCGCCGGTCAGCACGTAGAGCACGGCCTGGGTGTAGGACTTCAGACCGTCGGCGATGAATCGGCCGTTGAAACCTTGGCTGTTGAAGGCATCGGAAGCGGGCTTGGTCGGATCCGTGCTGCTCCGATTGGACGACGTGACAGCGGTCCCGGCCGCGGACGACTGCTGCATCGCGCGGAACGACGAGGTCCACGGTTCGGCGCCCGCGGCGAGCTGCCGGCGAGCGTTGTCGAGAATCGGTTCGGTCAGCGCGACACCGGGATGCACGAAACCTTGCGGGCTGACCGTCGAATGGAGTGCCACGTCGCATCCACTGAGGCCCCGGGCGTCGGCCGGTCGGGCCACGGCGGCGAGCAGTCCGGTGACGAGCACGAGGGCCACGCCCAACGCTCCGAGTCGCCGGAATCGACCGCGGGCAACGGCTGGAGTCGGATACACAGACAGCACCTTCTTTCCTGAGGCGGAGGCAGGAGAACGGCGGAACGCATAGTTAACGATTTCTACGCTAGGCATCTTGGAGACCTCGCAGCAAGAGCGCAAGGCCTTGACGACAACGAGTTCTTCTCCTAGCTTTCATAGAAATCGTTAACTATGGCGGTACGCCGCCGACCCGCAGATCCCTAGCCCACCCCGGAGATACACGCATGCCCAGAAACAGCCGCCGCGCCGCGCTGGCCGGCCTCGCCCTGTGCCTGGCCGTTGCCACCACAGCCGCCTGCAGCAACGACACCGCCACGAACGCCGCCAAGGGCACGTCCGCCGGACCGGTCCAGCTCGAGTACTGGGGCTGGACGGACATCCAGCCGGTGGTGGACAAGTTCAACGCGAACCACACCGACATCAAGGTCAAGTTCGTCAAGCAGGCCGACCTTCCCAGCACCGCGACGACGCTGCGCAACGCCGTCGCGGCGGGCAGCGCGATCCCGTGCCTGTCGCAGAACTTCGGTGACGTACCGGCCCTGCTGTCCGAGGGCCTGCTCACCGATGTGACCGACTATCTGAAGCCCGCCGAGAGCAAGTTCAAGCCATCGTCGCTGAGCGCCGCCAAGGTGCAGGACAAGTACTACGGCATTCCGCTCGGCACCGGACCGACGTTCATGATGATCAACCGGGCGGTCTACGACAAGTACGGCGTACGCGTGCCGAAGACCTGGGACGACGTGATCGCCGCCGGCAAGGCGCTCAAACCGCACGGCGTCCAGGTGATGAACCTGGCCGGCGAAGATCCCAGTACGCTCGTCAACCTGATCGTCCAGGCCGGCGGAACCTGGTACTCGGTCCAGAACGACTCCTGGAAGGTCGACTTCCTGTCCCCCGAGTCCGTTGCCGCCGCCAACATTCTCCAGCAGTTGGTGGACAACGGCCTGGTCGCCAACCAGACCTACCAGGACCGGCCCGCGCTGATCGCGTACTTCGACCAGGGCAAGATGGTCTCGCTGCCGACCTCGACCTGGCAGCTGGCCAACTACGAGCTGCACTTCAAGAAGACCATCGGCGACTGGGAGCCGGTCGACCTGCCGCAGTTCGCCGACGCCACGAAGTTCGCGACTCCCGCCCACGGCAACGCGCTGCTCGTGCCGAAGGGATGCCAGCACCCCAAGGAAGCAACTGAGGTCGGCATCTGGATGAACACGACCAAGGACGGCATCGACGCCACCTACGACAAGACGACCGGCGCCTACGCCTGGCCGGGTGCGATGCCTGACCCGTCGCCCTGGGTCGATGCCTCGGTGCCGCGGAAGCTGTTCGGCAGCCACCGGTCGGAGGCGCAGACCGTGATCAACAAGGCGTCGGCGTCCGGCGTGGACAACTGGCTGGTCGGCCCCAACTACACCGGGGTCTTCAAGGAACTGCAGGACCAGTGGGCCCAGGCCGTCACCAAGAAGATCACCTTCCGCCAACTCCTCGAGAACATGCAGAAGTTCACCGTCGACGACCTGAAGGCCAAGGGCATCAACGTCTCGAGCTGAGACCGACGACCGAATTCGAGGAGGACGGATGTCCCTGGACCTGAAGCCGAAGCCGTTGACCACCCCACCTGCCGACCGCGGCCGGGACGTCCGTTCCTCCGGTGCGCGCTGGCGCCGTACCGTAGCTCTCAAGGGCGCCTCGTTCACGGTGCCGTTCTTCGCCGGATTCGTGCTCTTCACCGTGGTCCCGGTGATCATGGCGCTCAGCAAGAGTCTCTACACCGCGAAGAGCTCGGGCCTCGGCTTCGGCGCCAAGACCGTCAGCTTCAGCGGATTCGAGAACTTCGACCGCGCCCTGCATGACGTGAAGTTCTGGGGCAGCCTGTGGCGCGTCGCGCTGTTCGCGATCGTGGTCATCCCGCTGATCCAGGCCACCAGCCTGACCCTGGCCCTGTTGCTCGACTCGGTCCGCCGGCGGGTCGCCGGGAAGCTCCGGATCGCGATGCTCGTGCCCTACATGAGCCCGGGCATCGTCGCCACCCTGATCTGGATCTATCTCTACAGCCCCGCCGTCGGCCCGCTCACACCGTTCTTCGAACTGTTCGGGATCGACGCCAACTTCTACAGCAGCCGGCTGATCTGGGTGTCGGTCGGCAACCTGATGGCCTGGGGCAGCATCGGCTTCAACATGCTGATCGTGTACGGCGCCCTGCAGGCCGTGCCGCGCGACATCTTCGACAGCGCGCGGGTGGACGGCGCCTCCGAATGGCGGATCGCCTGGTCGATCAAGGTGCCGTACGTACGGCGTTCGCTGGTCCTGGTCAGCGTGCTCGGCATCATCGGAACCCTGCAGATCTTCAGCGAACCGTTGCTGTTCCGCTCGATGACTCCGGAGACCGTCACGAAGGACTTCACGCCGATCATGACCATCTACAACCAAGCCTTCGCGGTCGGCGACTTCAACTACGCCGCGGCGTTGTCGATCGTGCTCGCGCTGGTGGTCGGCCTGATCTCGGCGGTCTTCTACAAACTCACGAACAAGGCTCCCGCATGACAACCATCACCGCCCGCAGACACCGGCACGACGACGACCTGCCCGCCGGCCACCATCCGTCGAAGCTGTCGAGGACCCTGGTCTGGACCGGGCTCGTCCTCTTCCTCATCTACTCGATCGCGCCGGTCTGGTTCCTGATCGTCTCCGCGACCAAGGACCAGCGCGACCTCTACACGACCAACGGACTGTGGTTCGCCGACTTCCATCTCCTCGACAACACCCGCGACCTGTTCACCTACCACGACGGCATCTTCCTGCGCTGGATGGCGAACACCCTGCTGTACGGCGTCGCCGGCACGGTCGGCATGACCGTCATCTGTGTCGCGTGCGGGTACGCGCTGGCCATGTACCGCTTCCGCGGCCGCGGCATCCTGATGGGCTGCATCATCGGCTCGTTCCTGATTCCGGGCGCGCTGCTGACCATCCCGTCGTTCCTGCTCTACAGCCGGCTGCACATCGTCGACACGCCCTGGGCGATCATCGTCCCGCACTTCTTCAGCGCGTTCTCGGTCTACCTGGCCAAGGTGTACGCCGAAGGCGCGGTCCCGCCGGAGCTCCTCGAGGCGGCCCGGGTCGACGGAGCCGGCGAGTACCGCGCCTTCTTCACGATCGGGGCGCGGCTGATGACGACCGGGTCGGCCACCATCTTCCTGCTCGGCTTCGTCGGCTCCTGGAACTCGTTCTTCGGGCCGCTGGTGTTCCTCCGCGGCGAACAGAAGTGGACGATCATGCTCGGCCTGTACTCCTGGCTGAACATCAAGGTCGACCAGTCCGTCGACCTGACCGGGCTGGTGATCGTCGGTGCGATCGTCTCGCTGATCCCGATTGTCGCGCTGATGCTGTCCATGCAGCGGTTCTGGCGTTCCGGCATCACGCTGGGCAGCCTGAAATAGCCTTCCACCCACGAACGGAGGAGCCCGTGGCCGACCGCCCTACGGCACTTTTCGCCCTCGGTGCACACCATCTGCCGGACCTGTACCCACCACGGTCCATGCACCGGCTGCAGCGACTCGTGCGGGTCGACCGGTCCGTCGTCGCCGAGCGGTTCGACACCGACGAGGTCCGGGCCGCGCTGGCTTCGACCGAGTTCTTGATCACCGGCTGGGGCTGCCCGCCGATCACCGCGGACGTCCTCGACGCGGCCCCTGGGCTGCGGGCGATCCTGCACACGGCCGGCTCGGTCAAGGCACTCCTGTCCCCGGCTTGCTGGGAGCGTGGTCTGGCGATCACCTCGGCCGCCGCCGCGAACGCCGTACCGGTGGCCGAGTACACGCTCGCCGCGATCCTGTTCGCCGGCAAGAACGTGTTCCGGTTCCGCGACCAGTACCACGCGGCCAGACACTTCACCCTGGCCGAGGTGCAGACAGGTGTGGGCAACTACGGCCGGACGGTCGGAGTGATCGGTGCCTCGCGGATCGGCCGGCGCGTCATCGAACTGCTCCGTCCGTTCGACCTGGAGGTGTGCTTGTTCGATCCGTACGTCGACGCCGCCGAAGCTGCCGAGCTCGGCGTCCGGCTGGTCGACCTGAACACCTTGCTGCGCACCAGCGACGTCGTCAGTGTGCATGCTCCCGCGAATCCACAGACCGACCGTCTCGTCGGCGCACAGCAACTCGCGCTGATGCGGGACGGAGCAACGCTGATCAACACCGCCCGCGGCAGCCTCGTCGACACCGAAGCGCTGATCGGCCACCTCCGCGCCGGTCGGCTGTACGCCGTACTCGACGTGACCGAACCCGAACCGCTGCCGGCCGGCTCCGCACTCTGGGAACTGCCCAACACCTTCCTGACCCCGCACATCGCCGGCTCCCACGGCAACGAACTCGCACGGATGGGCGACTGCGTGATCGACGAACTCGAACGCTTCCTCGGCGGCCGCCCGTTCGCGCACGCGATCACGGCCTCCGACCTGGACCGGGTGGCGTAGGCCCTATCGTTGACCCCGTTCCAGTTCTCGGTGAAAGGGGCCGCGGTGGCACGACAGCCGACTTCCGGCGAGCGTCCGACCGTCAAGGACGTCGCCGCCTCGTCGGGCGTTTCCGCCACCACGGTGTCCCGGGTGCTCGCCGGCAACTACCCTGTCTCGGCGGCTACTCGCGCGCGGGTGATGAAGGCCGTCCGCGAGCTCGACTACGTCATCAACGCCCAGGCGCGGGCCCTGGGCGGTGGCGGCACCAAGACCGTGGCGTTCATCGTCCACGACCTGGTCGGACCTGCGTTCGCCTATGTCGGGCAAGGTGTCGAGCAGCAGGCCACCGCTGAGGGACGCCTTTGCCTGGTCTGTACGAGTCACGGCGATCCCGAGCGCGAACTGGAAATCATCGAGCTCATGCGCGAGCAGCAGGCCGAGGCAGTGGTGCTGGTCGGTGGCGGCAGTGACAGCCGGAGCTACGCCGAGCGGATGACCCAAGCGGCCCGTGCGCTGGACAAGTCCGGGTCCCGGCTCGTGCTCTGCGGCCGTCCCCCGCTCGGTCCCGACGTGCCCGCGACAGTGGTCGAGTACGACAACGAAGGCGGCGCCTACGCCGTGACCAGTTACCTGATCTCCCTCGGTCATCGCGACATCGCCTTCCTGGGCGCCGGGGAGGCGGGCCACAGCACGGTCGACGGACGGCTCCGCGGGTTCGAGCGTGCGCATAAGGCACACCAGCTGACCGCGCCGCCGCAGCGAACCCGCGCGGTCACCTTCGACCGCGAGTCCGGCTACCAGGCCACGCGCGAACTGCTGGCCGGCGACCGGACGTTCACCGCGATCTTCGCCGCGACCGACGTCGTGGCCAGCGGGGCGCTGGTCGCGTTGCGCGAAGCGGGCCTCCGCGTGCCGCAGGATATGTCGGTCGTCGGGTACGACGACATTCCGTTGGCCAGAGACCTCACCCCCGAACTGACCACGGTCCACGTGGACTACGAGGAGCTCGGCCGGACCGCCGTACGTTACGCCCTCAACCGCGAGCGGCACGCCCTGAGCCAGCACACCATGATCGGCACCCACATCGTCATCCGGAACTCCGCCGGCCCGCCGCCCGGGCCCCGTACGCGTTCGTGAGCGTGGCGGCGCCGGGTCAGCCCTTGAAGGCGCCGTCCATGATGCCGGTGACCAGGCGGCGGCCGACGAAGGCGAACAGGACCAGCAGCGGGACGGTGGCAAGGAACGAGCCGGCCATGGCCAGACCGAGGTCGACGACGTAGCTGTTCTGCAGTGCCTTGATCGCGATCTGGGCGGTGTACTTCTCCGGTGACTTGAGGATGATGAACGGCCAGAGGAAGTCGTTCCACGAGGTGACGAAGCCGAGCAGGCCGAGCACGAACGCAGCCGGCCGGACCAACGGGAACGCGATCTGCCAGAAGATCTGCCAGCTGCCGGCGCCGTCGATCCGGGCCGCCTGCAACAACTCGTCCGAGACCGTCGACGCGATGTGCTGGCGCATCCAGAAGATGCCGAACGCGCTGGCCAGGCCCGGCACGATCAGCGCCTGCAGCGTGTCCACCCAGCCGAGCTTGGACATGATCATGTACTGCGGGATGACAGCGAGCTGCGTGGGTACCGTCATCGTGAGTACGACGATCAGGAACAACGTGTTCCGGCCGGGAAACCGCAGCTTGGCGAACGCGAACCCCGCGAGCGCACACAGCACGCCCTGACCGACGCCGATCGCGACGGCGACGATCGCACTGTTGATCAGCGACCGGATGAACGGCACCGTGCTGAACACCAGCCCCGCGAGGTGGAACAGGTTCCCGCCCGGGGTGAGCCGCGGCGGCATCTTGTAGGCGGTCGCGGAATCGTTGGACGCCACCACGAACATCCAGTACAGCGGGAACACGGCGACCAGCACGGCGACGGCCAGCAGCACGTAGACCCACCAGGGCACACGGTCGAGCTTGCGGTGGCGCACCGATTGGCCCACGGTCGTCATGGCTTCTCCCGGCGGATTCGGGTGGACAGCAAGAAGTTGAGGAGGGCGAAGGCGACCACGAGTACGAAGAGCGTGACGCCGATCGCCGCGCCGTACCCGAACTTGAACTGGCCGAAGCCCTGCTCGAACAGGAACAGCGTGAGGGTCTGGCACTGCCGCACCGGGCCGCAGGTCATCGGCGCGCTGCGGGACACCAGCAGCGGCTCGGTGAAGATCTGCAGCCCGCCGATGGTCGAGGTGACGATCGTGAACACGATCACCGGCCGGAGCGACGGGATCGTGATATGCCGGAACTGCTTCCAGCTGCCGGCTCCGTCGACCGATGCCGCCTCGTAGATGTCCCGCGAGATGGCCTGTAGCGACGCCAGGTACAGCAGTGTCGTGTAGCCGGTCCACCGCCAGATCACCATCGTCGCGATCATGATCTGACTTCCCCAGGTGGACTGGACGAAGTCGACCGGTCCCGCACCCACCAGGTGCAGCAGCCAGTTCAGCAGGCCGTAGTCACGGTCGAAGAGTTGCGCGAACACCACCGTGGTCGCCGCGACCGACGTGATGTACGGGACCAGCATCGACATCCGGAACAGGGTCGCCAGTCGCAGCCTCGCGTGGTTGAGCAGGTGCGCGAGGCCGAGCGCGATCAGCAACTGCGGCACCGTCGACAGGATCCAGATGCTGATCGTGTTCCACAGCGCGTTCCAGAACCGCGGGTCGTCGAACAGCCGGGAGAAGTTGTCGAACCCGACGAACGTGTGCGCGGCCACCGGGTTCCAGTCGAACAGCGCGACGTAGAACGTGAACAGCAGCGGGAACAGGCCGAAGATGCCGAAGATCAGGAAGAACGGCGCGACGTACGCGTACGGCGCGACCCGCTCGCCCAGGCTTTCGCGCACCTTCCGCCTCGACTCGACCGGTGGCCGGGCCGAGGCGCGCGGCGCGGTGAGGCTGGTCGTCACGCTATTTCCCGATCGCGGTCTTGATGTTCTGCAGCGCGGTGTCCCAGGCCTTCGCCGGATCGCCCTTGCCCTGCTCGACGTTGGTGATCGCGTTCAGGAACTCCTGCCCGATCGCCGAGCTGTCCGGACCGATGTAGAACGGCTTCAGGCCGAGCAGCGAGTTGGTGTAGATCGTGCCGGTCGGCGCGTTCGAGAAGAACGGATCCTTGAACGAGGTGAGCTTGGGGTCCTTGTAGACCGACGGCGTCGAGGGCAGCGAACCCGAGCTGACGTAGTGCGCGAGCTGGGACTGCGGCGACTGCATCTCCTTGATGTAGTCCCAGGCCGCCTTCGGGTTCTTGGCGTTCTTCGGGATCGCCAGGTAACTGCCACCCCAGTTCCCGGCACCGCCTGGAATGGTGGCGATGTCCCACTTGCCCTTGGTGGTCGGTGCGTTCGTCCGAATGCTGCCGAGCATCCAGGACGGTGCCGCGACCGCCGCGAAGTCCCCCTTGGTCATGCCCGCCGACCAGGCCTCGGTGAAGGAGCTCAGCTTGGCCGTGATGCCGGCCTGAGCCGCGGTCAGTCCGTAGTCGAAGGCCCGCTTCACCTGCGGGCTGTGGTCGTAGGCGAGATTGCGGTCGGCGTCGTAGTACTTCATGTCGCCCTGCTGCACGGCCTGGTAGAAGACGCTCGTTCCGGCGTTGTCCAGGAAGGCCTTGCCGGTCGTGGCTTTGTACTGCTTTCCGACCTCGATGAACTTGTCCCAGGTCGGCCAGAGCTTGCTCACCGCGTCCCGGTCCGTCGGCAACTTGGCCGCGGCGAACAGGTCCTTGCGGTACGCGATCGCCAGGCCACCCACGTCCGTCGGGATCCCGAGCACCGATCCGTCCTTGGCGACGCTCTGCGACCACACCCAGTCCAGGTAGTCCTTCTTCACGTCGTCCGCGCCGAGCGTCCGCAGGTCGACGAAGTTCTGCGGCTGCTCGACGAACTTCGGCATGTCGTCGCCCTGGATCAGCACCAGGTCCGGAACCTTGCCTCCGGCAAGCGCCGTGGTGAGCGCCTGAGCGGTCTCCACCGACGAACCGACCTCGGTCAGCTTGACGTGGATGTCGGGATGTTTCTTCTGGTACTCCTCGACGGCGGCCTTCTGGTTGATCCCCGAGAACGACCAGAAGTCGAACGATTTCTGGTCGGCCGACCCGGAACCGTTGCTCGAACAACCCGCGACGACCAGTGCTGCGACCGCAGCGACGGCGAACCCAAGACGCACTCTCACGGCAACTCCCTCACATTCCCGAAAATTTCGGAACGACCGCCGATCATTGCGGGGAACTGTAAGTCTGTGACTCCAGACGGTCAACAGGTCATTTCGAGATTTCGACCGAAACATTCAGGAATTGTTTCGACGGCGCGGTGGTGGCCCGGAGCTACACTCGCCGCCATGACCGCGAGCAGCGATTCCGCAGCGGCCCCGACCGGCCGGCCGATGACCGTCGCGCAGATCGCCGAACTCGCCGGCGTCTCGATCCCGACGGTGTCCCGGGTGATCAACGGCCAGTCCGACGTGTCCGCGGCGACCCGGGCCAAGGTCGAGGGCATCATTCGTACCCACGGCTTCCGCCGGTTGAAGAAGCCCGGAACGAAGGCCCCGCTGCTCGAACTCGTCTTCCACGAACTGGCCGGCGCGTACGCGATGGAGGTGATCAAGGGCGTCGAGCGGATCGCCGACGAGAACGGGCTGGGCGTCGTACTGTCCGAGATGCACGGGCACACGCCGGGCCGCGGCTGGATCGAAGGCGTACTCGCGCGGCGGCCGACCGGCGTGATCGCGGTGTTCTCCGGTCTCACCAGCACGCAGAGCGACCAGATCCGCAGCCGGGACATCCCGTTCGTGCTGGTCGATCCCACCGGCGATCCGGGGCACGCGTTCCCGTCCGTTGTCGCGAGCAACTGGAGCGGAGGCTTCTCGGCCACCCGCCACCTGCTCGAGCTCGGCCACCGCCGGATCGCGACGATCACCGGTCCGACCCGGATGCTGTCCAGCAGGGCCCGCCTCGACGGGTACCGGGCCGCCCTCGACGACGCCGGTACGCCGATCGCCGCCGAACTGATCCGCGAAGGCACTTTCCAGCCCGAGGACGGCCTGATCCACGGTCGTGCCTTGCTGAGCCTGGCCGAACCACCGACCGCGGTTGTCACGCACAACGACCTGCAGGCCTTCGGCCTCTACCGCGCGGCCGCCGAGCACGGTGTGCGGATCCCGGACGACCTCAGCGTCGTGGGGTTCGACGACCTGCCGATCACCAGCTGGGTCACGCCACCGCTGACCACGATCCGGCAACCACTCACCGAAATGGCGGCCTCGGCCGCGAACATGGTACTCGCCCTCGACCGCGGCGAGCCGCTCCCGCACCACCGCATCGAGCTCGCCACCGAACTGATCGTCCGCGGCAGCACGGCGCCTCCGGGTCGATAAGATCATACGTATGGCGAAAGATTCCTTGCACACGGCGCAGTTGATTCCGCGGCGGCTGCCGGTCGGGCGGCTCGGGGTTTCGGTTGTCGCCGAGCTCGTGGATCTGATCGTGACCGGGCGGCTGAAAGAAGGCGACCTGCTGCCGCCCGAGGGACCGTTGAGTGAGCACTTCGGGGTCAGCCGGACGGTGTTGCGCGAGTCGGTGAAGCGGCTCGAGGAGAAGGGCCTGGTGACGGTCTCGCAGGGCCGGGGCACGCAGGTCCGCGCGCCGGGCTACTGGAACATGCTCGATCCCGTCGTACTGTCGGCCCTGATCGACAACGACGAGAGCCTGGGCGTCCTCGACGAACTGACCGTCGTGCGCGCCAGCCTCGAGGCGGCCATGGCCGGAGCGGTGGCGAGATCGCACAGCGCGGACGAGCTCCGGCGGTTGGAGAACGCACTGACCGCCATGCGCGAGAGCGAGTCCGAGACCGACTCGTTCCGGCAGGCCGATGTGATCTTCCACTACGCGGTCATGGAGATCTCCGGCAACCGGCTGGCGGAGAACATCGCCAAGCACATCTACAAACGCGCCGTCGAATCCAGCCGGTACCAGGGCATCAACCCGCCCGACGCGGTGGCTGTGACCCTCAAGGAGCACGCGGCCATCGTGAAGGCCATCGCGCGCAACGACGCGGCCGCCGCGGAGGAAGCCATGCACTCCCACATCCACGGGTCGTGGGAGCGCCGCCGGCTGCCCAGTCACGCCCCCCGTCCGCGCGACCGGAAACGCGGTCAGAAGAGGCAGTAGACCTCGGCCGCACTGCCACCGAACACCCGCCGGTGTTCCGCCTCGGACAATCCTGCCAGTAGGGTGTCCACCGCCGACCTCCAGGCCACGGCTCCACCGCCGAGCTCGGCCAGCGGCCAATCGGAGCCGTACAGCAGGCGATCCGGCCCGAACGCGTCGAGCGCGATCGTCACCCGGTCGGCCAGATCCTCGGCACGCCACGATCCCGGCGCCAGGCCGGACACCAGGCCCGAGACCTTCGCGGCGACGTTCGGCCGACGGGCCAGTTCACGCAGGCCGGCCGCCCATTCCCGGCCGTCCCCACCAGGGGCCGGCGGACCGCCGAGGTGGTCGAGGACGAAGCGCAGCCCCTCGTGACGAGCACTCACCGCGGCCGCCTGCGGGAGTTGCCACTCGCGTACCACGAGGTCGAAGCAGAGACCTTCACTCTCGAGCGCGGCGAGGCCCCGGCCGACGTCGTCGCGCAGCATCCACTCGGGATCGGGATCGATGTGGACCAGATGCCGTACGCCGACCACGGGTACGGTCGCGTCCCGGCGGATCCGATCGAGTTGCGGACCGACCTCCGCGGTGAGGTCGACCCAGCAGACCAGACCGGCCACCACGGAAGGATCCAGTCGAGCAAGCCGGACGCTTTCCGCCAGGCTGTTGCTCGACTGTACGACGATCCCGCGCTCGAGCCCCGTCGAGGCGAGCATCGCACCGAGCTCGGCGGCGCCGAAGTCGCGGGCGATCGGCGTCATCGTCGCCGGATCGATCCAGTCCTGCGGGTCCAGTGCCCGGTTCCACAGGTGTACGTGCGCGTCGATGCCGACGGTCATTCGAGGTGCCACACTTCGTCGATGGGTTGCCACAACGCGCCCGGATTGCGTTCCTCGGCGATCCTGACCTGGCACGGATCGGTGTATGTCCACCACTCCTGCGAGACCGGGTCGTCCGCGATCCGTTGCATGTCCGCGTCGTGGTCGGTGCCGACGTACTCGTAGTACGCGAACAGGATGTCCCCGAAGACGAAGATGCTGTAGTTGCGGACGTTGCACTCGACGAGCTTCTGCTCGACGCCCGGCCAGACCGCGCTGTGCAGCCGCAGGTATTCCTCGCGCTTCTCGGGCCGTACGCCGACCACGAAGGCCCGGCGCTCCGGTGCGCGCGTCACGAGACCGGCCGCAACGGTACGGCGGGAACGTCGATCACGTCCGGCTCGGCCACCAGCCGCAACGCGGCTCGACCGGGCCGCACGTGTGGTCCGTTCGCGGCGGCAACGACCGCATCGGTGCCGCCCGCCGACATCCGCGACTCGTCGACCAGGATGCCGATCCCCGGCCGGTCGCCGAGGATGATCCCGCCGTCGTCGAACTCCTGGTCGACGTCCAGCCCGACGGGGAAGTGCAGGTCCTGCACCTCGTGGGTCAGCAGGTTCGGTACCGCGGCGGCCGCGTGCGCGATCGGATTCGCGTTGAACGCGACCGGACTCACCGGGAGGTCGTGGCCGTGCGCCAGCGTCGCCACCCTGAGGAAGTGGGTGATACCCCAGACGTTGCCGACCTGGACGATGTCGAGGGCTCCGGCATCGAGCAGCGGGCGGTACTGCTCGAGCCCGGTCAGGTTCTCACCGCTGGCGATCGCCGCGCGGACCTTCCCGCGCAACGCGGCCAGTCCGGCCGCGTCCCATCTGCGCAGCGGCTCTTCCACCCAGGTGAGATCCAGGCGCGCCTCGATGGCGGCCACGTAGCGCGCCGCCTGCGCGTGGTTCCACGACTCGTTGGCGTCGAACATGATCGCCGGACGGCGCGAGTTGCGGCTGAGCACGTCCCGGACGATCTCCAGCCGGGGCAGGTCCCGATCCAGGTCGCGGCCGCCCTTCAGCTTGCCGGCCTTGAACCCGCGGTCGGCGAAGCGCCCGTACAGGTCGGCGAGCTCCTGATCGGTCAGGCCGTACTCCAGACCGGACGCGTACCCCGGAACGAAACGTTCGCGGGCCCCGAGCATCCGCCACAGCGGCTCCCCCGCGGCCTTCGCCTTGAGGTCCCACAAGGCCATGTCGATGGCGCCGATCGTCCCGAACACGGAGCCGGAGTGGCCGGTCTTGAACACCCAGGCGAGCATCCGGTCGTAGAGCGCGACGACCGATCGGGGATCCTCGCCGTCGACGGCGGGAAACACCCGCGCGACGTCGCCGTGAGCACCCAGGCCGACGCCTTCGAGACCGACGTCGGTCTCCAGGATCAGGACGGGGACAGGTGTGGTCTCCACGCTCTGCACACCGTTGACGTCGCCCGTCAGTCTCCCCCAGTCGTGCACGGTACTGAGACTGCGGTATCCGGTGATCTTCATATCTTCTCGTTCTCCTTGGGAGCCAGGTCGGTCATTCCTTCGTTCCTCCCGCGGTCATGCCGCTGACCAGGAATCGTTGGGAGAACAGGAAGACGATCAGGACGGGCAGAACCGACACCACCGTAGCCAAAGCCAAGGTCGGCAACTGGACGGAGTCCGATCCGGCCGAGGACGGGTTGAACGCGGGAGTCGAAGCGAGCAGTGAGGTCAGGCCGACCTGGATGGGGTAACCGTCGCTGGAGGGCAGCATCACGAACGGCAGGAAGAAGTTGTTCCAGTTCTGCACGAAGCTGAAGAACGCGACCAGCGCGACGATTGGCGCGCCCAACGGAAGGGCGATCCGGGTGAAGACCTGGACCTCGGTACAGCCGTCGATCCGGGCCGCGGCCAGCAGGTCCCTCGGGATGCTCGTCGAGAAGTAGATGTAGGTCAGGTACACGCCGAACGGGAAGAACGACATCGGCAGGATCACCGACAGCGGGCTCCCGATCAGGCCGGCGCTGTTCAGCTCCAGGAAGATCGGCAGCACCAGGGCGGTGCTCGGGATCAGCATCACGACCAGGGTCAGTACCAGCAGTGCTCGGCGAAGCTTGAACTCGGTCAGCGCGAGGGCGTAACCGGCCGGGATGCTCACCAGGAGCGTGAGCACCAACGCGCCACCGGCGTACACCGCCGAGTTCCCGATCCAGGTTGTCACCGCGCCGTCCTGGAAGCCGAACAACTGGTTCCAGTTGGCCACGAAGTCGTGCCAGGACCCGACGGAGAACGGGTTCGCGACGGTCAGTGCCTTCGCGGACTTGGTCACCGACAACAACAGCCAGACGATCGGGACCGCGAAGAAGAACACGAAGAGAATCATCACGACGCCCGCGAGCGACCGGCCACTCCAGCCTCGGAGGTTCATAGTCATTCCTTCTCGAACAGGCCGCCGCGGGTCACGAACACCCAGGACAGCAGGAGCGCGACGACGAGCAGGATCAGCGAGATCGCGGCGGCACCGTTGAAGTCGTTCTGCTGGAACGCGTACTGGTAGGCGAGCTGGTTCAGCGAGTAGTCGTTCGGGACCACGGCGTTGCTGGCCTGACTGAGCAGTTGCGGTTCGACGAACAATTGGGTGCCCGCGGCAAGGGACATCACGCCCATGTACGCGATCCACTTACGGAGCAGCGGTAGCTGGATCCGCAGTGCGATCTGTACGGCGTTCGCGCCGTCGACCTGGGCCGCTTCGAGCATCTCGGTGCTGATGTTGTTCAACGCGCCGTACATGATCACGATCCACCCGCCGGCTCCGGTCCAGAACGCGATGATCGCGAAGATCGCCGGCAGGTGCCCGGGCTGGATGACCGCCACGAAGCTGTCGAACCCGAACGCATGCAGCAGGCCACTGACCGGGCTGGCGGTGGGATCGAGAACGAACAGCCAGAGCAGAACGCTGGACGCTCCGGCCAGCGCGCCCGGCAGGTAGTAGACGAAGCGCAGGGCGGTACCCGCCCAGCGGACCCGTACGGCGTGCACGAGCAGCGCCAGTCCCACGACGAAGACGACCAGAGCCACGAGCCAGATGACCAGGTAGAGCGTCACGTGCAGCACGGCCGGCCAGAACCGGAAGTCGCCGACCACCTTCGTGAAGTTGCCGGCACCGGCGAATCCGCCGTCGGCATTCGTGAACGCCAGCACGACCGCGTACAGCGAAGGAAAGACGCCGAAGGCCAGTGCGAGCAGCGCGTAGAGCGAGACGAACACGTAGCCGATCGGCGTGCGACCAGGTGCCCGGCCGTTCGGCCGGGCCGGTCGCCGGCGCTCGAAGGCGCCGGCGGCCAACTGGTCGCTCGGGGGAGCGATCGTCATCTCAGTTCACCGAATATCCGTTGACCTTGGCCTGGTTCTCGATCGCCTGCTGCCAGTCCGGCAACAGGGCGACGAGCGACTTGCCGCCCGTGACTCCCGTGGTCATCGTCTTCGCCCAGATCGCTTCCTGGCTGAACACGCCGTACCCCCAGCCGTCCCAGACGTCCGAGGCGGCGGTGACCACCGGCTGCAGCGAGGTCGCGAAGTACTTGCTGGACTCCTGCTTCGCGATCCACTTGTCCGCGGCCGGTGCGTAAGCGGGGTAACCCGGCGCGACGTTCACCTGGTAGTCGTCGGCAGTGGTGACGAACTGGACGAACTTCTCGGCCGCCGCAAGATTCTTCGAGTGGCTCGAGACGAACCACGTGCCGCCACCCACGTTGCCGGTGACCGCCTTGTCGTCGCCCTTCCACGGCAGCGGCGCTGCAACGCCGAGCTGTCCGGCCGGAACGTTCAGCGACTGCGGGTTGTTGAAGATCGCCCCGGCGTACCAGGCCGGCCCGGGCATCATCAGCACCTTGCCCGTGTACTTCTTCACGAACTCCGGAGTGAAGACGCTGACGACCGGCACGGTCCCGTTGCCACGGAGCGTGTCCAGCATCGATGCCACCCGCTTGCACTCGGGCGTGTCGACCTTCACCGTGACCGACTTGGGACCGGTGACGCCGTTGGCCTGGCACTTGCCGGCCCACATGTAGATCTCCGGCGCGAACCCGTCGCCGGCCGCCCCGATGATGTACCCGGGATGCTGCTTGGCCACCTTCTCGCCGAGGGCCTGGTAGTCCTCCCAGGTCGTCGGCAGTGCGTAGCCGAACTGGTCCATCAGCTTCTTGTTGTACCAGAGCACGGTCTGCGCGAGGTCGTTCCGCAGGCAGTACAACTGGCCGTCGACCTTGCACGGGTTGAGCGAACCCGGAGTGAACTTCGCGAGCGTGTCACCAGGAACCAGACCTTTGTCCAGCACGGCCGCGAACGCCTGCTTGCCGTTGCTCTTCTGGCTGGCCCAGGCGGCGTCGTTGTTCTGGGTGGAGAACACGACGTCCGGCCACCCGCTGCCGGCCCGGTCGAAGAGCTGCATCTTGGTACGGAACGAGTTCGACCCGTTCGCCGACCCGTCGTAGGCGACGACGTTGATCTTGGTGTCCGGATTCGCCTTCTGGAAGGCCTTCGCGGCGGCCTGCCGGTCCGCGTCGACCCAGACCGTGATCGCCGAACTTTCCTGTTTGACCTGGGGAAAGCCGTACGACCCGTTCGCCGTGCTGGTACCGCCGCCGCAGCCGGCGAGGGCCAGCAGCGCGGTTGCGGCGCAGAGCCCGGCGAGGACCGACGCCGGCCTGCGGCGTGCCCGAACCGCTGTGTGGATTCCGACCATGAGAGTTCCTTGTCTGTCGCCTCCGGGCACGACCCGGAGCGGAGCTTGGCGCCGACTATAGGAGATACGTATGATGTTTGACAACGCTTCGATCTGCTGGATCCCGAGGTCTTGTCGGAAACATCATACGTATGTTAACTCTGTGTTTCCGGGCGAGTGCGACGCCCACACACAGGAAGCGATCGAACATGACATTGACGTCTGAATCGCGACGCTCGAGGAACAGGTCCGCACGCCGCGGACCGGCCGTCCTCGCGTTGCTCGGCGCCGGCGCGGTCATTGCCTCGGTGCTCACCGCGGCGAGTGCGCAGGCCGCCCCCGCGACGGTCTACTACGTGGCGCCCGACGGCAAGGACACCGGGCACTGCAGCCAGGCGATGCCGTGCACGCCGGAGCGTGCGCAGAAGATCGTCCGCCCGGCCGCGAAGTACGGCGACGTGACCGTACAACTTGCCGATGGCACCTATCGGCTGAGCGCACCGCTCCGGTTCGGCGCGGACGACGACGGCGGCGACCACACCGTCCGCTGGGCCGCCGCGCCCGGCGCTCACCCCGTCATCACCGGCGCGTCGAAGGTGGGTGGCTGGTCCAGGTCCGACGTGGGCCGCGGCATCTGGGAAGCCGACACCCCGAGCGGCCTCGACACCCGTCAGCTGTACGTGAACGGATTGATCGCCCCGCGGGCGTCCATCCGGCTGGCCAACGCCGACGTGACACCGACGGCGACCGGCCTCACCATCAACAACTCCGCGCTGAGCTACCTCGCGACGCTTCCGGACCAGGGCCGGATCGAGTTCGAGTCGCTGGGCGACTTCACCAACCGGTACTCACCGGTCCAGAGCATCAGCCCGACCGCGATCACGATGGCCCAGCCTGCCTGGGACAACAACACCTGGGGCTGGGACACGGTCCAGCGGTCGTTCCTGGCCGGACCGTCCTGGTACCTCGACAACTCGTTGAGCTTCCTCACCCAAGCCGGTCAGTGGTATATCGATCCATCGGCCGGGAAGCTCTACTACAAGCCGGCCGACGGTGTCGACCCGAACCAGCTGGACGTCGAACTCCCCCGGCTGCAGTCGCTGATCAGCATTGGCGGCACCTACGATCAGCCGGTCACCGGCCTCGCATTCGAAGGCATCCAGTTCTCCGGGACGTCCTGGCTCGGCCCCTCGACCGACGGGTACGCCGACCAGCAGAACGGGCTGTTCATCAAGGGTGCGTACGACTACCGTCCCGCCGACGCGTTCACGAGTTGCTCCCGCGGCTGCGAGATGTTCGAACGGGCCCGGACCAGCTGGTACCAGGAGCCGGCCGCCGTGCAGGTGTCGGCAGCGAGCCGGATCTCGTTCACCGGCAACACCTTCACCGATCTCGGCCAGTCCGCGCTGGGCATCGGTAACGACGCGAACGCCACGGTGACGGGCATCGGGCTGGGCGCGAGCGACATCGATGTGGTCGGCAACCGGTTCGTCGAGAACAGCGGCCACGGCGTCGCGGTCGGCGGCGTACTGCCGGATGCCCACCACCCCAGCGACCCGCGGATGACGAACCAGGACATCCTGATCGAGAACAACACGATCAACCGGGTCGGGGTCGACTACAAGGACAACAGCGGGATCCTCAGCACCTACGTCACCGGCGCCAGGATCCTGCACAACGAGGTCTCCAACGTCCCGTACGACGGCATCGACACCGGCTACGGCTGGGGCATCAACGACGCCGGCGGCTCGAACGACTACGTCGACCGCGGGTACTACAACTGGAACACCAAGTACACGACGCCGACCACGCTCAAGGACACCCAGGTCGAGGGCAACCTCGTGCACAACACCAAGGCGCGCTTCGCCGACGGCGGTTCGGTGTACAACCTCTCGGCGAACCCGGGCGCGGTGGTCAGCAGCAACTACCTGTTCAACATCTCGGGCGTCGGGCTGTACCTCGACGAGGGCTCGCGCTCGATGACGTACGAGAACAACGTGGTCCAGGGCGGTTCGTTCGTGTTCACCAACGCGGGCAGCCTGCGCAACAACACCAGCGACAACGTCATCCAGAACAACTGGTACAACTCCGGCGGGATCTCGGCACCGAATGCCGCCGCCCACAACAACAAGCTGATCAACAACGTGAAGGTCAGCGGCGCCAACTGGCCGGCCGGGGCCCGGGACGTGATCTGCTCCGCGGGTGTCGCACCGCAGTACCGCACGTCGCTCAACGCGAACCAGTTCGGCTTCACCGGCTGTTCGGCCGACGCTCCGGTCACCGGGTTCGCCACGACGTCCAACGTCAGCTCGTACTTCGGTCAGGCCGGGGACGCCTTCGGGATCGCCGCCGCGGGTGCGGACGTCTGGGGCGCCGGCGGTCAGCACGACGACCAGTTCGGCGCGATCTACAAGGCCGGCTCGTTCACGTCGCAGTCGAGCGTTTCCACCCGGGTCGTCTCCATCAACGACGCGAACGTGTGGGCCAAGTCCGGAGTCATGGTCCGCAACGACCTGACCAAGCCGGGATCATCGGCCGGGTACGCCGTCGTCGCGGCCACCGCACGTAACGGCGTGACCTTCGAGTGGGACTCCAACGGCGACGGCTACCTGGACACCGACGCCCGCGCGACGGTGGACAGCTACCGCCCCGTCTGGGTCAAACTCACCAGATCCGGTACGTCGTTCAGCGCCTCGTACTCCTACGACGGCCAGAACTATGTGCCGATCGGCGCCCCCGTGACCCTGCCCTCGGCCGCGGCACAACAGGACGCAGGCATCTTCTCCACCTCACACGACACCACCCAGTCCGCCATCAACCAGTTCGACAACGTCGCCTTCACCAACTGACCCACTCGCGGAGCCGGGACCCCACGTCCCGGCTCCGCTGATCACGTCAGGGCAGGTTGGACGTGAGCTGCGGGGGCACCGGACGGGCCAGGCGAGCTTGGAGGGTGCATGAGTACTGGCAGCGTGTGGTTGGCGACGAGTGAGCAGCAGCAATACCCGGCGCTCGGGCAGGATCTTGTGGCCGATGTGGTGGTCGTCGGTGGTGGGGTGGTTGGGCTGACGACCGCGCTCCTCGCGCAGCGTGACGGGGCTCGGGTTGTGGTGCTGGAGGCGGACCGGGTGGGCTCGGGGACCACCGGCTACACGACCGGGAAGGTGACCTCTCAGCACAGTCTCAGCTACGCGGAGCTGGTCGCTCGGCAGGGCGAGGAGAAGGCCCGGTTGTACGCCGAGGCCAATCAGGCCGCGGTCGAGCGAGTCGCCGAGTTGGCCGAGCAGGTTGGTATCGACTGCGATCTCACGCGTGCCCCGGCCTACGTCTACACCCTCGACGCCGGTCAACGCGACAAGCTCGAGGAAGAGGCGGCAGCTGCCGTGAAACTGGGGCTGCCCGCGGAACTGACGACCGAGCTCGATCTGCCGTTCGCTGTCGAGGCCGCCGTCCGGTTCGAGCGGCAGCTGCACTTTCACCCCGCCCGCTACCTCGCCGGCCTGGCCGCCGCGTTCACGGCCGCCGGCGGTTCCATCTACGAGCAGACCAGGGTCCTCGACATCGAGGAGCAGCGCGACCGGACCGTACAGCTCACGGCTGGTACCGCGACCGTGCAGGCCAACCAAATCGTGGTCGCGACACTGCTGCCGCCGGGCACGCTCGGCGGGTACTTCGCGAAGACCAGACCGACCCGCTCGTACGGACTGGCCTGCCGGCTGCGCGGCGACGCACCCCGAAGCATGGCGATCTCGATCGACACCCCGACCCGCTCGACCCGCCCCTGGCTCACCCCCGGCCCGGGCGGCCTGATCGTCGTCGGCAACGACCACGAGACCGGCGCCGCCGACGTCGACACCCAGCAGCAGTACCGCGAGCTGGAGGACTGGACCCGCGTGACCTTCGACGTCGAGTCGGTCGACCACCGCTGGTCGAGCCAGGACTACACGACCCCGGACCGCATTCCGTACGTCGGACGCGCGCCGCTGCACCACATGGTGTGGGTCGCGACCGGATTCCAGAAGTGGGGACTGAGCAACGGCACCGCGGCGGCCATGGTCCTCACCGACCTGCTCGCCGACCGCGACAACGCCTGGCTGCCGGTGTTCGACGCCACCCGGATCGGCGATGCCCAGGCCGTCGCGAAGCTGATCAAGGACAACCTGAAGGTCGGCAAGGAGTTCGTCGGCGGGCGGTTCGACCACCCTGTCGAGCAGCTGGCACCCGGGACCGGCGGCATCGTCGAGTACGACGGTCATCGGGTCGGCGCCTACCGCGACCAGGACGGCACCCTGTACGCCGTCGAACCGACCTGCACCCACCTCGGTTGCCCCCTGCACTGGAACTCCGCGGAGACCAGTTGGGACTGCAACTGCCACGGCTCCCGCTTCGCCGTCGACGGCGCGATCCTCGACGGCCCGGCCGGCGAACCGCTGGAGCAGCTCGACACACCGTGAGACGGGAGGTGTGCAGAGTTTCGTTGCCGGGCACTACACGCGCAGGCGCAGTCCCGGCTCGAGACGGGGAACCCGCCCAGGCCGTGCGTGTTGAGCAGCCAGCACGGGCGGCCGACCCAACTTCGGGCATATTCGGCAGCTACGAGGGCACCGGGGAGGTGCCCCCGCGGCCGGCCGGGGAACGTCATACCAGGGCCGCGGATATCGGGCTGAAGGCAACCAATCGACGAACCCAGGAGGGGTGAAACAGTGGCGGGACAGCGGCAGACAGTTGTGGTGACCGGTGCGAGCGGCGGGATCGGACGGGCGAGCGCGATCGCGTTCGCCAAGCGCGGCGCCAAGGTCGCGCTGCTGGCCCGTGGCGAGAAGGGCCTGGCCGGCGCGGCCGAGGAGGTCGAGGCGGCCGGCGGTACGGCGCTCACGGTCCCGCTGGACCTGGCCGACTACGACCAGGTCGAACGCGCCGCCCAGCGGGTCGAGGACGAACTGGGTCCGATCGACGTCTGGGCGAACGTTGCCTTCACCAGCGTCTTCGCGCCGTTCACCGAGATCGACCCGAAGGAGTACAAGCGGGCCACCGAGGTGACGTACCTCGGGTACGTGTACGGCACCCGCGCGGCACTGGACCGGATGAAGCCCCGCGACCACGGCTCGATCGTGCAGGTCGGGTCCGCGCTGGCGTACCGCGGAATCCCGTTGCAGTCGGCGTACTGCGGCGCCAAGCACGCCATCCAGGGCTTCCACGACTCGCTGCGCTGCGAACTGCTGCACGACAAGTCCAACGTGCACGTCACGATGGTGCAGATGCCCGCCGTGAACACCCCGCAGTTCTCCTGGGTGCTGTCCAAGCTGCCCAAGCACCCCCAGCCGGTGCCGCCGATCTTCCAGCCCGAGGTCGCCGCCGACGCGGTCGTGTACGCCGCGGATCACCCCAAGCGCCGTGAGTACTGGGTCGGCGGCCCTACCGCCGCGACGATCCTGGCGAACAAGTTCATCCCGGGACTCCTGGACCGCTACCTGGCGCGGACCGGCTACAAGTCGCAGCAGGTCGACCAGTTCGATCCGCACAAGGCCGCGAATCTGTGGAAGCCGGCCGACGCCGAGGACGGGTACGACTACGGCGCGCACGGCGTCTTCGACGACCGCGCCACCACGCGCAGCTACCAGCTGTGGGCGTCGCAGCACCGCGTACTGGGCCTGCTGGGCGCCGGCGCCGCTGTTGCCGCGGGAGTCGTGGCTGCTCGTTCCCGGAACAACTGAGATGCCCCTGCAACTCGAGGACTACGGGCTGATCGGCGACACCCAGACCGCGGCGCTGGTCGGCTACGACGGCTCGATCGACTGGCTGTGCGTGCCGCGGTTCGACTCCGGGGCATGTTTCGCCGCGCTGCTGGGAGACGAGCGGCACGGGCGATGGTTGCTCGCGCCGGCCGGCGGTCACCGGGCCACCGATCGCCGGTACCGCCGCGACTCGCTCGTCCTCGAGACCGACTTCACCACCGCCGACGGCACCGTACGGGTCATCGACTGCATGCCGATCCGCGACGACCGGCTCGAGGTGTACCGGCGGGTGGAGTGCCTGTCCGGCCGGGTCGCGATGCGCAGCGAGCTTTCACCCCGGCTCGACTACGGCCACGTGACGCCGTGGATCCGCGACACCGGCCGCCGCAGTACTGCCCTTGCAGGCCCCGACACGCTGACGCTCGACTCCGATGTCGAGCACCACCGGCGCGACAGCGACCTGATCGGCGAGTTCGAGCTCGCCGCCGGCGACCATGCGGACTTCCGCCTGACCTGGTCCGAACCGCGCGCCCAGCCGCCGAAGCACGTCGACGTCGGCAAGGCGATCCAGCGCACCGAGCGCTGGTGGCAGGGCTGGGCGTCGCGGTGCCAGTACGACGGACGCTACCGCGATCCCGTCGTACGGTCGCTGATCACCTTGAAGGCGATGACGTATCAACCCAGCGGCGGAATCGTCGCCGCGCCCACCACCTCGCTGCCCGAGCAGCTCGGCGGCGTACGGAACTGGGACTACCGGTTCTGCTGGATCCGGGACGCCACCTTCACGCTGCTCGCGCTGCTCGGTGCCGGCTACGAGTCCGAGGCCGAGGCCTGGCGCGAGTGGCTGCTCCGCGCCCTGGCCGGCAAGCCGGAGCAGATGCAGCTGATGTACGGCGTCGAGGGCGAACGGCGGCTCACCGAGTACGAGCTCGACTGGCTGCCCGGATACGCGAACTCCCGGCCGGTCCGCGTCGGCAACGCCGCGTCGGAGCAGTTCCAGCTCGACGTGTTCGGCGAACTGATGGACGCGCTGCACCAGTCCCGCACCCACGGCATCCCGCCCGACGAGACCGCCTGGGCCGTGCAGCAGAAGCTGCTGGACTTCCTCGAAGGGCACTGGAACGACCCGGACGACGGCATCTGGGAGATGCGCGGCGAACGCCGGCACTTCGTGCACTCCAAGATCATGGCCTGGGCCGCCGTCGATCGCGCCGTCCGCGGCATCGAGGAGTTCGGCCTGCCCGGTCCGGTCGACGACTGGAAACGGCTGCGGGAAGAGATCCACACCGAGGTCTGCGAGAAGGGGTACGACGCCGATCGGAACACCTTCACGCAGTACTTCGGTTCGCGGGCGCTGGACGCATCCGTGCTGCTGATGGGATCGGTCGGGTTCCTGCCCGGCTCCGACAAGCGGTACCGCGGCACGATCGACGCGATCGCCGGCGAGCTCACCCACGACGGGTTCGTCTCCCGCTACAGCACGACCAAGAAGTCCGAGCAGGTCGACGGGCTGCCACCGGGCGAGGCGTCGTTCCTGCCGTGCACGCTCTGGCTGGCCGACAGTTACCTGCTGACCGGGCGCAAGGACCAAGGGCGCGAGGTATTCGAACGAGTCCTTGGTCTGAGCAACGATCTCGGGTTGCTGTCCGAGGAGTACGACACCGAACAGCACCGCCTCGTCGGGAACTTCCCGCAGGCCCTCACCCACCTCGGCATCATCAACACCGCGCTCGACCTGCACTCCAGCCGGGGTCCGACCCAGCGCCGATCCCACACCGGACGGACCAGATGAGCACCGACGCGTCGCTCTCCTCGTGGCGTCGGCGGGCGCCGGTGATCGTGCTGTCGCTGGCAGGTTTCGCTGTCGCGCTGACCCTGACGCTGTTCCAGGTCGGCGTACTGGACTCGATCTGGGACCCGTTCTTCGGCGACGGCAGCCGGAAAGTGCTCACCTCCTCGGTCTCACAGGCCCTACCGATCCCCGACGCCTCACTCGGCGCCGCCGCCTACCTGCTCGAGGCGATCCTCGAATCCCTTGGCGGCACCAGCCGCTGGCGAGACCACCCCTGGATCGTGGCCGCCGCCGGAGCGGTCGCCGCCGGCCTCGGCCTGGCCGCCCTCGGCCTGATCGCCACCCAAGCCCTGATCGTCGGCGCCTTCTGCACCCTGTGCCTGTGCTCGGCCGCCATCTCCCTCACCGTCGCCGCCCTGGCCGCACCCGAGGCCATCGCCGCCACCAAGGTCCTCAGCCAACGCCGCCATGCCACCCTTCGAGCCGACGGCTCGCCGGGCCTCGGACACCGATCCCACAAACCACCACCCGGCTGACCGTTCGGTAGCGCAAATGGTGCTTGCCGCGGACTTACGGGGACCCGTCGGGCTGGAGTTGGCCCGGGCGGTCGATCAGGTGCCGGGCGAACGCGCTATGCCGGGCGGATCGCGGTACGAGCTGAAATGGGACGGCTTCCGCGCCGGTGTGGTCTGTACGAACGGCGAGGTGCTGTTGTGGTCGCGCAACGGCAAGGACTTCACCGCCAAGTTCCCCGACGTACAGGCCGCGCTGCAGGCCCAGCTCGACGTCGATTGTGTACTCGACGGCGAGCTCGTGGTGTGGACCGGGGACCGGCTCGACTTCGATGCGCTGCAGCAACGGATGGTCAACACCGTCGCGACCGTACGCAAGCACCTCGCGCCGCAGCAGCCGGCCTCTCTGGTGGTGTTCGACCTGCTCGCCATCGGCGGCGTGGACATCAGGCCGATGCGCTGGACCGCCCGCCGCAAGCGCCTGGAAGACCTAGCCAAGCGGTGGCAGCCGCCCGTGCAGCTCTCCCCTGTCACCGCCGACCTGAGCGAAGCCCGCGAGTGGCTGAACGCCTTCAAACCCACCGGTGTGGAAGGCCTCGTCGTGAAAGGCGCTACGACCCGTTACCAACCCGGCCGACGTGACTGGACCAAGTGGAAGACCAGGGACAGCGTCGAGGCGATCATCGGCGCCGTGACCGGATCATTGCGGCACCCCGACCTGCTCGTGGTCGGCCGCTATCGCGGTGACGATCTCGAGGTGGTCGGACGCACCACCACCCTGACCGACGACCAGGCCGCAACGATCGGCGAACTCCTCAAGCCCGCCGGCACGCGCCATCCCTGGCCGGACCAGCTCAGCACGCATTGGGCACGCGGCAGCAAGACGCCGCTGATCAAGGTGCAGCCGAAGATCGTCGTCGAGGTCGCCGCCGACCAGGCCCTCCAAGCAGGGCACTACCGGCACCCGCTGCGGCTCCTCCGCCACCGTACCGACCTGGATCCGTACGACGTCGAAACCCTGCGGTCCGACTGAGTCGCGTGTCGGTTTCGCGCGCCCGTCGGGACGGCACCGGCGGTGTGCCTCCACCTGGGTCGGCTGAGCTGCTGCCGGTCCGCGGGTGGAGGTCCAGGACCTCACCCGCCGCCTGCTGACACGGACCTTCTGGTCACTCGCCGAGGCCGGAGAGGCGGCGGTTGGTCTGGGCCAGCAGGTCGTGGGCGGCCGCGATGTCGGCGGTGTGCTCGATGCTCGAGCAGCGTGTCGCCAGCGTCTCCGCCAACCGATCCGCGGCCACGACGACGTGCGCGAGTCCGTCGTACGCCTCCTGCCAGTCCCTGGCGGTCAGCTCGTACGGCGCCTCGAGAAAGTGCCGTACCGAGTCCAGATCCAGCACGGCCTGCCGGAAACGGTCACCGGTCGTTGGTGCCGCCAATCCCGAGCTGCACATCGGCTGCCACCTGCCTCTCTTCGTCGGCGCCCGGCGGTACCCAGATCCGCACCGCCGGTAGCGCATCCGGGCAAATCAGCCGCATTCCGGACGAGCAGCGCTACTGCGTGTAGGAGCGGTTCGCGCCGGGTACCGCCGCGGCTTCCACGGGAGGGCAGGCAGGTATGAAGGTGCTCGGAGTCAACGCGATCTTCCACGACCCGTCGGCGGCGCTGGTCATCGACGGCCGGACAGTGGCCGCGGCCGAGGAGGAACGGTTCTGCCGGCGCAAGCACGGCAAGCGCCCGGTTCCCTGGTCGGCCTGGGAACTTCCGGAGCAGGCGATCCGCTGGTGCCTGGACGAGGCCGGGATCGGTCCGGAGGATCTCGACCGGGTCGGCTACTCCTTCGATCCGTCTCTTTGCGTGGACCTGGCCGAGCTCGGTGTCAGCGATCCGGGTGACGCGATGCGCACCGACTACGCCCGGCGCGCGCCCAGGTTCCTGAGCACAACGCTTCCCGGGCTCGATCCGCAGAAGGTCGTCTTCGTCCCACACCATGTCGCCCATGCCGCGTCGGCCGGACTCGCAGCGCCGTACACCGACAACGCCTGCCTGGTCCTGGACGGCCGGGGCGAGCGGGCGTCCCACCTGGCCGGGCACTACCGGGACGGTGACCTCGAGGTGTTCGGGGCGCAGCAACTCCCGCACTCGCTGGGATTGCTCTACGAGGACCTCACCGATCACCTCGGCTTCTTGCGGTCCAGCGACGAGTACAAGGTGATGGCGCTGGCGTCGTACGGAAAGCCCAGGCATCTCGACGACTTCCGCGAACTGGTCCGAACCACGTCCGAGGGTGGTTTCCGCACCCAGCCGGTCGACTGGTCGGCGTACGCGCCGCGGCTGGCGAAGGGCGAGGAACTGACCGAGGCGCACGCCGACCTCGCCTGCAGTGTGCAACGCCGCCTGGAGGAAGTGCTCCTCGAACTCGCCACCTGGCTGTACGAACAGTGCGGCTCCCGCAACCTGACGATGGCCGGCGGTACGGCGCTGAACTGCGTCGCGAACTCGGTCCTCGCGCGCCGCGGCCCGTACGACAACGTCTGGGTCCAGCCGGCCGCGGGTGACGCCGGCACGTCCTTGGGCGCGGCGCTGCAGCTGACCGCGGCGAGCGGACTCCGTCCGGAACCGATGACCACCGCCGCGCTCGGCCGCGGGTGGACCGGCGACGAACTGCGTGCCCGGCTCGAGCGCGCCGCGCTGCCGTTCGAGACACCTTCCGATCTGGCGGCGGTCGTCGCCGAGGCGCTGGCCTCGAACGCCGTGGTCGCCTGGTACCAGGGCAGGTCCGAGTACGGCCCGCGCGCGCTCGGCCATCGATCGCTGCTCGCGCATCCGGGCGACCGCCGCAATCTCGAACGGCTGAATGACATCAAGGGCCGCGAACAGTTCCGGCCGGTCGCTCCGCTGGTGCTGACCGAGCGAGCCGCCGAGATCTTCGACGGTCCGCTGCCGAGCCCGTACATGCTGTTCGTCCACGACGTCGCCGCTGCCTGGCGGGACCGCATCCCGGCGGTCGTTCACGTCGACGGAACCGCACGTATCCAAACCGTTGACCGATCGAACGAGCCGTTGCTGGCATCGCTGCTGGACGAGTTCGACCGGCGGACCGGGCTGCCGGTGCTGGTCAACACCAGCCTGAACACGTCCGGCCGGCCGATGGTCGACAGCCCGTCCGACGCGCTCGAACTGTTCGGCTCCACTCCCGCCGATCTCCTCGTTCTGGGACCGCACGTGGTCCGCCGCGCGGGAGCGTTTCGATGACGGCGTGGTCGGTCGTCGTACCCACGATCGGCAGGCCCAGCCTTGCGGACCTGCTCGCCGACCTCGCCGCCCAGCCGAACCAGCCCGCCCGGGTCATCGTCGTCAACGACCGGCCCGCCGAAGCACCGCCGGTGGCGAACTTCCCCGGCGCCCTGGTCGTCCCGGCCCGAGGCCGCGGCCCGGCGGCCGCCCGGAATCTCGGCTGGCGGCGAGCCGATACCGATTGGGTCGTCTTCCTCGACGACGACGTACGGCTACCCAGCGACTGGTCCGCCCTGCTGCTGCGTCATCTCGAGTCCGCCGCGCCGCGGATCGGCGGTGTCCAGGCGCGGATCGACGTACCCGAACCTGCTGGACGGCGGCCCACCGACTGGGAACGAAGTACGGCGGGACTCCGGACGGCACGTTGGGCGACCGCGGACATGGCCTACCGCACCACCGCACTCGAGCAGGTGCACGGTTTCGACGAACGTTTCCCGCGGGCCTACCGTGAGGACGCCGACTTGGCCAGGCGCGTCCGGGACGCGGGCTGGCAGCTCGTCCGTGGAGAGCGCCGCATCGTTCATCCGGTCCGTCCGGCCGGGTTCTGGACGAGTGTGCGCGTCCAGAAGGGCAACGCGGACGACTCGCTGCTGCGGGCGATCTACGGACCGAACTGGCGGACGCTGACCGAGTGCGGACCGGGACGGCTCCCCCTGCATCTGTCGACGGTCGCGGCAGCGGCGGGCCTGCTGACCAAGCACCGCCGGATCGCCGCCGTGCTGTGGGCTGCCCAGTACGCCGAGTTCGCGACGCGCCGGATCCTGCCCGGCCCGCGAACGGCTCCGGAGATCGCCCGGATGCTGGTCACCTCGGCGGTCATCCCGTTCGTTGCGGTGGGCAACCGGATCGCCGGGTGGTGGCGCCACCCCAACAGCGAGGCCTGGCCGGGTCCGGTGCGGGCGGTGCTGTTCGACCGCGACGGCACGCTCGTCCACGACGTTCCCTACAACGGCGATCCCGCGCGTGTCCGACTGGTCGACGGCGCCGCACACGCCGTCGAACGGCTCCGCCGAGCCGGCCTCCGGATCGGTGTGGTGACCAACCAGTCCGGCGTCGGACGCGGTCTGCTCACCGTCGGCCAGATGACGGATGTGAACACCAGAGTCGACGAGCTGCTCGGACGGCTCGATACCTGGCAGGTCTGCCCACATGCTCCCGAGGACCAGTGTCAGTGCCGCAAGCCACGCGGCGGGCTGATCCGGCAGGCCGCACGTCAGCTGGGGGTTCCGCCACACCAGATCGTCGTCATCGGCGACATCGGTGCGGACGTCAGCGCGGCACGGTCGGCCGGCGCCCGGGCGATCCTGGTCCCGAACGCGCAGACCCGCGCCGAGGAGATCGTGTCCGCACCGGCGCGCGCACTGGATCTCGCGGCCGCCGTCGACTGGGTGCTGGGAGCGCGATGAAGACGGTGCTGGTCGCCCGGATGGACAACGACGGCGATGTGCTGCTGGCAGGCCCGGCAGTACGCGCGCTGGCAACCACCGATCGCGTCGTCCTGCTCGTCTCCCCGACCGGCGAACAGGCGGCCCGGCAGCTACCGGGCGTTCACGACGTACTCGTGTGGCCGTGCCCGTGGACCGGCTTCGACCCGCCGAAGGTCGACCGCCGGTCGGTGAACACGCTGATCGACGCGCTGGCACTCGAACACCTCGGCGCCGGCTTCGTGCTCACCTCGTTCCATCAGGGTCCGTTGCCGATGGCATTCGTCCTGCGGCTGGCCGGGCTGCGCTACATCGCGGCGAACTGTGAGGACTACCCCGGCTCATTGCTCGACCTGCGCAACCATCCCCCGCCCAGCCACGAGGTCGACCGCGGACTCGACCTGGTCCGCGCCGCGGGCTACGACCTGCCGGCCGGCGACGACGGAGCGCTGCGGGTCAAACGCTTGCTCCCGGCCCCGGACGCCAAGTACGTCGTCGTCCATCCGGGCGCGTCCGTTCCCGCCCGAACGGCGAGTCCGCGGTGGTTCCGGGCCTTGGTAGCCGCATTGACCGCCGAGGGCCACCAGGTCTGGGTGACCGGCACCGCTACCGAACGCGAGCTGACCAGGTTCGTTGCTGGCAGCAACGGTGTGGATCTCGGCGGGAAGACCCGGTATCCCGAACTCGCGGCGATCCTGGACGGCGCGGACTGTGTCGTGGTCGGCAATACCGGTCCCGCCCATCTGGCGGCCGCGGTCGCCACTCCGGTCGTGTCGCTGTTCGCACCTGTCGTACCGCTCGACCGCTGGGCGCCGTGGAAGGTGCCGTGCGTCGTGCTCGGTGACCAACAGGCGGCGTGCCGGGACAGCCGCGCCAGGCAATGCCCCGTTCCCGGCCATCCGTGCCTGGACGCCGTACCGATCGAAGAGGCCGTCGCCGCGGTCCACAAACTCGTCGAGGAGGTCGCGTGAGAATCCTGGCCTGGCATGTCCATGCCGCATGGATGACGTCGTTCGTCCAGGGCAACCACGACTATCTCGTCCCGGTGCTGCCGGACCGCGGGCCGGACGGGCGTGGCCGCGCCGAGACCTATCCGTGGCCCTCCTCGGTCCGTGAGGTGAGCCCGGCAGAGTTGCCGGAGACGGAGATCGACGTCGTCGTCCTGCAGCGACCGCACGAGCTCGCGCTCTTCCAGCAGTGGAGCGGCCGGTCGACCGGGCGGTACGGCGTACCCGCCGTGTACGTCGAACACAACACTCCCCGCGGCGACATCAACGACTGGCAGCATCCGCTGGCCGCACGCAACGACGTCCCGATCGTGCACGTCACCGAGTTCAACCGGATGATGTGGGACAACGGCCGCGCTCCGGCGCTGATGATCGAGCACGGCGTACCGGACTACGGCTACCGCTACACCGGCCGCATCGATTCGCTCGCGGCCGCGGTCAACGAGCCGGTACGCCGGTGGCGCGTCGCCGGGATGGACCTCGCGCAGACCATTGCCCACCACGTACCGGTCAGCGTGTACGGCATGGGCTCCGACGAACTGCCCGACGACTTCGCGACGACGGCGGACCTGTCCCAGAGCGAACTGCACGACCGGATGGCCGAGCACTTCGCTTACCTGCATCCCTACCGCTGGACGAGTCTCGGGCTGTCACTCGTCGAAGCGATGACGCTGGGCTGTCCCGTTCTGGTGAACGCGACGACCGCGGCACCCGAGTCCGTACCGCCCGCAGCCGGGGTCGTCTCGTCGGATCCCACCGTCCTCACCCGCACTGCGCTGCGCTGGCGGATCGATCACGACGAGGCCCGGCAGTACGGCCTGGCGGCCCGCGAACACGCCCTGCGCCGCTTCGGGCTCGGACGCTTTCTCGACGACTGGGACCACGTCCTGAAGGAGGTATGCCGATGAGGATCGCGATGATCTCCGAACACGCGAGCCCGCTCGCCGTGATCGGCGGCGCCGACGCCGGCGGCCAGAACGTCCACCTCGCGGCACTCTCCCGTGCCCTGGCCGACCGCGGCCACACGGTCGAGGTCTACACCCGCCGGGACGGCACCGAGAGCGCGGAACAGGTCACGCTCTCGCCCGGCGTCGAGGTGATCCACGTCCCGGCCGGTCCGCCGCAGCCGATCCCGAAGGACGAGCTGCTGCCGTACATGCCGGACTTCGGCGACTGGCTCGCCCGGCGCTGGATCACCGGCGCACCCGAGGTGGTGCATTCGCATTTCTGGATGTCGGGGGTCGCCGCCATCGTGGCTCGTCAGCACGTCCCGTTCGCCTCGGCGCAGACGTTCCACGCCCTCGGTGTGGTCAAGCGTCGTCACCAGGGCGCCAGGGACACCAGCCCGGCCGAGCGGGTCGCCTTGGAACGCCGGATCGCGCTCGAGTCGGACGCGGTGATCGCCACCGCGACCGAAGAGGTCCGCGAGCTGCTCGACCTCGGCTGCCGCGCCGAGACGCTGCACGTGGTCCCGTGTGGAGTCGACGACTTTCCGCCGACCGCGCCGGACGGCCGATGGTGGCGGCACAGCGGCGGTCGCGTCGTCTCGCTCGGCCGGCTGGTCGAGCGGAAGGGTGTCGACACGGTGATCGAGGCGCTCGCCGAGCTGCCGGACGCCGAACTCGTCGTGGCCGGCGGCCCGGCCACCGGCTTCGACGACGATCCCGAGGTCCGCCGGTTGCGGGCCGTTGCCGAGCGCAACGGACTGTCCGATCGGGTGTCGCTGATCGGACCGATCCCCCGCGACCAGGTGCCCGCGCTGCTCGGGTCCGCCGATGTCGTTGCCTGCACACCCTGGTACGAGCCGTTCGGTATTGTGCCGCTGGAGGCGATGGCCTGCGGCAAACCGGTCGTCGGCGCCGCTGTCGGTGGACTGCTCGACACTGTCGTGGACGGCAGGACCGGAATTCACGTACCACCCCGCGATCCGCACCGGCTCGCGGAAGTACTGCGCGAGTTGCTCGCGGACCCGGGCCGCCGGGAAGCCCTCGGCCGGGCCGGGCGGGCCCGGATCGCCGAGAACTACACCTGGCCCAAGGTCGCCGAAGCCACCGAGAACGTGTACCGGCGGATCGTCGCGCCGGTCACCAGTGAGAGGTCCCGATGAGCGTCGGATTCGGGGTCCTCGACACCCATCTCGAGCACCTGGACACCGGCCTGCGGAGCCTGGCGGAGCAGCAGGATCGGCTGGAACGTTGGGCGAGCCAATTGTCGGCCGGTTTCGCGGCAGGACGACGTTTGCTCGTCGCCGGCAACGGTGGCAGCGCGGCCGAGGCCCAGCACCTGACCGCCGAGCTGGTCGGCCGGTTCGAGATGGACCGCCGGGCGTTACCCGCGATCGCCCTGCACGCCGAGACCTCGAGCCTGACCGCGATCGGCAACGACTTCGGTCAGCAGGACGTGTTCGCGCGTCAGGTCCAGGCGCACGGCCGGACCGGCGACGTGCTCCTGCTGCTGTCCACCAGCGGCCGGAGCGCGAACCTGCTCGGGGCCGCCGCGACGGCGCGGGAGTACGACATCGACGTGTGGGCGATGACCGGCCCGCGGCCCAATCCGCTCGGCGACACCGCCGACGACGTACTGGCGATCGACACCCCGGCGCCGACCGCGGTCCAGGAGGTCCAACTGGTCGCGATCCATGCCCTGTGCGCCGCCACCGAGCGGCACTGGGCCGACGGCCCGGCACGAATCCAGGAGGTGCCCCGATGATCGTTCGCGTTGTGGTGATCGGCGACGTACTGCTCGACCGGGACATCGAGGGCGATGTCCACCGGGTCGCCCCCGACGCACCTGTTCCGGTCGTCGAGGTCGGTACCGTGGCGGAGCGTGCCGGCGGCGCCGGTCTTGCGGCGATCCAGCTCGCGAACCGTCCGGACGTCGAGGTCCGGTTGGTGACCGCACTCGCCGACGACGAGCCGGCCAAGCGGCTGTCCGCACTGCTGACCGACCGGCTCACAGTGACCCAGATCGCCACCGCGCCCGGGACTCGGTGCAAGACACGAATCCGCAGCAATGGCCAGTCCGTGTTGCGGATGGACATCGAAGCGGCTGCCGAGATCTCCGACGACCCTGACCTCACGCTGCTCGAAGCAGAGCTGGAGGATGCCGACGCGGTCCTCGTCTCGGACTACGCCGGCGGTCTCACCACGCATCCGGGCATCCGTTCGGTCCTGCACCGGTGGGCCAGCCAACGAGCGATGGTCTGGGACCCGCACCCACGCGGCGGTACGCCGGTACCGGGTCTCACCCTGGTCACGCCCAACACCTCGGAAGCCCGGGCGTTCGGCCCGGACCCGCGGGCGCCGCTCGACGAACTCGCCGGACAACTCCGGGACCTGTGGCAGGCGTGGGCGGTCGCGATCACCGACGGGCCGAACGGCGTCTTCACCGCTTCCAGCGGACCGGTCTCGTTCACGCCGAGCCCGTTCGAGCATCACGGCGACGCGTGCGGCGCCGGCGACCGGTTCGCGGCAACTGTCGCGGCTCGGCTCGGAGCCGGAGCCGTTGTCCGGACCGCGATCCAGGACGCCGTCGACGACACGGCGGCCTGGCTGCGCGCCGGTGGTGTGAACGCGACCGCTGCGCCGGACGCGACCGCGGTTCGCGAGCTCGACGCGGGCGAGCTGATCCGGCGGGTGCATGCCACCGGTGGGACGGTGGTCGCGACCGGCGGATGCTTCGACGTCCTGCACGCCGGCCACATCGCCTGCCTGCAGGCTGCTCGCCGGCTCGGCGACGCCCTGGTCGTCCTGGTGAACTCCGACGCCAGCGTCCAGCGTCTGAAGGGCGCCGATCGTCCGGTGAACCCGATCGCGGACCGCTGCCGGGTGCTGCGGTCACTCCGCGAGGTCGACGCGGTCGCCGTCTTCGGGGGCAACGATCCGTGCGAGCTCCTGGACCAGTTGCGGCCGGACGTCTGGGTCAAGGGCGGCGACTACGCGGGCGAACAGTTGCCCGAGGCACAGATTGTGAAGAGCTGGGGCGGCCGCGTGGTCGTCGTACCGTACCTGGACGGCCGGTCGACCAGCGCGATCCTCGACGGAAGGAAGATCGGATGAGCCTGCAAAGAGTGGCCGTCACCGGCGGCTCCAGTGGCCTCGGCGCGGCGGTGGTTCGCGCCGTACAGAAGAACGGCGGGACCGCGGTCGCGCTCGACCGGCAGCGACCGGCGGACGACAGCGTTCCGTGGGTCGAGGTGGATCTCGCGGACCCGCACGCCGCCGAACCCGCGGTCGCCCGGGCCGAAGACCTGATCGGTCCACTGACCGGTGTCGTGACGGCCGCGGGCATCGACTCGTGCGGAAAACTCGAAGAGGTTCCGCTCGACGACTGGGTCCGGGTCGTGACCGTCGACCTGATCGGTACGGCGGCTGTCGCGCGGGCGGCGGTACCGCGGCTCGAGCCGACGCACGGCCGGCTGGTGACGATCGCGTCCACGCTCGGGCTGCGCGCGTTGAGCGACGCGACGGCGTACTGCGCCTCGAAGTTCGGCGTGGTCGGGTTCACCCGCGCCCTCGCGGTCGAGACCGCCGGCCGGATCGGCGTCACGATGATCGTTCCCGGCGGGATGCGGACCAGCTTCTTCGACGGCCGCCCGGACCAGTACAAACCCGGCGCCGACGCGATGCTGAACGATCCCGAGGTGGTCGCGGACACGATCGTCTTCGCGCTGAGCCAGCCCACGAACGTCGAGATCCGCGAGCTGGTCATCTGCCCGTCGGTCGAGCCGTCCTGGCCGTGACCGTTCCCGTCCTGGCCCTGCGAGCGCTCGGCCTCGGCGACGCGCTGACCGGAGTCCCCGCGCTGCGGGGGCTCCGGCGGCTGTGGCCGGACCAGCCGTTGCTCTTGGCAACCAGCGGGCCGTTGGGCCGCTGGCTGTCGGGGCTCGGCGTAGTGGACGACGTCGTACCTGCCGGCGGGCTCGAGGCGCTGCCGCGGATCGGACGTCATGTGGCCGTCAACCTGCACGGGCGAGGACCGCAGAGTCATCGGCTGCTGCTGGACGGCCGTCCGGACGAGTTGATCGCCTTCGACTGCGTCGAGGCCGGGTATCGCAGCAAGTCGTACTGGCAGACGTACGAACACGAGGTCGATCGGTGGTGCCGGCTCGTGTGCGACATCGGCGGGAACTGCACCGCTGACGATCTGCGGCTGACATCGGGCGCGCCACATCGGTCCGGCGTCGTACTACATCCGAGCGCGGCGTCCGAGGCGCGACGGTGGCCGCCGGAGCGGTGGACGGCGGTCGCCCGTGCCCTGCTCGCGGATGGCGAAGACGTTCTGCTCACCGGGTCGGAACGCGAGCTGTGTGCGCAGATCGCCCGGGCGTCGGGAGCCCGGGACTCGAGTGGTGGCCTACCGCTCGACGTACTCGCAGAACTGGTCGGATCGGCGCGCCTGGTACTCAGCGGGGACACAGGAGTCGCACATCTGGCGACTGCGACCCGGACGCCGTCGGTGACCCTGTTCGGCCCGGTACCGCCGGAGCTGTGGGGGCCCGCGATCGACCATCATCTGCATGCGGTGCTCTATCACCGCGGCCCGCTGGGCGATCCGCACGGCAGCGAACCGGATCCTTCGCTGCTCGGAATCAGCGTCCGTGAAGTGCTGCAGACTGCGTGGGCACAGCTGTCCGGAACCAGTCAACGGTCTGCTTGAGCCCGTCGCGCCAGCCCACCCGCGGTTCCCAGCCGAGCAGCTCGCGCGCCTTGGTGGTGTCCGGACGCCGTACCTTCGGATCGTCCTGCGGTCGCTCGACGAACTCGATCCCGGATACCGAGCCGGTCAGCGCGAGGACGTCCTGGGCGATCGCGAGCACGGTCCGTTCGTCCGGATTCCCGATGTTCACCGGCCCCGGCAGCTCGCTGAACGCCAACCGGAGGACGCCTTCCACGGTGTCGGACACGAAGCACACGGATCGGGTCTGGCTGCCGTCCCCGGCCACGGTCAGCGGCTCACCGGCGAGGGCCTGCCGGACGAACGTCGGAATCGCCCGCCCGTCGGCCGGCCGCATCCTCGGGCCGTAGGTGTTGAAGATCCGCACGATCGCGGTGTCGAGGCCTTCGCTGGTCCGGTACGCCGTCGTGAGCGCCTCGGCGTACCGCTTGGCCTCGTCGTACACGCCGCGCGGACCGAGCGGGTTGACGTGCCCCCAGTACTCCTCGGGCTGCGGGTGCACCTGCGGGTCGCCGTACACCTCCGAGGTACTGGCGAGCAGGAACCGGGCGCCCTTCTCCTTGGCCAGCCCGAGCGCGTGCCAGGTGCCGATCGCGCCGACCTTGAGGGTCTGGATCGGCAGCTTCAGGTAGTCGATCGGCGACGCCGGGCTGGCGAAGTGCAGGACCAGGTCCACCGGTCCCGGGACGTGCAGGAACTCGGTCAGATCGCAGCGGACGAAGGAGAAATCCGGATGCGCGGCGAATCCGGCGAGGTTGTCGGGGGTGCTGGTCAGGAAATTGTCCAGGCAGGTGACCCGATGGCCGTCCGCGATCAACCGCTCACACAGATGACTGCCGACAAAACCCGCGCCACCCGTCACCACGACGTGCTGCTGCTTCATACCTGTCCCTTCCGCCGCACCTCGAGAACCTCGATCGCCGTACCGGCGCCGATCAGGTGGTAGACCGCACTCAGTTGCTCGACGCACATGACCAGCTGCGCGTCCTGGTCCGGTCGCCCGTGTCCCGGCCGCAGGCACTTGTGCTCCAACGCCGAAATCAGCTGCGCCACCTCGGCGGGACCATGACTGTGTATCGCGACCGACAACTCCCGCGTCGCCTCGGCTGTCCACACCACCCGGTTCGGCATGACGGCGCGGTTCCCGCCGGCAGCAGGTGGAAACGCGGTTCGGCGTTCTGAGCAACGGCTGTGAGGCCAGGTTCGGTTGTGTACGGCTGGGTACTCGGACAATGTCCCGGTGGTGGTACAAGGGTGTGCCGTAGCTTGCCGGGGCCGATCCTGTCAGGAAACCACAATGTCATGTGGCCCAGTCGCACACTCCCGGTCGCGCGCTGACGAAGCCGTCGTACTGGAAGGCCTCCTCCGATCCGCCCACTCCGCCCGTGGCCGACGCCGCCAAGAACTGCTCGACCAGGCGGTAGCCGCCGGAATGCCGCTCGCGCGCACCCTCGCCCGTCGCTTCCGTGGCCGCGGCATCGACGACGAAGACCTCGAGCAGATCGCCTGCGAGCACCTCATCAGGGCAGTCCGCAACTACCGTCCGAGTCCCGGCTCCGACTTCCGGTCGTACGCCGTACCCACGATCCGCGGCGGGATCCGGCACCACTTCCGGGACCACGCGTGGGCGATCAAACTCCCCCGCCGGCTCCAGGAGATCCAGACGCGGGTGAACGTCGCACAAACCACGCTCGCCACCGAACTGGGGCGCTGGCCCAGCCACGGCGAGGTCGCCGCGACGCTCGGCGTGGAGGTGGCCGAGGTCATCGAGGCCGAGCAAGCCCGAGGCTGCTTCCAGCCTGTCTCACTGGACGCACCGCATCCCTCCGACGGCCACACCGTCAGCCTCGAACGCACGCTCGCCGACCCGGGCAACACGTTCGCGCTCGTCGACCAGGTGAACACGCTGCGGCCCGTGGTCAAGGAACTGCCGGCCCGCGACCAGCTCATCCTGCACCGGCGCTTCGTCGACCACTACACGCAGGCAGAGATCGGCGCCGAGATCGGCGTCAGCCAGATGCAGGTCTCGCGTCGACTCCGCGACATCCTCACCCAACTCCGCGTCGCCCTCGCGCCCTGAGGCGGTCGGCGAGGTTACTGCGGGTGGTGCTGGTCGCGGCAGATGAACTTGGTCGGGTCTCCGGCGGCTCGGGCTCCGGTGTTGAGCCAGCGGGCCAGGTCGTCGGGGGCCCGGCGTTCGAGTTCGTCGAGGTAGCTCTGGCGCCGGGAGACGATCCGCAGCCGCTCGTCGATCGTGACGGCGCGTTGCAACGCGAGGTAGCTGCGGCGCCAGCGGCGGCACAGCTCGAGGTCGTCCATCGCAGTCACGGGGACGGCCGGTTCCGGATCCGCGGCGGGGAGCCGGGCCGGTGGTTCGGCGGCCGGGCCACGCCGGCGGGCCGGGGCACGTCGGCGGTCCGGGGCACGCCGGCGGTCCGGGGCACGCCGGCGGTCCGGGGCACGCCGGCTGTCCGGGGTCGAGGTCGGGCGGCGGCGGTCCGTTGTCGGAGTCGCCCGGAGGCGGTCGGGAGTCGGGGTCGGCCGGAGGCCAAGCCGCGCAGCGACAGGCGGTGAGGTCACGACGACGAGTGCTATCAAAGCCAGCGTCGCGGCACCTGCGGCCGCGGCGAATCCGCAGATCGCCAGGACAGCTGCTGCGACGGTGAATGCCAGCCGTACGGCGGCCCAGAACGCGGCCGATGCGGTCTGGTCGTCGGCGCGTGCCACCGTGAACCGCATACAACCGGTGACCGTGCCGACCATCGCGAACAGGATCGCGTCGACGGACAGCGGGACGAAGAACAGCGCGGCGACACAACCGATGGCGGTCAGCGTACGGGTCGCTGCCCGCCACACCGCCGGGTAACCGTTCATCGCGCGTCCCTCGGTGGGCTCAGTGCTCGGGTGGTTTCGCAGCCGACGGCTGTAGGGTGATGCCTTCGCGGGCCGCGGCCTCGCGGACCGTGTGCACGGGTCGTTGCAGCTTGAGGGCGATCATCACCGGTGGAAGCCCCGACGCGGCCAGCCGCCGCAACCACGCGAGCTCGACGATCGACCACGGGCGGGCGTCGATACTGCCCGCGAGGTGCCTTGCGGTTGCCATGATGGGGTCCCTTCTCGTCGCGTCGTTCAGGTACCCGGGTCGGCGCGAAACGACACGCCAAGACGGTTCAGCTTGTTAAACTGTTGTCATTCAACAACTAGCATGGGGTCGTGGCACAAGCAAACTCCTCCCGGGTGATCGATACGGTCAGTGACGCCGAAGTCGTCGAGCAGGCGTCGCTGGCGCTGTTCGAGCTGACGCTGAAAGCGCTCTCGGCATCACGGCAGTTGTCGGTACTGCAACTGCGCGTACTGCTCGCGATCGAACAGCACGGCCCGGTCAACCTGGGCGACGTCGCCGACCAGCTCGATCTGTCGAAACCGTCCGCGAGCCGGCTCGTGGCCCGGCTGGTCGACGACGGACTGATCCTGCGCCGCATCCCCGAGACAGACCGCCGCCAGGTCGAGCTCGCCGTGTCGGCCAAAGGCCGCAGGGTCCTCGGCAGCTTGCACCGCGGCCGGCAGCGGAAGATCGGCGACGTACTGGACGCGATGTCACCCGACAGCTCCGAGGCGCTGATCCAGGGCCTGCTGTCCTTCGCCGAAGCAGCCACCACAACGGCCCGCCGATAGTCCCATGACGACGGTCGTCCGGGCCCGCCACGGCGGCAGCCTCGACGCCGCGATCCCCACCCTCACGGGCCGCTCCGGCCCGGTCCCTGATCTGGCCACAGCTGCCACGACGCAACTCGACGTACGCCGAGCCTCCATTCAGCTCCGCCCCACGTAGACCAGGTCAGTGGGTGCGGGTGCGGCGCCTGTCGTGCCGTAGTTCACCGAGCCGGTAGCCGATCCAGATCCGCCAGGCGGCCAGCCCGGCCAGGACACCAACAGAGACCCATAGCGCACTCTGCATGGCATTCTCCCTCCACTAAACCCTCTGTAGGAGAGGTACCCACCCCGAATCACCGTCGCTTCGGAATGGTGAGACAACTGAACGAGTTGGCGGTCGATCGGGGAGACTGGTTGGGCCCGTTCGACGCCTGGAAGAGGTTGCCGTGGATTCGATCAGTTCGGCTGCTGTGCCGACGCGCCCGCCCGTCGATGAGGTCCGGCCGATCCGGTACGGGATTGTGGGGAACGGCTGGCGAGCCGGGGTGTTTCTTCGGATGGCGTATCTGATGCCCCAGCGGTTCCAGGTGACCGGGGTGGTCACGCGGCGCGCGGAGGCGGGGTCCCAGCTGGAGAAGGACTGGGGACTGCCGACGTACCGCACCCTGGACGAGCTGCTGGACGCGGACCGGCCGGACTTCGTCGTGCTGAGCGTGCCGTGGGAGGTGACGCCCGAGCTGACCCGCCAGCTCGTGGCGGCCGGCATACCGGTACTCGCGGAAACGCCGCCGGCACCCGACCTCGACGGGTTGCGGTCACTGTGGTCCGACGTCGGCGCGAGCGGGTTGGTGCAGGTCGCCGAGCAGTACGCGCTGATGCCGCTGCACGCCGCGCGGCTCCAGCTCGTCCGCGACGGGCTGATCGGACAACCGACGTCGGTCCAGGTCAGTTCCACGCATCTGTACCACGTCGTCTCGCTGATGCGGCAGTTCCTCGGCGCCGGCTTCGCGCCCGCGACCGTACTCTCGCAGACGTTCCACGGCCCGCTCGTCGACCCGGTCACGCCCGCCGGCTGGACGCACGACCCCGAGCCGAAGACCGCGAAGACGATCCTGTCGACCGTCGACTTCGGTTCGGCGGGTATGGGCCTGTATGACTTCACCGACAACCAGTGGTGGAACCCACTGCGCCCGGATCACCTGCTGGTCCGCGGTTCCCACGGCGAGATCGCCGACGACACCGTGGTCCGGATGCTCGACCCGACGACACCATCGGCCTCTCGCCTGGAGCGGGGATCCACGGGCATCGGCATGAACTACGACGGGCTGGACCTCACGCACCTGAGCCTCGACGGACGTGTGGTGTTCCGCAATCCGTAGCGGGGCGTGAGCCTGTCCGACGACGACATCGCGGTCGCCACGCTCCTCGAACGCACCGGCGACTGGATCCGCGGCGACGGCCCACCGCCGTACCCACTCGCCGAAGCCTGCCAGGACCACCTGATCGGCCTCGCCATCGAGGAATCCGCCGAGCGCGGCGAACCCGTCACCACAACCCGCGAGGCCTGGGCCTCGTAACCAGCAGCCGTGCGCCGTCAGGCGACGCGCGGACCTGGCCAGCTCGGGGCGCCTAGCTCTCGCGAGATGGTCCGGGCGGTCTCGCGTAGCGCTTCGCGGACCGAGGGCTCCGCGGGCCAGGCGGTGGACGGGAGGACGACGCCGATGGCCCCGGCGACGCCGTCGAAGGCGTCGAAGAGCGGACTGGCCAGGGCGCACTCGCCCAGGACGGCTTCCTCGGCTTCGACGGCCACACCGGTGGTGGCGGCCTCGGTCCATTGGGATTCGAGTGCGGCCAGGTCGGTGAGGGTTTCGCCGGTCATGCTGCGCAGTGGGCCAGCCTCGCCGATGGCTTTCTGTGCCTCGGCGCTGAACGCGCTGATCGCCTTGCCGAGGGCGCTGGCGTGCGCGGGGATCACGATTCCGACCTCGGGCATCTGCCGGCTGCCGTCCGGCCGCGGCTCGTGGTGGATGATCACGACCTCGTCGAGCAGCAGTACGCCGGTACGTACGGCGTACCCGGTCCGGCGGGCGAGCTCGGCGGCCCAGGGTGCCGTCCGCGAGCGGAGCTCGAGAGTGTCCAGGTACACGTTGCCGAGCAGCAGGACCCGCGGCCCGAGCATGTAGCGGCTGGAGCCCCGCTCCTGCACGACCATGCCGTGCCCGACCAGGGTCTTGACGATGCCGTGCACGGTCGAGGCGGGCAGCCCGAGCGCCGCGGCGAGCTCGGTCAGCGTCATCCGGCGGCTGCCCTGCAGGGCGCTGAGCACGCGTACGGCCCGGTCGACCGACTGAATCACCAAGCCTCCTCGACTCCCGCGCGGCGAGCCCGCGCCGCTCAATTGTGCCCGCCGCGCGCCACCGCACACCGAACACCCGGCTCAACCTCTTGTCAGGGCCGCCATCTGCGCGATAGCTTCCCGACACACATTCGACATTATCGAATGATCATCGGCATAGCCGCAAGGAGCCTGCCATGGCGGACGAACCATCCACCACCCAAAAACTGCTCACCGAGGCCGTCGGTACCGCGTTCCTCGTCTTCGTCGGCGTCGGCGCGGTGCCCGCGACGCTGATCGTCAACGGCAAGGCGCCGTTCACGATGGCCGATCTCGGGATGATCTCGTTCGCGTTCGCGACCGTGGTCGTCGCGACCGTGTACGCCTTCGGCCACATCAGCGGGAACCACATCAATCCCGCGGTCACGATCGGCCTCGCCGTGACGAGGAAGTTCCCGTGGCGCGACGTCCCCGGTTACCTCGGCGCGCAGGTGCTCGGCGCGGTCGTCGGCGCCGTGGCGATCCTCGGCGTACTCGGCCACAAAGCCAGTGACGTGGGGCTCGGCGTCGCGGCGTACTCCGGGATCCCCGCGCTGCAGGCCTTCACGGCGGAGTTCGTCGGGACGTTCATCCTGGTGATGACCGTCTTCGGCGTGATTCACCGCAAGGCCGCGGCAGGGTTCGCCGGCGTGGCGATCGGCCTGGTGGTGTTCGCCGCGATCATCCCGGTCGCGCCCGCGACGGGTGCCTCCATCAACCCGGCCCGCACGTTCGGCCCGATGCTCGTCCAGCAACTGGCCGGCGGCACCGTGCACTGGAACCAGTTGCCCGTGTACTGGGCCGCGGAGCTCCTCGCCGGTGCACTCGCCGGTCTGCTCTACGGCGTCCTCAGCCGTACTCGCGCAGACCGTGCCGTCGAGCGCGTCGCCGCCTGACCCCGGTGGAACCAATGAACGCTGCGCTCTTCGATGCCTGGCTGCGCTCCTTCGCCCGGCTGGTGGCCGAGCACGAGGACGAGCTGACCCGGCTCGACTCGGCGATCGGCGACGCCGACCACGGAGCCAACATGAACCGCGGTCTGGCCGCCGTCGTAGGCGCCATCGACCCCAACGTTGCTGCAGGCCCCCTTCTGGCCAACGCCGGGATGACGCTGATCTCGACCGTCGGCGGCGCCGCCGGACCGCTGTTCGGCACGTTCTTCCTGCGGATGGGCAACGTGCTGGACGACGTACCCTTCGCGACCGCGCTGCGTGCCGGACTGGACGGCGTGGTCCAGCGCGGCAAGGCCGAGGCGAACGACAAGACCATGTACGACGCACTGGCGCCCGCAGTCGAGGCCGTCGAAAAGGCTGCCGCCGACGGACTGTCCCTGCCGGATGCGCTCGCCGCTGCGAGCGCTGCCGCCGACGAGGGCTGTGCCGCGACCATCCCGCTCGTCGCCCGGAAAGGTCGAGCCAGCTACCTCGGCGAACGCAGCGTCGGCCACCAAGACCCTGGCGCCACCACGGTCACCCTTCTCTTCCGATCTCTTAGGAGCAGTTGCTGATGACACACTTCCTTCCCGCGACCCAGGCCGTGCAGACAGCGGTCCGAGGTCTCGCGCTGGCCAACCCTGGTCTGATCGAGGTTCACAGCGATCCCTTGTACGTGCGGGCGGCCGCCGGCAATCCCGCCCGTACTGTCGCCCTTGTGGCGGGCGGTGGATCCGGGCACGAACCGCTGCACACCGGTCTGCTCGGAGCGGGCGGACTCGACGCGGTCTGCCCCGGTGAGATCTTCGCGTCGCCGCACAACCGGCAGATCTACGAGGCCGGTACGGCGGTTGCCAAGAGCAACGGCGTACTGCTGATCATCAAGAACTACACGGGCGACGTGATCAACTTCCAGATCGCCGCGGAACGCCTGCGGCATGACGGCGTACCTGTTGCCACCGTACTGATCGACGACGATCTCGCCACGGACAAGGAGGACAGTGCTACCGGTCGCCGCGGTACCGCCGCGACCGTCGTCGTCGAGAAGTTGCTCGGCGCCGCCGCCGACCGGGGTGTCAAGCTCGACGAGCTGGCCACGCTCGGTGCGGAGATCGTGGCGCGCTCGCGCAGCCTCGCCATCGCGGCCCGGGCCCAGACGTCCCCGGCCACCGGGGAGCCCGCCTTCGCGCTGGATGCGGGCACGCTGGAGTACGGCGTCGGGATCCACGGTGAACGCGGTACCGGTACCGTCGATCGCCGTCCGGTCGGCGAACTCGTCCGCGGGATGACCGACGACCTCCTCGCGGCCCTGCCCGCCGGACCGGACCCGATACTTGCCATCGTCAACGGTCTCGGCGCCACCACCAGCCTGGAACTCCACGCGATCGCCGCCATCCTGCACGACGACCTGACCTCCCGCGGCGACCGACCGCTGGCCGTAGTACCAGGCACCTTCACCGCCGCCCTCGACATGGCCGGCTTCTCCCTAACCCTGACCCGCATGAAACCCGAATGGCTCCCCCTCTGGACCACCCCCACAACCACCCCCCAAACCCTCCCAACCCTCCTCCCCGAGCCCCCCACCGCCACCGAGCCGCTCGCCCAATCCCCCACCGCCGAAGCATCCGCTGGCTCACCACGCACCGACGCCAGCGCGTCGCTCACCCGCGCGGCTCGCGACGTCGACCTCGTCGCACAATCCCCCGCCGAACTCTCCGCCGGCTCACCACGCACCGACGCCGGGACGCCCGCCACCCGCGCCGTTCTCGACGCCGACGACCTGGTCGCCCAACCGCCCGCCGCGGAACCGTCCGCCGGGTCAGCGCGTACTGACGGCGGGGCGCCGGTGAGTCGGGCGGTTCTCGATCAGTTCGCGAAGCTGGTTGCGCAGGTGCAGGACAACCTGACCACGCTCGACCAACTCGTCGGCGACGGTGACTTCGGCGACAACCTCGCCGGTGGTATCCGCCAGGCCCAGACGTTGAACGACGCCGGCACCGACGGCATGCAGGCCCTGGCCCAGGCATTCCTCGACAACGTAGGCGGCACCAGCGGCCCCCTCTTCGGCCTCCTCTTCCAACAACTAGCAACAGTCCCCTGGCCCGACGACCAAACGCCAGACCCACAAGCCGTCGCCGCCGCAGCCCGCTCCGGCCTGGCCGCCATCCACCGAGCAGGCGGCGCCGAACCCGGCGACTGCACCCTCGTAGACGCCCTGACCCCCGCGATCCAAGCCCTAACCACCGCAACTACCGAGTCCTTCACCACCGCTGCTGAGGCTGCCATCCGCGGTGCTGTCGGCACCGCCTCGCTGGCCTCGCGCCGCGGTCGTGCCAGCTACGTAGGCGACCGCGCCCTCGGCGTCCCCGACCCCGGCGCCCTCGGCACCGCCCTGCTGTTCACCGCCCTCTCGCAGGTCTACGAACCCGACCAAGCCACCAGACTCCCCGACCCCCACCACCTCACCAGCAACTAACACCCCGGCCTACCGGCGGCCTCAGGTCGTCGGTAGGCCGTCGATTGAGAGAAGGGTTCGGGGTAGGCCGAAGTGGGGGAGGAGGTTGGGGGTGAAGCAGGTGATGGTGGTGATTTGGCGGTTGGAGGTGGTGATTACCAGGAGGCTGTAGGCGTGGTTTGCGAGGTAGAGGGCGACGGCAGGGTGGCCGTTGGCTTGGGTGGGGAGTACTCGGTAGGTCAGGCCTGGGCGGAAGGTGACGGCAGCCAGGACGCGGCGGGCCGAGTCGGTGCCGCGGTACTCGAGCATTACCGGCGGCATGCTGAGTCGTACGTCGGCGGCAAGCAGGTCGATGAGCGCGTCCAAGTCGGCGCGTTCGAATGCATCAGTCAGGCGCGCGATGAGCCGGCGCTCGGCTGAGGTGTCAGGTTGACCGACACGACCATCGCCGGCGAGGTGATCGTCGACGGTAGCACGAGCGCGTTTGAGTGCGCTCTGGACGGATTCCTGCGTGGTGTCGAGCATCTCGGCGGCTTCCGCAGCGTGGTAACCCAAAACATCACGCAGTACCAAAGTGGCCCGCTGACGCGGCGGCAGTAGCTGCAGCGCGGTGATGAACGCCAGCGAAATCGCCTCCCTGGTTTCGTAGCGAGCATCCGGCCCAGGTCGCTGGTCAAGCAGCACATCCGGGTACGGCTCCAACCACGGCGGGTCGCCGGCGCCGAACGGTTCGGGAAGCGCCGGCAGTGGCGGCGCGATGCGAGGCCGCCGACTGTCGGCGCGCAGCATGCTCAGGCACCGGTTGGTCGCGATCTTGTACAGCCACGTCCGCAGCGACGACCGTCCGGCGAAGTCGCCGAGGCCACGCCAAGCGGCCACCAACGTCTCCTGTACGGCGTCCTCCGCGTCCTGCAGTGATCCGAGGATCCGGTAGCAGTGCACCTGCAACTCGTGGGCGTGCTCCTGGACGAGCTCGCGAAACGCGTCCTGGTCCCCCGCCCGCGCCCGAGTGATCAGCTCCATCGGCATTCGTCCTCGCTCTTCGGCTCCAGCGAGCGCGTTCGGCTCGCCTCCCTGTATGGACGCCACCGGCCCCGCGAATTGGGCGGAGCCGCCGCGCCCAATTCCGCCGGAAGGTCGCGTCTACCCCGGTAGCAACCAATCAGCCGAAGGAGCACTCATGGGAAAGATCGTCATCAGTTCGAACGTCACGCTCGACGGAGTGGTACAGGACCCGGACGGCGAGGAGGGCTTCGAGCACGGCGGGTGGTTCCACCAGTTCGTGGCTCACCAGGACCTCGAAGCGTGGGTCGCCCGCGAGACGGCGGAACTGCGGGACGTCGAGGCGCTGCTGTTCGGCGGCCGAAGCAGCGAGTGGTTCGCTTCCCGGATGCTGAGCGCCGACGTCCGCGTCAGCCCCGAGTGGGCCGACCGCGTGAAGAGCCTCCCGAAGTACGTCGTGTCGTCGACTCTCGAGGATCCGCGGTGGACCAACGCCACGATCATCAACGCGAAGGAGGTTGCCGAACTGAAGCAGACCGTCGACGGCGAGATCCTGGTCTACGGCAGCTACCGGCTCGTCGGCACCCTGATCGAACAGAACCTGGTCGACGAAGTGCGCCTCGTCGTCTTCCCGGTCGTCCTGGGATCCGGCCGACGCCTCTTCGACGAAACCATCGACAAGCTCCCCCTGCACCTCGTCGACACCCGCACGATCGGTGAGACCCTGCTGTACTACGCGTACGAATTCTGATTGCGCTACTGTCCACAAGCATGCGAGGTAGAACAGCTCATCTTGCCTGGTACCGGACCGACGGCACGGCAGTTGACGTCGTATTCCTGCACGGGTTCTCGGACTCGGCGCAGTGCTGGGATCCGGTGATCGCTGCGATGCCCGGGATCCGGGCGCTGTCGATCGATGCCCGCGGGCACGGTGAGTCGGGGCTTCCGGAGGAGCCGATTCGGTACGACGGACACCGCGACGACGCCGCCCTCGTACTGTCGGAACTGCCTCACCCGGTCGTCGTGGTCGGCCACTCGATGGGCGCCATGTCTGCGGCGTACCTGGCCGCCACGAGGCCGGAGTTGGCCCGCGCGGTCGTCCTGGAAGACCCTCCGCCCGGCGGCAGCGGAGAGCAACGCGACGAGCCGTGGTCCGAGCCGGAGTGGCTCGCCGGCCTGCGTGCGCTCGACCTGCCGGCCCGGATCGCCCAAGGCCGAGCCGCCGACCCGGCCTGGCCCGACGACGAACTCGAACCCTGGGCCGTGTCGAAGGCACAGGTCAACCCGCACCTGTTCGACCTGACCTTCCAGGACGCCGTCCCACTGACCGACCTCTTGGCCAAGATCACCTGCCCGGTACTCCTCATCCACGGCGACACCGCCCGCGGCTCCCTGATCTCGGAGGAGTACGCCGACCAATGCGCCCAAGCCGCCGCCGGCACCTTCCGCGCAGCCCATATCCCCAACGCCGGCCATTCAGTACGCCGCGACAACCGTCAGCAATACCTCACCGAACTCAAAACCTTCCTCAGCACGGTCAGCTGATCAGCCCTTCACACCCGAAGCGACCACGCTGCGGATGAAGTAGCGCTGGGCGAAAAGGAAGATCAGCAACGCCGGCAGTACGTACAACGCAGCACCGGCGGCCTGGACGGTCGGGATCGCGTTGCCGTGGGGGTCGGTGTACCAGGCGGTGATGGCGACTGACAGCGTGGTGTGGTCGACGTCCAGCAGCAGCGCCGGGGAGATGTAGTCACCCCAGGTCCAGGTGAACGACAGCAGGAACGACGTGATCAGGACCGGACGCGACAACGGCAGGAAGACCCGTACGAAGATCCGCCCCCACCCACAGCCGTCGATGATTGCCGCGTCCTCGAGTTCGCGCGGTATCGCGGCGAAGAACTGGCGGAACAGGAAGATCAGGTACGGCGACGCCGCCAGACCCCAGAGAACCCACGGCCAGTACGTGTTCACCAGCCCGAGCCGGGAGAACAGCACGTACGTCGGCAGCAGCGTCAGGATCTGCGGCAGCATCATGGTCGACAACAGGACGAGGAACAACGGCCGTTTGCCCCGCCCGCGCAACCGTGCGAACCCGAAGCCCACCGCCGCGCTCGAGATCGTCACGAGCACGGCGTACATCGTCGACAGGAAGAACGAGTTGACCGCGTACGCCGGGAAGTTGATGTCGGTGAGCGCCGAGACGAAGTTCCCCCACTGCGCCTTGTGCGGCAGGATCCGCGCCGGGATCGCGGCCCACTCGTCCCGGGTCTTCAGCGCGGCCAGTACCAGCCACACGAACGGCCCGACGAAGACCACGGCCAGCGCCATCAACAGCACATAGACGGCGCCTGCGCTGAGTCGTACCGGCGTACGGCGTGCTGTGGCCGTCGCCTGTCGGTTGACGTGCACAGTGCGTCCCCTAACCTTCCGCGTCGGTGTCGACCTCGTAATGCACCCACAGCCGGCTCGACCGCTGGATCAGCACCGTGAACGCCAGGATCACCAGGAAGAACACCCACAACATCGCCGAGCCGTAGCCGAACCGGTTGCTGGTGAAGAACTCCTGATAGACCTGCACCATGTACAGATGCGTGCTCTGCGGCACCTGACCGACCCCGGCGATGCTGTTCGTCTCGGCGAGCAGCAACGGTTGGACGACGATCTGGAACGTCGCGATCACCCCGGTGACCACCTGGAAGAAAATCACCGGCGAGATGATCGGCACCGTGATGTGCCGGAACACCCGCCACCGGTTCGCGCCGTCGACGATCGCAGCCTCCTCCAGCTCGGCCGGCACGCCCTGCAACGCGGCGAGCATGATGACCATGCCGCCACCGAGGCCCCACAACGTCAGGATGAGCAGCGCGTAGAAGGCCATCGGATCGACCAGCCAGCTGACCGGCCGGATCCCGACGACATGCAGCAACGCGTTGAGGATGCCGGCGTCGCGGTTCAGCACGAGCTTCCACATGATCGCCATCGCGACCACCGGAACCACCGACGGCAGGAAGAACATCGTCCGCCACAGCCCGACGCCCTTCAACCGCCGGTTGAGCAGCACCGCCAGCCCGAGCGCACCAGCGACGCTGAGCGGTACGGCGATCGCGGTGTAGGCGACCGTCCGCAGCAGCGACGCCCACGCGTCCTGATCGTGGAACAACTCGCCGTAGTTCCGGAAACCCACCCACCGCCACCGCGGTGAACTGCCGTCGAAGTTCGTCAGGCTGACACCGAAGGCATACCCGAGCGGCACCGCCGTCAGCAGCACGAAACCCAGCACCCACGGGGCAACGAACAGGTAGAACGATCTGTTCGAGTAACGCGTCCAGCTCATCCGATCTGCTCTTTGCCCTGCTTGAGCACCTTGTTGATGTCGTCGTTGATCGCCTTGCACGCGGCCTCGACGGTCAGCTCCTTCTTGATCGCGCGCTGCAGATACTTGTCCAGGGCAAGGTTCCAGGCGTCGATCGTCACGTACGGCGAATCCGGCAACGGCTGCGTGTACTGCAACTCGTTCTGCGCGGTCCGGTACGCCTGCTTCTGGTACGGCACGTCCTGCGGCAGCTTCGGCAGCAGCGACTTCAGCGCGGGCAGTCCCCAGCCGCTCTTGGCCCGTTCCTCGGCCGGCGGTCCCGCCATGAAGTACTCCATCAGCTTCCACGCCTCGTCCTTGTGCTTGGACTTGGCCGGGATCCAGGCGCCGATACCGGCGTACGTCGGGCTGATCCGCTTGTCCCCCATCACCGGCGCGGGCGCCATCCGGATCGCGCCCTGCAGCGCGGTCTCCTTGACGAAGTTGCCGCCGTACCAGTAACCGTCCTGGCTGACCGCCATCCGCTTCGCCATGAACGTGGACAGATCGGCGCCGTCCGGGAGCGGGCTCAGCGAGGTCGGGCCGACGCCCGCCTGGCCGAAGTCGACGTACCACTGGACCGCACGCCGGGCGGCCGCGGTCGTGAAGTCGGTCTGGGTGAGGTCGTCGTTGTACAGCTTCTCGCCCTGCTGCAGGATCATCGTCGCGATCGGTGCGACCAGGTTCCACGCCCATTCCACGCCGACGCCGTACACCGCGGTCTTACCGCCCTGCTTCACGGTCAGCTTCTTGCCGATGGCAAGCAACTCGTCGTACCCGATCGGCTCGGTGTCGCTCAGCTGCGGGACCTTCGCCTGGTCGAAGAGCTTGCTGTTGTACCAGAGCGTCGCGTCCTGACTCCAGTCCTTGACGATGCCGTAGTACGCACCCTTGCCGATCGAGCTGCCGTCCCAGCGGAAGCTGTCGTTGACCCCGAGCAGGTCGTCCGGCTTCAGCACCGAACTCTTCTCCAGGTACGGCGTGAGGTCGGTCGCCAGCCCACGTGCGTTGACGTTCGCGCTGCCGACCGCGGCACCGCGGACGAAGTCGGGCGGATTGCCCGAGGCGAGCATCGCGTTCAGCCGGGTCGAGTCGGTCTGCAGGAAGTTGATCTTGAGACCGGGGTTCTTCGACTCGAAGTCGGCGATGTGTTCCTTGGTCAGCTCGTTGTTGTTGTACATCACCGTGAGCGTGACGGTCCCCTTGGCGCCTCCGGACGACGAACCGGCGGTGCCGGACGTGCCGGACGTACCGGCGTTGCACGCGCTGAGCAGTCCGCCGCCGACGAGCGCCGACGTACCTGCCAGCAGCTGCCGCCTGCTGACCCGCGCCGATCCGTTCATGACCAACCTCCGGTCTCCAGAAGCTCACGTATCTGTGAGCGCTCACAGTTTGTTGGCGTCCCAAATCCGCTGTCAAGAGTTCATAACCGATCAAATCTCGTGCGATCATGAGCGGAACATTCTGTTCGCGCTCCCAGATTGGGTCCTCCGCCGATGAGCATCCTCGTCCCGGCTTCGGCCGACCAGGCCGGTCCGCTGCTGCCCCGCCTGAGCGGCATCGCGTTCGGCGGCGACTACTACCCCGAGCAGTGGCCCGAGACGGTCTGGGCCGAGGACGTGCGGTTGATGCGCGAGGCCGGTGTCAACCTGGTCAGCGTCGGCATCTTCGCGTGGTCCGAGCTGGAACCGTCGCCGGGCCGCTACGAGTTCGGCTGGCTGGACCGCGTCCTCGGACTGCTCGACGACGCCGGGATCGCGGTCAACCTCGCGACACCCACCGCCGCGCCACCGCCGTGGTTCTTCCGGCAGCACCGGGACGCCCGCATCGTCGGCCGCGACGGGCGGTTGCTCGGCGTCGGCGGCCGGCAGGCGTTCTGCGCGAACTCTCCCGCTTACCGAGCGGCCGCCACGAACATCACCGAACGACTTGCCGAGCGGTACGCCGACCACCCGGCGCTGGCGATGTGGCACGTCCACAACGAGTACGGCGGCGCGAACGCGCACTGCTACTGCGAGACCTCCGCCGCCGCGTTCCGCACCTGGCTACGCGCGCACTACATCGATCTCGACGACCTGAACAACGCGTGGGGTACGGCGTTCTGGGGTCAGCGGTACGGCGACTGGGCGGAGATCGAGCCGCCGCTCGACTCGCCGATGGCGGTCAACCCCGCCCAGCAACTGGACTTCTTCCGGTTCAGCTCCGACACACATCTCGGCAACTACCTCGCCGAGCGTGACCTCCTGCGCCGGCTGACACCGGGCGTGCCGATCACCACCAACTTCATGATCAACAACCACAAGTGGGCCGACTACCAGCGCTGGGCGCGCGAGGTCGACATCGTTGCCAACGACCACTACCTGTACGGCGAACGTCCGGGCAACCAGCTCGAACTCGCGATGTCGGCCGACCTGACCCGCTCGGTCGCCGGCGGCCGCGGCTGGCTGCTGATGGAGCACTCGACCAGCGCGGTCAACTGGCAGCCGCGCAACATCGCCAAGCGTCCCGGCGAACTGCGCCGCAACAGCATCAGTCATCTCGCCCGCGGGTCGGAGTCCGCGCTGTTCTTCCAGTGGCGGGCGTCCCGCTCCGGCGGCGAGAAGTTCCACTCGGCGATGGTCCCGCACGGCGGCACCAGAACGCGCGTCTGGCACGAGGTCCGTGAGTTGGGTGCCGAGCTCGCCAAGCTCGGCGAGCTTCGCGGCACCCAGGTCGTCGCCGACGTCGGTCTGGTCTGGGACTACCAGTCGTGGTGGGCGCTCGAGCTCGAGTGGCGGCCGTCGGTCGACCTGTCGTACCTCGACCGGATCGCCGCGTTCTACGAGTCGACCTGGCGCGGGCACCTCACCGCCGACTTCGTCCACCCCGAGGGCGATCTCGCCCAGTACCCGGTGCTGCTCGTTCCGAGCCTCTACCTGACATCACCGGCCTCCGCGGCGAATCTCACGACGTACGTCCGTCACGGCGGGACGATCGTCGTCTCGTACTTCTCCGGCATCGTGGACGAGCACGACACCATCCATCCGGGCGGCCACCCCGGCGCGCTGCGGGACCTGCTCGGCATACACGTCGAGGAGTTTCTCCCGCTCCGCGAAGGCGAGCAGGTGGTACTGGACGACGGCGCGACCGGTGACGTCTGGGCCGAACACGTCGTACTCGACGGCGCTGAGCCGGTCCGGCACTACCTCGACGGTCCGGCGGCGGGTGGTCCCGCGGTTACCCGGCACCACGTCGGCGACGGTACGGTGTGGTACATCTCGACCCGTCTCACCGGCGAGGACCTGACCGCCGTACTGCGCGAGGCAGGCCTGCCGTACCGCGAGGGTCTGCCGGACGACCTGGAACTGGTACGGCGGGCCGGCGCGGACTACACCTACCTGGTCGCGATCAACCACGCCGACTGCGACGCCGTACTGCCTGGAAGTGGTGACGAGTTGCTCACCGGCGCCGCCTGCGACGGCGAACTCGTCGTACCGGCGGGTGGGGTGCGGGTGCTGCGGACCGAGCGACGCAGAATGTCACCATGACCGAATCGAGCCCGCCCCGCCGCCCGACCATGGAAGACGTCGCCGAAGTGGCCGGCGTCTCCCGCGGCACGGTGTCGCGCGTGCTCAACGGAGGCCACTACGTCTCCCCCGACGCGTCGGCGGCCGTGCAACGTGCGATCCGGAAGACCGGGTATGTCGTGAACCAGCACGCGCGCAGCCTGGTCACCCAGCGCTCCGACTCGGTCGCCTTCATCCTGTCCGATCCGCAGGACCGGCTGTTCGAGGATCCGAACTTCAACATCTTGCTCAAGGGCTGCACGCAGGCGCTGGCCGAGCGCGACATCACGCTGCTGCTCACCGTCGCCGGCACCCAGGAGGACCGCAAGCGGGTCGGCCGCTGGGTCACCGCGGGTCACGTCGACGGCGTACTGCTGGTGTCGGAGCACGCGGGCAGTCCGCTGATCGGCGAACTGCGCTCGCGCGGGCTGCCGATCGTCGCCGCCGGCCGCCCGATCGGGCACGAGCGCGAGATCTCGTACGTCGCCGCCGACGACCGCGACGGCGCCCGCCAGATGGTGAGCCACCTGCGGTCGCGCGGTTATCGCACGATCGGCATCATCACCGGGCCGGTCGACACGCCGGGCGGTGTCGACCGGCTCGCCGGCTACCACGACGTACTCGGCCGGTCGGACAAGAAGCTGATCGTCCACGGCGACTACAGCCAGGCGTCCGGCGCCGCCGCGATGGAGGAATTGCTGCGCCGCGTCCCCGACATCGACGCCGTCTTCGTCTGCAGCGACCTGATGGCGCTCGGCGCGCTCGCCGCGCTGCAACGCGCCGGCAAGCGGGTGCCGGAGGACATCGCGATCGGCGGCTTCGACGACTCGAAGGCCGCGGTCAGCTCGACACCTCAGCTGACCACGATCCGTCAGGACTTCACCCGGGTCAGCACCGAGATGGTCCGGCTGCTCCTCGACAGCATCGGCACCGACACCCGGTCAGCCGTCATCCTGCCAACCGAACTCGTCATCCGGGACTCCACCTGAGTCAGCGCTGCCAGACCCGGACGTAGTCGACCGACTTCTTCGCGGCCGCGGTTGCCGGGTCCGGATCGAAGCCGGGCTTGGAGTACACGTACAGGTCCTCGATGAGGTTCGTGTTCTCGGACGGGGCACCTGCCACCGAGCACACCAGCCGGCCGTCGATGTAGAACTTCGTGTCCTGCGCGGAGATGTCCGCGCCGTACACGTGGAAGTCGGCGCCGGGATCGAAGCCGACATCGACCTGGCAGCCACCACCCGCGTGCGCGTGCGACGTCAGGTAGAGGTGCCGCGGGTTGTCGCTGTACTGCTCGTACACGTCGGTCTCCTGCCAGGAGTCCACGCCCGACGCCTGCCAGGTCCAGAACCCGGGCCAGAAGCCGCGCTTGTCCGGCACCGGACTTCCCTGCGCGTTCACAACGTCGTACGTCAGCTTCGCACGCGACTCCATGAAGCCGTACTTGAACGTGAACCCGCTGCTGCCGGTCGACGTCAGCAGACACGACGTCCAGTCGTACGTCGTACCGGACGGCGCCTGGTACCGCTCGCGTTTGGCCGTCATCGTGACCGCACCGTCGGCCTCGGTGCAGTTCCTGTCCAGGTTGTACTCGAGCTGCTGGTTGGGCTTGTTGCCGCGCCCGGCGTCAGGCAACGCGCTCGAGTTCCCGTTCCACTTGGTCCCCCAGTCCACCGCCGTACCGTTGAACTCGTCCCACCACTTGAGGCCCCAGCCCGTGCCGCCACCGACCGGCTGCACCCCGGCGGGCGGGTCGTCCGCCCGCACCGGGGACGTCGCCGCCTTCGGATCCTTGTCATCAGCAACTGCCGAGTGGGCCGCGAGCAACGAACCGGTCAGCGCGAGCACACCGGCAACCGCCGGCAGCACGAACCTGCTGCGAGACATGAGTAATCTTCTCCTTGTCACTGCGCCGGACGAACCGGCGACTCGGGGGCGGATACTAGGTTCGGACGGCTCAGGGCAGGTGGGTTGACGGCTCGTTTACGAGCTGGGGAGTGAGTGCCAGACGTTTCGGGTGAAGTTGGGTCCACAGGAACGCCGCGGCGCCGAGGCCGAGCCAGAGGTAGGCGTTGCCGGCGAGCTGTTGCCAGAGGTTCCAGTGCAGCTCGCGGTTGTCACGGCGCGGCGGCCACCAGATCGGGGCGACGACGAACGCCAGGTACCACAGGCCGGCGGCGACCAGCCGTCGGCGGCCGTCGAAGCAGGCGGCCAGGGAGATCCCCAGCGGTAGCACCCAGACCCAGTGATGGCTCCACGACACCGGTGAGCAAAGCACGCTGATCAGACCGCAGACGGACACCGCCGCGAGGCGCCGCCCGGCGAGCCAGAGTGCGCGCGACAGCCACAGACCGGCGACCGCTGTCAGCACGACGGTGCCGATCCACAGGACCCCGCCACCGCCGAGGTCGCCGGACAGCCGCACCAGGAATCCGTTCCAGGACTGGTTCCCTGAGTACGCCAAACCGCCGATCCTGGTGTGATCGTTGACGATCACGGTCCAGTACTGGAACGCCGTCCGCGGAGCGATCACGAAACCGGCCGCGACGGTCGCGAGGAACGCCGCTGACGCCCGCAGGAACGCCTTGCGCTGCCCGGTGACGAGCAGGAACGCGACGAACACCAACGGCGTCAGCTTGATCCCGGCCGCGATCCCGATGCCGATCCCGCGGCCGCGATGCTTCAGATCCAGGGCGTCGCTGAGAACCACTGCGCAGAGCACGAGGTTGATCTGTCCGTACGACAACGTCTCGCGGACCGGTTCGAGCAGCAGCGACGCCGCGAACAGCGCGACGAGCGCGAGGACCGGCGGACGCGTGGTCAACGCCGGCAGGCAGACCTTCCAGATCAGCGCCACCGCGGCCAGCGACACCACGATCGAGAGCGCGTAGGCGAGCGGCCAGGGCAGGACCGCCACCGGAGCCATCAGGATCGCGGCGAAGATCGGATAGGTGAACGGCATCGACATCCCGGCCGGGTGGACGTCGTAGAGCCGGGACGGATCGGTCAGGATCGCCCAGCCGCCGACCCGGTACACCTTCAGATCCGCGCCGGTGTGCCCCCAGGTCAGCACGAGCAGTGCGACTGCCAGCAGCACGACCAGCGCTGTCAGTCCCTTCGACCAACTGTTGCCCTGTGCAATCGACACTTGTCGATAATTTCATTCGGCGCGTAACAGAAACCGGTTCCTATGTTTCGAAATCCGCTCAACTACGGTGCCCCGACGACCCGGCGCCAACCGTCAGACCACGCGGCTCGAGCGCGGCCCGTCGATCCCCCAGCTGATGATCCGGGTCGGCGTGATCCGGATGACCTCCCGCGAGAAGTACGGCACCGGCGGCTCCACGTCACTCAACGCAACCGCCGTACCGCGAACCTCGATCCCGCGCACCACCCACGGGTCGACCGAGGCCAGATCGTCGACCACCAGCGCCACCGTGCTCCCTCGCTGCACATTCCGGAACTTCTTCGACGCCCCCAGCGCGTGCCCACCGATGACGATCGTGCCGGCGTCCACGAAGAAGCCGACCGGGTTGTTCTGCACGACACCATCGGCCGAAACCGTCGCCAATCGGCCGAGTCGCTGCGTGCCCAGATACTCGAGTTCCGCCTGCGTGAAAACCATGCCCGAAGTATCGAACCCTGCCCCTGAGGTCAAGGCAAACCGGTGGGCATATCGGGGTCGGTGCGGGTGTTGAGGCGGGTATGAATGACTTCAATCAGCAGACGATCGATGAGTTCCGGGCCAACGAGGGCAAGGTCGGTGGGCCGTTCGAGGGCGCGCCGCTGGTGCTCGTGCATCACCTCGGGCGAAAGAGCGGACGCGAGTTCGTCGCACCGATGATGTACCTCGCGGACGAGACCGACCCCAAGACGATGTACGTGTTCGCCAGCAAGGGTGGCGCGCCGGACAACCCCGAGTGGTACGCGAACCTGCTCGCGGCCGGGACGGCGACGGTCGAGGTCGGCACCGAGACCTACGAGGTGCGCGTCCGTGAGGTGACCGGCGCCGACCGCGACCGGATCTACGCCGAGCAGGCCAAGCGGTACCCAGGTTTCGCGGAGTACGAGCAGAAGACCGCCGGCATCCGCACCATCCCGGTCCTCGCCCTCACCCGCAGCTGATCCTGGAGCTCAGGTCAGGAACGCGTTTCCGAGTCGCGGCTCGGGAATGCCTCCGTTCAGGGCTCGGTAGAACGGGTGCTCGGGGGTCAGGTCTGCGCGGCGGACCGGGCCGCCGGTGATCGCCGACGCGTACAGCGCGGTGACGAACTCCATCGTCGGGCGCGTGCTCGCCAAACTGGTGGCATGCGCACGACCGGCCAGCAGGTCGTCGACCAGCTGCGTGAGCTGCGCCTCGTGGTTGCTCGGCACGTCCTCCCCCGCCGACGCCGCCCACGGGTCGGTAGGCCCGGAACCGTCCGCAGTGGAAGACTTTGGTACGCCGGGATCGAGCCCGAGCGTCGCCGCCTTCGCCGCGTCCGGCGCCGAGTGGAACGTCCAGTCCTTGTCGGAGTACCCGTAGACGTGGTTGACCTCGAGGGTCCCACCGGACGTGTCGATCCGGATCCGGCTCAGCTCCCGCGGCGAGAGCAGGCTGTTGATGACGCTCGCCACCGCGCCACTCTCGAACACCACCGACGCCAGCGACACGTCCTCGAACTCCACCGGCCGGTCCAGCCGGACGGCCGTGGCGTCGATCGTCCGCCACGGCCCGAGCAGATGGAGCAACAGGTCGATCTGATGGATGCCGTGCCCGAGCGTCGGCCCACCGCCCTCGCCGGCCCAGGTACCGCGCCACTCCGGGTCGAAGTAGCTGACCGGCCGGAACCACAACGTCTCGCACACCGCGACCAGCGGCCGCCCGAGCGCGCCGCGCCCGAGCAGATCGGCGGCACGCAGTCCGGCGGATCCGTGCCGGTGCTGGAAGACCACCGACACCGAGCCCTCACTCGCCGCCTCCGCCTCCGCCACCGCATCCAGCTCCGCCAGGCTCAGCACCGGCGGCTTCTCCAGCAGCACGGACTTGCCCGCGCCGAGGATCTCGATCGCGAGTCCCGCATGACTACCCGGTGGCGTCGCCACCGAGACGAGGTCCGGATCCTCCGCCGCCAGTAGCTCGGTCGCGCTCGCGTACGCCCGCCCGCCGAACTTCGCGGCGAGCGCTTCCGCCTTCTCGAGCCGGAGATCGGCCGCACCGACGAGTTCGGTCCTGCCGGTGTGCGCGTACGCCTCCGCGTGCCGGCGGCTGATGTTGCCACAGCCAACGATCGCGACCTTCATCGGGCCGCTCCCCGCAGTACGGCGTTCTGCTGCGCGGTCAGAGCGAGCCGCATCGTCTCGAAGGTGTGCTGCTGCGGCGCGGCCGTCGTCGTACGTTCTCGGACGTCCCGGACGATGTCGGCGGAGTAGGTCGTTTCGACGTCAGAGCAGTCGATGTACTGCGTACCCTCCTGGTTCACCAGGAACAGGTGGTTGCCGCCGGGCCGGCCTGCGAGATCGATGTACTTGCGCATCTCGATGTAGCCCTCCGTCCCGAGGACCGTGAGCCGGCCGTCTCCCCAGGTAGGCAGACCGGCAGGCGTGTACCAGTCCACTCGAACGTACCCCTGCGCGTTGTCGCTACGCAGCAGCACCTCACCGAAGTCCTGCAGCCCCGGCTCGTCCTGGTTGGCGAAGTTGCCCACCGAACTCGCCACCACCTCCGCCGAGCGCGCACCGGTGAACCAGAGGAACTGGTCGATCTGGTGCGAGGCGATGTCGGTGATGATGCCGCCGTACCGCTGCTTGTCGTAGAACCAGTCCGGCCGGCCGTCGCCGCCGGCGAGATGGGCCCGGTCCCCGATCCGGTGCGGCCCGACGCCCATCGTCTGCACGACCGTACCGATCCGGCCTTCCCGGACCAGCTCGCCGGCCTTGAGCACGCACGGGACCTCGAACCGCTCCGAGAACGTCACCGACCAGAACCGGCCGCTCTGGTCGACCGCCTTCTCGATCTCCTCCAACTGGTCGAGCGTGACGCAGCCGGGCTTGTCGGCCATCACGTCCTTGCCCGACCGGAGCGCCGCGACCGCGATCGGCCCGCGGCGGTCCGGGACCGCGGCGGTGACGACCAGGTCGATACCGTCCCGGGCGATCAGCTCGTCAGGGTCGTCGGCGAAGGGAACGCCGGCGAACCGCTCGCGCATCTTCACCGCGACCGATGCCGACGGATCGTCGGTGGCCATCGCGACGAACTCCGCACCGGCGCCGATCAACCCGGCGACCTGGCCGAAGATGTGGGCGTGGTCGAGCCCGACCGCGGCGAATCTGACTGGTTGGGTGGGGGTCAAGATGTTCCCTCCGTTGCGTGGTTTCGCGGGTCAGCGCGACGACTTCAGCGCGATGATTTCAGGGCTGCGGCGAGTTCCTCGGCGATCTTGTCGCCGCCGTCGCTCTTCCACTTCTTCACCGCCGGCGCCCAGACCGAGATCGGCTTGCGGCCCTGCACGATGTCGTCGGTGACCTGGTTGATCGCGTCGTTCAGCTGCTTGTTCTTGCGGTTGCTGGTCTCGGAGTAGAGCCCGGCGGCCGGGTTGTCGAGCGCGGTCGGGACCACCGACTTCATCGCGTTGAACTCGTTCTCGGCGCTGCCCGCGTGCTCGGGCAGGAAGATCGTCCACGGCCCGTCCGCCTGGTACATCAGGCCCAGCTGGACCTCGCTGAAGCCCTTCGCGTTCAGGACGGGATTGCCGTCGACGATCCGGTGGTGCACCCCGGGCAGACCGAACTTGCGGAACAGGTACTCCTTGGTGCCGAACGGCGTCGCCAGGAAGTTCAGGTACCCGAGCAGTGTCTCGACCCGGGCCTCGGCCTTCTTGCTGATCGCACTGACCCCGATCGCGGGGGCGCCGAGCCAGATCGAGCCCTGCCCGGACCCGTCGTGCTTGGGCGGCGCGATGATCGCGATCTCCGCCTTCGGATCGGTCATCGTCTGCAGGTACGTCGGCCAGCCGCTGAAGGTGTCCTGTACCAACGGGCTGGAGCCGTTCGCGAACCGGGTCTTCATGTCCAGGTTCTGGCCGGAGTACGCGTCCGGGTGGATGTAGCCGGACTTCCAGAGCTGCTGCAGGAGTGCGAACACGTCCTCGTGACCCGGGTGCTCGAACATGCTGACGAGCTTGTCGCCGTCCTTGCTCCAGGTGTTCGGGATGTCGAACATGTTCCGGACGAACTGCGTCGGCGCGGTCGCCAGCGCGAACCGGTTGAGCTTCTTGTCGGTCAGCGCCTTGCACAGCTCGACGAACTCGTCGGCACTCTTCACCTCGGGCTTCAGCCCCTGCGCCGCGAGGATGTCCCGGCGGCTGTACATCACCTGCGAGCTGATCGCGCCACGCGGGATCGGGACGCCGTAGATCTTGCCGTCGAAGATGCCGGAGTTCCAGGCGAGCTCGGGCAGGTTCGCCAGGTACGGGTACTTCTTGATGTTGTCGCCGGACAGGTGCGGGGTCAGGTCGACCGCCTTCGCCGCCAGCATCTGCGGGGTCTGCGGTACGTTGCCGACCAGGAACACGTCGCCCAGCTGGTCACCGGCGACCGCGGTGGCGAACTTGCGGTCGTAGTCCACCGACGGCGTCAGGTTCACCTGGACCGGGGACCCGACCCGCTTGTTGAACTCCTGCCAGAACGTGTTCTGCTCCAGCCGCGGCGGGATCGGCGTGTTCGTGTACGTCGTGACCGTGATCGGCTTGCCGTCGCCGGGCGCCGCGGAGATCGCCTGGACCGGGTTGGCCGGGTACTTGTTGAACGCGTCCGGGATCTTGTACTCGGCGCCGGACAGGTCGGGCTTCACCCCGGAGTAGCGCTCGTAGGCCGGCCGGATCCTGGTCTTGGTCGCCTCGTCGTTGCCGGCGCCGGACGCGCCCCGGCCGGCGTTGGAGCAACCAACGGCACCGGCGAGGCCGAGCGCCGCACCACCGGCCAGCACGGCCCGGCGGGCGAGCCGCGCATCGTAGACAGACATGGGTGTTCCTTTCTGGAAGGTCTTTGCGGGAGGGTCAGCCCTTGACGGCGCCGGTGAGTACGCCCTTGGCGAAGTGGCGCTGGATGAACGGGTAGACGCAGAGCACCGGGACGATCGAGATCATCAGGATCGCCATCTGGATCGAGGTCTGCGGTGGTACCGCCTCGCTGCCGAGTCCCAGGTCCTGGCCACCGAGCTCGACGCCGTTCACGACGTACGTCCGGAGCACCAGTTGCAGCGGCCACTTGCTGCTGTCGTTGAGGTACAGCATCGCGTTGAAGAAGCTGTTCCAGTAGCCGACGCCGTAGAACAGCCCGATCACGGCGATCACCGCCTTGGACAGCGGCAGGCCGATGTGCCGGAACAGCTTCCACTCCGAGGCGCCGTCGATCCGGGCCGCGTCGATGATCTCGGCGGGCAGGCCGACGAAGAACGAGCGGACCACGATCACGTTGAACGCGCTGACACTGACCGGAACGATCACGGCCCACAGACTGTTCAGCAGCCCGAACTGCTGGACGACCAGGTAGGACGGGATCATCCCCGGGTTGAACAGCAGGCTGATCAGCACGATCAGCAGCAGCGCCCGGTTGCCGACGGTGCCCCGGCGGCTCAGCGCCCAGCCGAGCGTGCAGGTCAGCAGTACGGCGATCGTCGTACCGACCGCGGTGATGAAGCCGCTGACCAGCAGCGCCTGGGTGACGGTGCCACCGGACAGGATCGAGCGGTACGCGGTGAGGTCGATGCCCTTGGTCGGGAACAGCACGAACCCGCCGGCCTTCGTCACTTCCGCGGGCGGTGCGAGGCTGGTCGAGATCACACCGATGAACGGGAACACCACGACGGCACAGATGACGGTCAGGAACACGGCCTTGAGGACGCGCTCGAGCAGACCGGGCATCGGCATACCGCCGACCATGGTTCTGGGCGGGTTGGTCTTCATCCGCGGTACACGCCTTCCTCACCGAGGCGGTGGGCGATCTTGTTGGCGGACAGCACCAGGGCCAGCGCGACGACGCTCTTCACCAGGCCGACCGCTGCCGCCACCCCCCAGTTCCCGCCGAGGATGCCGTTGTTGTAGACGTAGGTGTCGAGCACGTCGCTGGCGTCGATGCCGACGGCCTGTTGCTGCAGGATGATCTGCTCGAACCCGACCGTGAGCGAGTCGCCGAGCTTCAGGATCAGCAGCAGGATGATGATCGGCTTCAGTCCCGGCAGCGTGACGTGCCAGGTTTGCCGCCAGCGGCCCGCGCCGTCCACCGCAGACGCCTCGTAGAGCGCCCGGTCGATCTGGGACAGCACCGCGAGGAACAGGATGGTCGCCCAGCCGGTGTCCTTCCAGAGCACCTGCGAGGTGAGCAGCGCCCGGAACGCCTCGACGTTGCCGATGATGTGCATCGGGCTGTACCCGTGCCCGCGCAGCCAGTTGTTGATCATCCCGGTGCCGCCGAGCATCTGCTGGAAGATCGCGACCACGATCACCCACGACATGAAGTGCGGCAGGTAGATGATCGTCTGGACGAACTGCCGCAGCTTGTTCGACAGCAGGCTGTGCAGCACCAGCGCGACCACGATCGGCGCCGGGAACACGATCACGGTCTGGATCGCGGTCAGGATCAGCGTGTTCTCGACCGCGTTGAGGAATTGTGGATCACCGTTGAAGATGACGGAAAAATTCTGGAATCCGGACCACAGACTCTTACTTGTCCCGAGGTACGGCTGATAATCCTGAAATGCAATGACATTTCCCCAGAGCGGGTAGTACTGAAACGCGAGCAGCACCAGCATTCCGGGAACCGCGAGCAACAGAACGGGATAGTCGCGCCACAGACGCGACCGCAGCGAGCGTTTAACGGCCACAGGATCTCCCTGGTAGGTCGTCAGAATAAAAAGTGATCGATCCACTTCTGAGCCGGTAGCTAACCGCAGCATTCTTTGGGTGTCAAGAGCTCGGTGATATGCTGCTGCAACCCCGGACGACCATCCGGGCGCAAGGAGGGGGAGCGTGGCAGACGCGAGGCCGAAACGGCCGGCCACCATTCACGAAGTGGCGAGCCTGGCCGGTGTGTCGCACACGACCGTGTCCCGCTACCTGCAGGACAAGGACAGCCTCAAGCCGAAGACCAGGGTCAAGGTCGAGTTCGCGGTGAAGACCCTCGACTACCGGCCGAACCTGGTCGCCCGGTCGATGCGTACCCGGCACACCAACCGGCTCGCGATCGTGCTGGCCTCCGGCGAGCACTTCCCGGGCCGGCTACTCGCGGCCGCGTCCCGGACCGCGCACGAGGCCGGGTACCAGGTCGAGATCGTCAGCGTCGAGGGCGGCCAGGCGGCGCGGTCGGCCCGGATCGACGAGCTGGCCCGGTCCGGCCAGGTCGAGGGCATCCTCGCGCTGTCGCCGATCAGCGCGAGGGCCAAGAAGTCGGACCGGGTCCCGGTCGTCGAGACCGGGACGTACGACGACAAGCTGCACGGCCTGGCCGAGCTCGCCGACGCCAGCGAGGTCCGGGAGATCATCGAGCACCTGGCCGGCCTCGGCCATCGCACCTTCCTGCACGTGTCCGGAGACCTCGAGAACTTCGCCTCCGCCCGCAACCGGCGCCGCGTCTACCTCGAGACCATCGAGCAGCTCGGCCTGGAGTCGGCCGGTGTGGTGGACGGGAAATGGCAGGCCCAGGACGGGTACGACGCGATTCGCGCGCTGCCGCCCGACACCGCGGTCACCGCCGTCGTCGCGGCGAACGACGTGGTCGCGATGGGCGTCGTCCGCGCTGCCCTCGAGCGCGGCTGGAGCGTGCCGGGCGACCTGAGCGTGTTCGGCTGGGACGACGAGCAGATGGGCCGCTTCGCCACGCCGTCGCTGTCCACCGTCGCCGTCGACCGCGAGGCCCAGGGCCGCGCCGCCATCCACCAGCTCGTCGCCGAGATCCGCGGCGAACCGGCTCCCGAGCCGCCGCCCCGGCGGATCAACCAACTGATCTTCCGCGAGTCGACAGCTCCGCCTCCGACCCACCGCAAGAGCTGAGCCGGTGTAGTACCGCGGTACGACACCGGTGGAGAAGATCAGGCCCCGGTACTACGGTTCCGGCCGCCTGGTCTCCCTACGTTTGGCTGCATGATCGAAGCGAGACAGCTGACGAAGCGGTACGGCGAGACGACCGCGGTCGACGGACTGGAGTTCACCGTCCGGCCCGGCGCGGTGACCGGGTTCCTCGGACCGAACGGTGCCGGGAAGTCCACGACGATGCGGATGATCATCGGCCTGGACGCACCCACCAGCGGGTCGGTGACCGTGAACGGCAAGCACTACCGGGAGCATCCGTCGCCGCTGCAGGAGGTCGGCGCGCTGCTCGAGGCGAAGTCGGTCCATCCGGGCCGCTCGGCGTTCAACCACCTGCTCGCGCAGGCGCAGACGCACGGCATCCCGCGCCGCCGGGTCGACGAGGTGATCGAGCTGACCGGCCTGCAGTCGGTGGCGAAGAAGCGGGCCGGACAGTTCTCGCTCGGCATGGGCCAGCGGCTCGGTATCGCCGGCGCGCTGCTGGGCGACCCGGCGACCGTGATGCTCGACGAGCCGGTGAACGGACTGGACCCCGAAGGCGTGCTGTGGATCCGGAACCTGCTCACGCAGCTCGCGTCCGAGGGCCGCACGGTCTTCGTCTCGTCGCACCTGATGAGCGAGATGGCGCTGGTCGCCGACCGGCTGATCATCGTCGGCCGCGGCCGGCTGCTCGCGGACACGAGCGTCGACGAGTTGGTCCGCCAGGCAGGCGGTGACGCCGTACGGGTGGCCACCGCGGACCCGGCGCGACTGCGCGACGTACTCGCCGGACCGGGTGTGCAGATCGTCGGTACGGGCTCCGAGGAGCTGGAGGTCACCGGGTTACCGGCCCGTTCGATCGGTACGACGGCCGCCGAGCACGGTATCGCGCTGTACGAGCTCACCACCGTGAAGGTCTCGCTGGAGCAGGCGTTCATGGACCTCACCCGCGACGACGTCGTCTACCACGGCAAGGAGCTGGCCGCATGACCGCCACGGCTGTTGAGAAACCGGCCACCACCAAGCCGGCGTACCGAGTCACCGGCTCGCATGTACTGCGCTCCGAGTCCACGAAGCTGTGGTCTCTCAGGTCGACGTGGATCGCGCTCGGGCTCGGGCTGCTGTTCTTGATTGCCTTCGGCACCATCGCGGCTCTTCGCTACCACTCCGGGATCACATCCGGGCGGCAGATGGACCCGGACTTCGCCGATGCGACCGGCCTCAGCTTGTCGTTGTTCGGTGTACCGCTGGCGCAGTTGGCGCTCGGCGTCCTCGGCGTACTGGTGACCGCGGGCGAGTACTCGACGGGATCGATCCGCTCGACGCTCGCGTCGGTTCCGCGGCGACTACCGGTTCTGTGGTCGAAGGCAACGGTGTACGGCGTGGTCGCCCTGGTGATCGCGTTGGCCGGAACGTTCGTGACGTTCTTCATCGGCACCGGGATCCTGCCCGACACACCCGCCGCGATGACGATCGGCACCGGCGGCGTGGTTCGCAGTCTGCTCGGCGCGACCGTTTACCTCGGGCTGATCGGCGTGATCGGTGTCGCGCTCGGCGCGTTGCTGCGGTCCGTCGCCGGGGCGATCTCCGCGCTGGTCGGCGCGCTCATGCTCGTCCCGGGGCTCGTCTCGCTGCTGCCGAAGTCCTGGCGCAACTCGATCGAGCAGTACCTGCCCAGCAACGCGGGCGAATCCATGTACTCGCTGCACCACGCACCTCACATGCTGTCGGCGGGCACCGGGTTCCTCGTGTTCGCGGCCTGGACCGCGCTCGCGCTGGCCGGTGCCGCTTGGCGACTGTCCCGAAGCGACGCCTGAGGCAGAGCTGAGAACGGCCCGCCCTGATGGAGATCGACGCTCCCCCGGCCGACGGTCACAATGGAGTGGTGACGACGGCGACGGGCGGGCCCGTACCGCCGGCCGAGCCTGACCCGCTGTGGCGGCACCCGTGGGTGGTCCGCCTCAGCCAGGTCGTCCGGCGGCTGCGTCGCGCGGACCGCGCCCGCCCGTGGGTCCTCGACACGCTGGTGGTGCTCGGCGCGATCGCGTTGTTCTGCGTACCCGATCTGCTCCGCGGCACCGACCCACGTGAGCTGGCCGGCGTGTTCACGCGCCTGCCGATGTGGGGCCTGATCGCGCTGCAGGCGGGCCTCGTGCTCCCGCTCTTCGTCAGACGGCGGGCACCGATGACCGCCTTCGTGCTGACCGCGGCGGCCTTCACCGTCCAATGGTCGTTGCTGGTGTTCCTCCGCGCGGACGTCGCGCTGCTGATCGCGCTCTACAGCCTGACCCTGCACAGCTCCTTGCGCCGGTTGCTGTGGGCGTGCGCGATCACGCTCGCTGTCTTCACGCTCGCCGTCGTGCGGGTCTCGGCCGTCGCGGCCGTGGCCGAGATCGCGTTCTTCCTGATCAGTGCGATGACGGCCGCGATCGCGCTCGGTCTGGTGGTCCGCATCCGGCGCTCGCAGCTCGCCGGGTTGCGGGATCGCGCCGCCCGGCTGGAGATCGAGCGTGATCAGCGCGCGCTGCTGGCGGTCGCGGGCGAACGCGCGCGGGTGGCCCGCGAGATGCACGACATCCTCGGGCACAACCTGTCGGTGATCATCCGGCTCGCCGACGGCGGCGCGTACGCGGCCCGGGTGAACCCGGAGCGGACCGTCCAAGCACTCGAGCTGATCGGCGAGACCGGGCGGGACGCGCTCAACGACCTCCGCCGTACGCTCGGAGCGCTGCGCGACGAACCCGCCGTACCGGAGCTCAGCCCACAGCCCGGGATCGCGGACCTCGACGCGTTGTGCGCGCGGATCCGGACCGCCGGTCCGCGGGTCAGCTACCGGACGGCGGGCGAGTTCCCGGCCGATCGCGGTCTTCAGCTGGCCGTGTACCGGATCGTGCAGGAGGCGCTCACGAACGCGTTGAAACATGCCGGTCCGGAGACCGACGTGCAGGTGTCGCTCGAGGTCGTACACGAGCAGCTCCGGATCCAGGTCGAGGACAGCGGGCCGCTCGGCGTACCGCCCGTCACCGACGCCGAGGCCGGGCAGGGTCTGATCGGGATGCGCGAACGGGCCGCGCTGTACGGCGGTGTCGTCCTGGCCGGCCCGGCCCGGACCGGCGGTTGGCGGGTACAGACCGAACTCGATCTCACACCGATCTCGCAGAGGACCTCATGACGACAGTGCTGATCGTGGACGACCAGCCGCTGCAGCGGCTCGGCCTGCGGATCCTGCTCGAGTCGGTGCCGGAGACCCAGGTCGCGGGTGAGGCGGGCAGCGGTTCGGAAGCGGTACGGCGGACCGCCGAGCTGCACCCGGACGTGGTGCTGATGGACATCCGGATGCCCGGCATGGACGGGATCGAGGCCACCCGGCAGATCGTTGCCAGCGGCAATCGCTCGCGGATCCTGGTGCTGACCACGTTCGATCTCGACGAGTACGCGCACGCCGCGCTGCGGGCCGGGGCGAGCGGGTTCCTGCTGAAGGACGCGCGGCCCGAGGAGCTGCTCGGCGGCATCCGCGCGGTCGCGGCCGGGGACGCGATCATCGCGCCGACGCTGACCCGGCGGCTGCTCGACACCTATGCGCTCCAGGTTCCGCGCGGGACCCGCGCGGTGGACGACGAGAAGCTCCGCGGGCTGACCGAACGCGAACGCGAGATCCTGATCGCGATCGCCCACGGCTGGACCAACCCTGAGATCGCCGCCCGCCTGCACCTGTCCGAGTCGACGGTGAAGACCCACGTCGGCCGCGTCCTCGCCAAGATCGGCGCCCGCGACCGCGTCCAGGCGGTCATCTTCGCCTACGACATCGGCCTCGCCTCCCCGAACCCGGCCTAGGCGCAGTAGAGGCCGATGGTGAGCAGGCCGGCCCAGGTGAGGCCGGCGACGAGCAGGACGCGGTCGCGGAAGAGCTCGTGTTCGGGTTCTTCGCCGCGGCCGGTGGACACGAGTAGGGCGTAGCGGAGGAGGCCGGTGAAGAACGGGAGGAACGAGACCGCGAGCAGCTCGCGGTAGACGTCGTGGCCGAGGTACTGGAACGCCCACATGCCGTACGACATCGCCGTGCCGAGCAGCGATACCGTCATCACCTGGTCCAGCCAGGAGCTCGGGTACGCCGCGAGTACCGGGCGACTGACCGCGTTGCCGGCCGCGACGTGTTCTGCCTTGCGTTTGCCGGTGACGAGGAACATCGCGCCGAACAACGACACGAGCAGGAACCAGTGGGACACGGGCAGACCGGTTGCGGTGCCGCCGGCTGCTGCGCGGAGGACGAACCCGAGCGCGACCACGATCAGGTCGACGACCGCGATGTGCTTGAGACCGGTGACGTACAGGACCTGGGCGATCAGGTACGCCGCGGCAAGCGCGAACGTCTGCCAGCCGAGGCTGCTCATGATCGCGAGGCCCAGCAGCCCGGACGTCACGCCGAAGGCCCCCGCGGTCAGCGGACCGAGTGCGCCGGACGCGACCGGGCGCAGTTGCTTGCGTGGATGCCGCCGATCGTCGGGTGCGTCGCGGATGTCGTTGAACGCGTAGATCGCGACCGCGAGCAGGATGAAGCCGACCGCGGCGATCGCGGCCTCCAGTACGACGATCGGCGACTTGAGCGCACCGGCCGCAGCTGGTGCCGCGAACAGCATGACCGCCTTGTGCCACTGTTGTGGGCGGCTCAGCCTGAGCACCGCGTGTGCGGTGGACTCTCGCTGCTGCACGGGTACGTGGACGCCGGTCATTTTGTCGTCACGTAGAAGAAGTCGCGCTGGTCGTCGATCAGGTACCGATTGGTGGGTGAGTCCATCGAGTTCAGCAGCCGCTTGCCGGTGACCGCGCCGTTCGGTCCGGGCTTCTCGATCTCGAAGCAGGTCATCGCCGCGTGGATGTCGAGCTCCATCCCCTGGACGATGCCGGCCTGGTGCATGGCCGCGGCCAGAGTGGCGAGGGTCAGTTTGTTGCCGGCGACATAGATCAAGTTGCCGTGGGCATCGGTTCCGAGGCCGGAGCGCCAGGTGTACTGGAACTGGCTGCGGACCGTACCCCAGCGGCCGTTGGCGTTGGTCGTCAGGTTGTCCGCGATCCGGCCGTCGACGATCAGCGGGTCCAGGTTCTGCCGGACCGCGACCACGTCGTTGGTCATCCGGAGAGTCCGGTTCCAGGTGCCGACCCGGGCGGAGCCGTCGCGGAGGATCACGACGGAGGCGCGGCCGTCGACGAGCGGTACGGCCGCGGACTCGGGCGTCCACCAGCCGCCGTGCGAGTCCTTCATCTTGAAGCCGGCGTTGAAGGTAGCAACCAGGTCGGGGCGGTCGGCTTGCGGGACGGAGTACCCGTTCTTGGACTTCATGCCGACGATCGGCTCGCGGGTGCCGGGCATCAGGTGGAGGTGGTAGGTGCCGCGCGGCAGGAGCGCTGCGGCGGCTGAGACCGGCAGGTGCGCGGGGTCGGCGCGCAACCAGGTCGTCCAGATCAACGGAACACCGGCAGCGGAACGCCGGGCAACCGCCCAGGTCCCTTCGCCGCGCAGCGGCGGGACGCCCGGCAGCAGCACCACCACCGGCAGCCCGGCCGAGGCCGGATCGCCGGCCGCACCGGCCCCCGTCGTGCCGCTTCGCGTCGTCCCGCGCTGCGACGCACCGTTGCCCGCCCGCCCGCTCCCCGCCCCATCGCGGCCGGCGGCGGCGCTGCCGGCGGCGTCCGAGGTGGTGGTGTCAGGTGGGGTGCCGGTGGCCGGGGGTTGTTGGTGGGAGTACTTCCAGGTCTCGATCGTGTCGATGATCACGCCGCCGCCGTGATCGCGGAACCACTCCACTGTCCGGACGGAGAAGCTCGCGTTGCCTGGATACAGCAGCGCGCGGACATACGACACAGCCGGAACCACCATCAACAGACAAAGGGCCAAGGCGATCCAGCGTTTCCGGATCCGGCGCGGCCTGCGTTTGCGTGCGTCCTGTTTCATCGCCATCCCGCCGGAAGTAGTTTGCGCGGCACCAGACCGAGGACGCGGACGGCGAATCCCATCACGCCCGGCACCCACACGACGGTCTTCTGCGCCTCGACGGCCGCCGCCACCCGCCGGCCCACCTGCTCGGGCGTGCTCGCCAACGGCGGTTTCGGCAACCCCGCCGTCATCCGGGTCGTCACGAACCCGGGCCGGACCACGAGCACCCGCACACCGGTTTGCCGACCGAGCAACAGTCCGGTCGAGTCGGCGAGCTGCTTGCCCAGCGAGTACGCCGCGATCGACGCACGCGGCCGGACCGCGGCGGCCGACGACAGCAGCACGATCTGCGCGGGCTTCCGTCGTAGCAACGCGTGTAGCAGCGACGCCACCGCCGTACCGTTCACCGTCAGCCCTTCCGCGAAGGACGTGGCCGACATCGACCCGACCGCGACGATCGCCAGCTCCAGTGGATGGTCGGCGCAGGCGTCGTCGAGCAACTTGTCGAGCGCGCCGGCGTCGAGGGCCGTGTCGAGCGTCGCGTCGTACTCCGTCGTGGACACCGGGTAGCCCGCATCGCGGAGCTTCTCGGCGTTGCGCCACAGCTCGGCACTCAACCGGCCCGCCAGCGTCACCTGGTGCGGCGCGGGACCGAGGAGCTGCATCAGGACGGCCATGCCGATCTCGGAGGAACCGCCGACAAGTAGTACGGACCCGGTCATGGAAGCAGTCCGAGGCGTTCGGCCAGGCCGGACGTCCAGCGCCCGGCAGGGTCCAGGCGTCGCTGGGTGCGTCGCCAGGTCGGGAGGCGCGGATACATGAGCGGGATCAACTCGGGATCCGTGACGGCGTCCTTCGCGAGGTAGACCCGGCCGCCGGCGCCTGCGACCAGCTTGTCGAGCGGCCGCAGCGTGCCCAGCCGACGTGCCGGGAGATCGACCGCCAGCGTCCAGCCCGGGATCGGGAAGGACAGCCCGCCCGCGGTACCGGAGCCGAGGTTCTTCAACGTCGCCAGGGCAGGCGTCGGACCGTGGGTCGACAGGTACGACAGCACCTCGTGGATCACCCCGACGCCGTCCGGCGGTACGGCGAACTGGTACTGCACGAGGCCGCCACGCCCGAACGCGGCCGGCCACGCATCCGCGCGGTCGAGCGGGCACAGCGCATGCCGCATAGCCACGAGCTGCGAGTTGGACGACCTGCTCAGATACCAGCGCGCCGCCGACGCGGCCGCGATCGTCGAATTGGTCACCACTCCTCGCCCCGGCAGTGATCGGCGATGTCGCGTGCTCGGCGGACGGGCCTCCGGGAACGGCGCGACCGAGCCCGGAAGATCCAGCGTCGACGCGCCGTAGTACTCGTCGACGATGCCACGCCCGAGCACCGACCCGCGTGCGTCCAGCCAGGCGATCGCGTGCCGGTGCGGATCCAGCTCCTGCCGGCGCGTGGCGGTCCGCATCGCGTCGACGGTCTCGTCGAACGACCGCGTCCGGCGCCGGTTCCGGATCAGCCAGCCGGTGTCGACCCGCTGCAGCTGGATCGCCGCGCGCACGATCACGCCGGTCAGTCCCATCCCGCCGATCGTGGCCCGGAACCCGTCCGGGTCCTGGCCCGCGGACAGCTGGACGATCGCACCGTCGGAACGCAGCAAGGCGATCCACAGCACGTGCTGGCCGAACGATCCCGCGCCCGGATGGTTCTTCCCGTGCACGTCGGAAGCGATCGCACCGCCGACCGTGATCCGCTCGGTTCCCGGTACCACCGGGAGTTTCCAGCCCATCGGCAGCGTCTGGTCGATCAGGTCCTTGAGCAGTACTCCGGCTTCGGCGACAACGACCCCGTTGCCCTCGTCGAACGAGACGATCCTGTCGAACGCCGTCAGATCCAGTACGACGCCGTCGCCTGGGAGCGCAGCGTCGCCGTAGCTTCTGCCGGCCCCGCGCACCGTCAGCCGCGGCTCGGCCCGTACCAGCTCCACCAGCCCGTGCTCGAAGGCCGGCCGCCGTACCTCACAGTTACGGCGGATCGTCCGGCCCCAGCCGGACAACGACTGCCGGCCGGGCTCCTCGTGTGTCACCTTTTCGACGCTAGGCACGGTGCCCTTAGAGCGTGCTGAGTCGGCTCACTCAGGCGCCGCTCAGTGTTTTTCCACAACACTGGCGACATCACGATCCGAGAGGGAGCGCTCCACTTGTCGGTGATCTCGCGGTTCCGCCGCGCCAGTGTCCGCAGCCGATCGACCGCGGCCGCGGTGGTGGTCGTCGCTGCCGCGATGGCGCTCGGAGCCGCGGTCCTCCTGCTGCTCCTGCAACGCGCCCTGATCAGCGCGGCCTCCGACGCCGCCGACGGACGGGTGGCGGACGTCGCCGCCCAGGTCGGGGCGGAAGGCGTCGTGAACCTCAGCGGTTACCTGTCGAAGACGACCCGCTCGAGCCAGATCGTGCAGGTACTGGACGACACCGGTCAGGTGGTCGCGGCGTCCTCGTCGCGGGCCGAGTCGAGTCCGCTGACCTCGTTACGGCCCGCGCCGGGGGCGGTGCAGCGCGCCGAGGTCGGCGAGATGCCCTTGCTGGACGACGATCACGACTACCTGATCGTTGCGCGAGGCATCGAATACCGCGGTACCACGTACACGGCGGTGGTCGCGGCGTCCGTCGAGACGCAGCGGGCCACGGTGGCCACGGTCACGCAGTACCTGATGCTCGGGTTCCCGGTCCTGCTGATCGTGGTCGGGCTGGCGAGCTGGATGCTGACCGGGCAGGCGCTGCGGCCGGTCGAGCGGATCCGGACCCGGGTGCGCGGCATCGAGGCGAGCGACCTGACCGAGCGGGTACCGGTACCGCAGACCGACGACGAGATCGCCCGGCTGGCGTCGACGATGAACGAGATGCTGGACCGGTTGCAGGCCGGCCAGGCGAACCAGCGCCGGTTCGTGGCTGACGCCAGCCACGAGCTCAGGTCGCCGCTCGCGACGGTGGCAGCGGGCCTGGACGTCATCGAACCGTCGGCGCGCGGGGAGACCTGGCAGGGGCTTCATCAGCTGATGACGGGCGAGGCCGAGCGGATGCGGCGGCTGGTCGAGAACCTGCTGCTGCTCGCGAAGGCCGACGACGCGGCGCTGCCGATGCACCGGTCCGACGTCGACCTCGACGACCTGGTCGAGACCGAGATCGTCCGGCTGCGTGCGGACGGCCGGCTGAAGGTGGTGGCCGACGTACAACCGGTCCGGGTGATCGGTGACCGGCTGCGGCTGAGTCAGCTGATCCGCAATCTGGTCGAGAACGCCGCGACCGCCGCGCACACCACGATCCGGCTCGGTACGGCGGAACGGGACGGCGTCGCGGTACTCACGGTCGAGGACGACGGGGACGGGATCCCGGCGGAAGACCGGCAGCGGGTGTTCGAGCGCTTCGTCCGCCTGGACACCAGCCGCACCCGCGCCAGCGGCGGCTCCGGCCTCGGCCTGTCGATCGTCCAAGAGATCGCCAAGGCGCATCACGGCACCGTCACATTGACCCCTGCCGCCTCACAGGGAACAGTCGCAACCGTCACTTTGCCGCTTCCGCCGGATTGACTCAGGTTGCTCTCAGCGAATTGGGCCGACACTGGGAACATGCGGGTGCTGATAGTCGAGGACGAGGTCCCTCTGGCCGAGACGGTTCGGCACGGGCTGACCGAGGACGGGTTCGTGGTCGAGGTGGTGCACAACGGCGAGGACGCCGTCTGGGCCGCCACCGAGAACCCGTACGACGTGATCGTGCTCGACATCATGTTGCCGAAGCTGAACGGGTACAAGGTGCTCGAGCAGATCCGCGAACGCGGCGTCTGGGCGCCGGTGCTGATGCTGACCGCGAAGGACGGCGACTACGACCAGACCGACGCGTTCGACCTCGGTGCCGACGACTACCTGACCAAGCCGTTCAGCTTCATCGTCCTGGTCGCCCGGCTGCGCGCGCTGATCCGCCGCGGCGCGCCCGAACGCCCGGTGGTGATGACGGCGGGCGACCTGCACCTGGACCCGGTCCGGCGCCGGGTCGAACGGGCCGGCCAGGAGATCGTGCTGACCCGCCGCGAGTACGGCCTGCTCGAGTTCCTGATGCGGCACCGCGGAGAGACCGTCAGCAAGGCCGAGATCCTGGACAGCGTGTGGGACCCGGCCTTCGAAGGCGACCCGAACGTGGTCGAGGTCTACATCCGCTACCTGCGCCTCAAACTCGACGCGCCGTTCGAACGCAACGCCATCCAGACCCTCCGAGGCATGGGCTACCGCCTCGACCCGGACGGGGGCTAGCGGCGGCTCCCCTCCCGCCCTCCCCCGCGGCCGCGGCCCGGTCCCATCCCCTCAGGACCGGGCCGCGGCTCTGTTCAGGCCAGGGACACGTTGTCGAAGACTGCCGTGCTCAGCGCGGAAGGATCGCTCGAGACGACCGCCAGGCCCGCGTAGTACTGCGCCGATCCGAACGACGCGATCGAACCCGGTACGCCCAGCGCGGTCCAGTTCTGGCCGTCGGCCGACACCTCCGCGGCGAACGAGTCCCCGGTACGCCGGATGCGCAGCCAGCTCGGCGTACCGGTACCCGTACTGGTCACGAGTCCGGTTGCGACGCGCAGACGCTGGACGAACTGCGGCGTGCCACCGGCGAGGACCACACCGAACAGCTGGTCGAACGGCGACAGCGACTTGGTCATCAGCAGGCCGGCCCGGCCCGCGCCGTGACTCCGGATCAGAGCCGTGAACGTCGCGTCACCCAGGACCGGCAGGTAGGCGAACTGAACCGTCATGCCCTGACCGATCACGTTGAGGTCGGAGCCGGCGCCGCGCACGATGAACTGTCCGTCGTAGCTGGTGATCCCCGGCGTCCTGATCGCGACGGCGCTGAAGCTCCCCAGTTGACGCTCGTCCAGCACGTAGTCGCCGATGTCGGTGTACCGCCACGGAGCCGGCGGTCGGGTGCCCACCGTGAGGGTCACAGCGGCGGTCGCGACACCAGCGGCGTTGCGGGCCGAGACCTGGACCTCGGCCGTTCCGGTCCGGCGTGGCGTACCGCTGATGACGCCGGTCTTCCGGTCGAGGGAGAGACCGTCCGGCAGACCGGCCACCGCGAAGCTGACCGGATCGTTGCTGGCAGCAACACGGAAGTGGAACGCCGTTCCCACGTTGGCGAACGCGGTCGCGGCACTGGTGACCGTCGGTGCGGCCGGTGTCGGCATCGTCGCGGTGAACGGCATCGAATCCGGCCCGCTTCCAGCGGCGTTCGTCTTTGCGACCACGTACTCGTAGCTCTGCCCCGGCACTGCCGTGACGTCCCGGTACCGGGTCTCCACGCCGAAGCCTCGTGGTTGCACGCCCGTGGCGATCGCCCGGTACGGTCCACCGGCGTGCCGCCGTTTGACGGTATACGTCGCCGCCACGTCCAGATCGGACCACGCCAACTCGACCGCGCTTGCGTCCCTGCCGGCCCGCAGCTCACCCAGCGGCGGGCCTGGCTTCTCGCCGGACCACCCCTGAACAGTCACGTTGTCGAAGGCCGCCGTGGTCGACTCGGCGTACGGCTCGTCGACGCCGAGGGCCGAGCAGACCGCGAGACCGGCGTACACGTCGCGGCCGAGGTGGATCCGTGACGAGCCGACCTCGGTCCAGGTGCTGCCGTCGGGCGACATCAGCCCGGTCAGGACGTCATTCTTGCGGATCAGCCGGACCCAGTACGGCCGCCGCAGCCGGTACCCGTCGCTCGCTGCCTCGACGTACGGGGGCGGCAACGGTGTCGCGGACTGCGGAAGCGTCCCGAGATCGGAGATCGGGAAGCCGGCGTCGATCGTGATGCTCTGCTGTTGCGCAGGTGGTACGGGCGTGCTTCCGGTCGCAGTGGTCCGGCCGCCGCTCCGGACCGTCCATACACCGCTCCACGTGTGCAACGGGAGCCCCTTGATCAGCATCGACGCATGCGCCGACGACGGCGACAGACTCTGCCGCATCATCACTCCGACGGTCGCGTACTGCGAACTCACCGGATGCACGACCCGCGCCGTGAGGACACCGTCACCGCGCATCGGCAGGTACACGAACCGGAAGCTGTCCTGCGCGCCGCCGACGTCCGAACCGCCCGCCTCGATCGTGAACGTCTCGCCGTCGAAGCTCGTCGCACCCGGGACCACGACGTGACCGACGTCCTCGCTCGCCCACGGAGTCGGGGCAACGGCCACAGGCAGTGACTCGGCGCTGGCCCCGACAGCGTTCACGGCTTGCACCTCGTACCTCGCGGGCTCCCTGGTCGGGTCGGTGTACGTCGTCGCCCGGATGCCCTCGGCAACGACCGTGAAGCTTCCCGAGCGAGTTGCTCTGAGGATCGTGTAGCTACTGGCCGCGTCCCCGCTGCGCGGCTCGACCGATGACGCCCACGTCAGCACGACGCCGACGTCCGTGGCGTGAGCCGTCAAGCCGCTCGGAGTACCGGGCGGAGCCGCGGGGGGACTCTGTGGCACGGGTGTCCGCGCCTGGGTGAAGGTGCCCCACGCCGGGTGGTCGTCACTCGTTCCCTCGATGGAACGCTTGCCATCTCTGAACAGCACTCGCTCGACGTTGGGCGCTTGGAGTCCGCGCCGGCTGACGTAGTGCGCGTACGCAAGCTCGTAGATCGGCTGGAACGCACCGCGGTTGATCGTCGAGATGACCTTCTTGATGTACTTCCCCGTGCGGTCGAGGTCGACGGTGAACGGCACCGTGTCGTCGCCGAGGTTGTAGCGCGCCGTGTACTCGAACCCGTCGAGGATCCGGTTGTCCAGATGACCGAACAGGTCGACGCCCTGGTTCCACGCCACCGCCGCACAGTTCGCCAGCAGCCCGAGCGCCAGCTGGGCGTAGGACTGTGAGCGACCGCTCTCCTGACCCTGCCCGGTCGCCGAGACGACGATGTGTTCGATCCGGCCGTTGCCCGCGCCGGCCACGGCGTACCGGATCGCGTTCTCGAGCATCACGCGGTCGTCGCAGAACACGGCGATCGACAGGATCGCCTGCAGGGCCGCGAGGTCCCAGTTGCCGTTGGCAAACAGTGCGTTGCCGGAGACGGCCGGGTACCAGACCGTGCGGAACGACTCCTCACAACGCCGGACAGCGTCGGGTGCCCAACCGTCGTACTCGCTGTGCCGCAGGATCTCGGCGGCGTTCGCGAACTTGAACACCTGCAGGCCGACGCCGAGCTGACCGTCCGCGCCGGTGATCGCGCCCAGGCTGGCCGACCAGGCGTCGAGGATGTCCCGCGCCTTGTCGGCGTACCGCACGTCCCCGGTCGCCGACCACATCAGCGCGTTCTGGTACGCGGCGCCGGAGTCGCTGACCGCCTCGTTCATGTAGTTCGCGGGACCACGCCCCCACGAGGTGATCTGACCGACGTTGCGGACCACGTAGTCGTACGACGACCTGCTGTTCGCCGCCATCGCCAGGTATCCGTCGTACACCGGACTCACCCGGTTCGCAACGCACTCCCGCATCCGCCGCAGGTCGTCAACGTCGTGCAGCAGTCCAGGGTGCCTGATAGCCGCCGGCACCACAGGCCCGCCCACCGATGTGGATGCACCGGCTGGTGTGGACGCGCCGGCTGCTGGGGTCGCGGACGCGAGTGCCGCGGCGCCGGTCGTGATCAGCAACGTACGACGGCTCATGCTCGACAACGAGGGAACATCGGACTCCGGCATCTGCGCTCCTCCTCTGATTGAGCCGCCAAGGTAATGAGGAGCACCCGCAGCCGGTCAACGGTTCACCGCCGCCCCACCCACTCGGAAACTTTCGCTACAACGTCGAGACGAGCATTTGTTCCACTATTGGGTCAGCCAGCTCTCCACCAGGGCGACGAACTGTTGGGGGCGTTCTTGGTGGAGGAAGTGGCCGCAACCGTTCCACAGGACGATTCGGGAGCCGTACGGAAGCGAGAGGCTGATGTCCCATTCGGCCATCGACGGAGTCGGGCGTAAGCACAACAGCGGGCGGGTCAGGTTCGCCAGGCGGGTTGCGGCTTCTGGACGAGCGCCGAAGGCGCCGGGGGCCGTGTACATCCCCGCATAGCTCTCGGCCAGCACATGACCCGGCGTTGCGAGCATCTGGTCGCGGGTCGCGCCGGCGGGCAGGCCGAGCTGGCGGACCGCGGCCGCGGCGCCATGCCTTCGCAGTCCGGCGAGGCGGTCGGTGAAGGTTGCCACTTCAGCCTCGTCCGCGCCGTACGCCGGATCGATCGCGACGACTGCGCTCACCAGGTCGGGTCGTTCCAGCGCGAGCTCCAAGACGATCTGCCCGCCCATCGAGTGCCCGACCGCGACCACAGGACCTACGGCCAGCCGTTCGACCAGCGCAACCAGGTCCCGGGCGTAGTCGGCCGGCCGGTATCCGGTCCGCCGTACCGGCGACCGCCCATGACCGCGGAGATCGACCTTGATGACCCTGCGTCCGGCGAAGCTCAGGCCGTTCCACGCGTGGGCGTCGCCGCCCCAGCCGTGGACGAGCAGCAACGGCTCGCCGCTGCCGGTATCGTCCAGCCAGAGCGGGACGACGGCTTCGACATTCGCGGTCATGAATGGCAGCATAGTTAACGTTTTCTACATGCCGTCAGGGCAGAAAATTTCGACCCGACAGGAGCTTGTGTGCCGAGACCGACGGTGAAGGACGTCGCCGCCGCCGCGGGGGTCAGCGCCACGACGGTGTCGCGGGTTCTCGCCGGGAACTATCCGGTCAGCGCATCGACCCGCAACCGCGTACTGCGCGCCGTCCAGGAGCTCGACTTCGTCATCAATGCCCAGGCTCGGGCACTGGTCGGCGGTTCGACCCGGACCGTCGCGTTCATCGTCCGCGACCTGGTCGGCCCGCTGTTCGCGTACATCGGACAGGGCGTCGAACAACAGGCCACCGCCGAGGGCCGGGTCTGCCTGGTCTGCACACACCACGGTGACGCCGAGCGCGAACTCGAGCTGATCGAGCTGATGCGCGAGCAGCAGGCCGAGGCGGTCGTGCTCGTCGGCGGCGGTCTGCGGACGCCGGAGCACATCGAACGGACGGCCCAGATCGCGCGCTCGCTGGAACGGGTCGGCTCCCGGCTGGTGCTGTGCGGACGCCCGCCGATCGGCCCGGACGCCCCCGCGACCGTGGTGGAGTACGACAACGAAGGCGGCGCGTTCGCCGTGACCAACTACCTGATCTCGCTCGGTCATCGGCGGATCGCGTTCGTCGGCGCCGCCGAGCCGGAGCACACGACGACCAGTGCCCGGTTCGACGGGTTCACCCGGGCGCACCGCGCACACGGCCTGACGGTCGACGCCGAGCTCGTTGTCGGCGGCAACTTCGACCGTGAGTCCGGATACCAGCAGACCAAGGCGTTGCTGGCCCGCGGTACCGAGCTGACCGCGATCATCGGGATCACCGACATGGTCGCGAGTGGGGTCCTGGCCGCGCTTCGCGAGGCCGGCCTGCGGGTCCCCGAGGACGTCTCGGTCGCCGGGTACGACGACATCCCGCTCAGCGCGGATCTCAGTCCGGCACTGACCACCGTCCACATCCCGCACGAGGAGCTCGGGCGGGCCGCCGTACGGCTGGCGCTCCATCGGGACGAGTACGCGCTCGACCAGCACCTCCTGCTCGGCACGCACGTCGTGATCCGTGATTCGACCGCTCCGCCCAGGGAGGATCATGCCGGCTAAGCGCAAGACCACGAACTCCCCCACGCTGGCCGATGTCGCGGCCCATGCCGGAGTGTCGCCCGCGACCGTCTCGCGGGTGCTGGCCGGCAACTATCCGGTCTCGCGCTCGGCGAACCAGCGGGTCATGCGGTCGATCCGCGAGCTCAACTACGCCGCCAACACCCACGCCCGGGCGCTCGCCGGGGTGCAGACGAAAACGATCGCGTTCATCCTCGCCGACGTCCGTGGGCAGTCGTTCGCGGACGCGGCGCACGGCGTCGAGCAGGAAGCGTCCCACCGCGGTTGGCTCAGCCTGATCGGGACCAGCCAGGGCGAGGCGGCGCGCGAACTCGCCCTGGTGCAGTTGATGCGCGAACAACGCGCCGGCGCTGTCATCCTGATCGGTGGCGTGACCAACGAATCCGCCGACGACCGGGCGCGGATGACCGAGCTGGCCCGGTCGTTGCACGCATCAGGTTCGCTGCTCGTGCTGTGCGGGCGGCCGTCGCTCGGCGACGACGTACCGACCGCCGTCATCGAGTACGACAACGAGCAGGGCGCGTACGCGATGACGAGCCATCTGTTGTCACAAGGGCACCGGCGGATCCTGTTCCTCGCCGGTGCCGAACGGCAGAGCACCAGCGATCAGCGTCTGGCCGGGCATCGTCGGGCGCTGCACGATTTCGGCGTACCGGACGACAGGGCGCTGGTGGAACACGGCACGTTCACCCGGGCGTCCGGCTATCAGTTGACCAAGCGCCGGCTCGCCGCCGGGCAGGACTTCACCGCGGTGTTCGCGGCGACCGACGTCGTCGCCGCGGGCGTGTACGCCGCCGCCGCCGAGTTCGGGCTGAGCATCCCAGCGGACCTCTCGGTCGTCGGGTACGACGATGTCGAACTCGCGCAGGACCTCCGCCCGCGGCTGACCACGGTCCACGTTCCGTACGAGGAACTCGGGCGGACGGCCGCGAGGATCGCGCTGGACTCCGCTCACCAGCAGCCCGGCTGGACCGGCGACCACCGGCTCTTCACGACCCACGTCGTGGTCCGGAACTCGGTCAGCCGGCTCGGCTGAGGTACGGGTCGAGCAGAGCCGGCAGTACCTCGGAGACCGTCGCGGCACTGTCCACCACGACGCACGGGATTTCGTACGCCGCGAGGTACGCCCGCTGTGTCTCGGTGAACTCCACATCCAGTCCGACAACACCGCGGGTACCGCGGGCGAACAGCCGTTCCAGCCAGAGCCGGGGGACCGGCTCTCCCCCGTTCACCGTCGTCACGACCAACGCCACACCCGGTTCGCGCGCGGCGTCGGCGAGACCGGCGAGTACCTCACCGGCCCAGCCGCTGCTCCGACTGGCCACGACCACGTCGACGAGCGCGGACTTCTCGCGACGATCACAGTCCAGCGGGTACCCGGCGCTGCGCAGTACCTCACGGACCCGCGTCCGGGTCGCCGGGGCGACATCGGGGTACGCGCGCAGGACCTTCGACACCGTGGAGATCGACACCCCGGCCTCGCGCGCGACCACCGCCAGCTTCCTTCGTGGGGCGGACATCGGTGTCACTGACCCTTGAGGTACGCGTTCGCCTGCTTGTCCATCTCCGCCTGCAGGTCCGCGAGCCCGGCCTTGTCGACCGCCTTCTTCAGCGTGTCGAGCCCCTTGTCGACGTCGACCGCGCCGATCCACAACGGGTTGCCGTACTGCGTCATCGCGGCGGCGACCTGGCTGTCCTGCCGCTTCACCGGGGTCACGTCCGGTACGAACGACGCGTACGGGTCGAGGGTGAAGTTGGCGTAGTTCTGTGCCCACTCGAACCACGCGTTCTCGGTCGGCGTGATGTCCTTGATCTTCAGCTCGAGCTTCTGCCGCCAGCACAGGGCGTACCCCGGGAAGCCGTAGCCGGTGAGCTGCTCGAACTTGTCCGTCCCGACCGGCTTCCAGTCCGTACCCTCGATGCCGTAGCTCAGCAGGTCGTGGTTCTCCTTGATCGAGACCCAGTCCTCCAGCTGCATCGCCCGTTCGTTGCTCTGTCCCTTGACGTTCAGTACGACGAAGTTGTCCGCCTGGAACGTCTGGTTCGGCTTGGCGTCCTTCCCACCGCGCAGCGGCACGACGTTCGCGAGCTGCGCGCTCGGTACCGCCTTGCGCAACGGCGCCAGCGACTGCGAGGACAGGCCGTCGGTCATCGCCCACCGGGTCGCGATGCGGCCGGCCTCGAACTGGGACTGGATCGTGCTCGAGTCCACGTTCAGCGCGTCCTTGTTGATGATGCCGTCGAGGTAGTACTGCCGGACCTTGCGGAGCGCGTCGACGACGCCAGGCGCCTCCCAGAACGGGATCGGATGCGCGGAGCCGGTGCTCTTCCCGTCCTGCGCCAGGTAGAACGGGAACGAGCCGCCGCTGAAGCTCTGCACGCTGACGTGCGGATTCTCCCAGTCGTGCTGGTTCAGCCAGCCGACCGGCGCGAACGCGACCAGCAGCTTCGGCATGTTCGAGGAGACGCCGACCGGCGTGATCTTCTGCTTCTGCTTCACGTCGTACCAGTACTTCTCCAGCTGGTCGAACGACGTGATGTCGCCGAAGCCGAGCTTGTCGGCGAGGTCCTGGCGGAGCGAGAAGTGGTGGAACCGGGCGGCCGAGTTGACCTGCGGGATCCCGTACAGCTTCCCTTTCCACTTGTTCTGCTCGAGCAGCTGTGGGTCGAGGTTCTTGCTCAGGTTCGGGTACTTCGCGATCAGCTCGCCCACCGGTACCAGCGACTTGCTCGCGACCAGCTGGACCATGTTCAGCCAGCGGGCCTGGAGCGCGGTGTCGAAGTTCTCGCCGGCCGTGAACTTGAGCAGCGACTGCTGCTGGTAGTTGGACCAGGCAATGAACTGCGGTGCGATCGTGAAGCCGAGGTCGTTCTTGAGCTTGTCGTTGACCTTGGCAAGGACCGCGTCCCAGCCCTTGGGCGCGTCACCGGGCAGCAGCAGCGCGAGGGTGTCGGCGGACTTGCCGGAACCGGCGGTCGACGATCCGCCGCAGGCGCTGAGTCCGAACGCGGCCGCGAGGGACAGGCCGCCGCCGGCGGCCAAGAAGCCGCGCCTGCTGAGGCCGGCGGGAGATGTGGCGGGCACGATGCCTCCTGATGATTGTGGGTCAGCCCTTGGTGGCGCCCAGCGTGATGCCTTTGACGAAGTAGCGCTGCGCGAACGGGTAGGCGAGCAGGATCGGGCCGATGGTGACGACCGTGAGCGCGAGCCGGAGCTGGTAGACCGGCGTCGTCTGTTGGGCGGCTGTCGGCAGCATCTGACTGAACGAGACGTTCGAGATCAGGTTCTGCAGCAACAGCGGGAGCGGGTACTTGTGCACGTCGGACATGAACAGCAGCGCGGTAAACCACTCGTTCCAGTAGTGCACCGCGTAGAACAGGCCGACGACGGCCAGGATCGGTTTCGACAGCGGCAGCCCGATCCGGAAGAAGATCGCCAGCTCCCCCGCTCCGTCGACCCGGGCCGAGTCCAGGATCTCCTCCGGCAGCTGGCGGAACGCCGACACCTGGATGAAGACCAGGAAAGGTGCCACCAGCAACGGCAGGATCACAGCGAAGTAGCTGTTCTGGAGTTTCAGGTACTGCGTGACGAGCAGGTAGAGCGGGACGAGTCCGCCGCTGAACAGCATCGGGATGTAGGCGAAGATCGCCAGCGGGCGGCTCACGTACGGCAGCCGGCGCGCGATCACCCAACTCAGCCCGGACGTGAAGCTCAGCGCGAGCGCCGTACCGACGAGGGTGATGAAGACACTGGCGACGTACGCGCTGACCAGGGTCGGGCCGGTGAAGATCAACTTGTACGCCGCGACCGAGAACGGCTGCGGGAGCAGGCTGTAACCCTTGACCGCAAGGGTCTGTTCGTCGGTGAACGAGCCGGAGATGATCACCCAGAACGGGATCAGACAGGCGATCATGAACAGTGCGACGCCGACGATGCTGATCAGCGTGAACGGCTCGAGACCGCCGGGCCTTCGCACCTTGGTTCGGGTTGCCGCCTTCGCGAGGCTCGAAGTCACAGAGGGCATCGTTGTCACAGCAGACTCGTCTCCTTGGAGTAGCGGCGCTGGATCAGCACCGCGGCCGAGACCAGTACGAAGCCGACCACCGACTGGAACAGGCCGATCGCGGCGGTGGTGCCGAAGTCACCGATCTGGCGCAGCGACCGGAACACGTAGGTGTCGATCACGTCGGTGGTCGGGAACAGCGTGCCGTTGTCGCCGACGATCGCGTAGATCGTGCCGAGGTCGCCGTAGAAGATCCGGCCGACGCCGAGCACGAGCAGCACCGCGGCGGTCGGCTTCAGCAGCGGCAGGGTGATCCGGAGCGCCATCTGCGCGCGGCTCGCGCCGTCGATCTGGCCCGCCTCGTACACGTCCTCGGGGATCGAGGTGATCGCGGCCAGGAAGATGACGCTCATGTAGCCGCCCAACTGCCACACCTTGACGAAGGTCAGGATCCACGGCCACGGACCAGGCTCGGTGTACCAGTCGACCGTCGGCAGCCCGAACCCGGTGAGCGCGTCGTTGACGACACCCCCGGAGCCGTTCGGGCCGGACAGCAGGACCTGGAGCATGATCGCGATCACCACCGGCGACACGAAGTACGGGAAGAAGATCGTCGACTGCGCCGCCCGCTTGAAGAACCGGCCGCGGATCTCGTTCAGCATGATCGCGAGCGTTACGCCGGCCGCCAGCGTCGCGGCCAGGAACAGCACGTTCAGCACGATCGTGTTGAGCAGGATCCGCTGGGCGTCGCCGGAGCTGAAGAAGTAGCGGAAGTTGGCCAGGCCGTTCCACGGGCTGCCGAAGATGCCCTTGCTGATGTCGAACTCCTTGAACGCCACCACCAGACCGGCCAGCGGCGCGTAGCTGAACACCAGGAAGAACACGACCGCGGGGACTGCCAGCACCGCCAGCCACAAGCCGGAACGGACGGTTCGGTTGGTCATGACGCTCGGCTCCTTTAGAAAGCGCTTTCCATCTCCGGCGAACGTAGCGCTCGTGATATGGACTGTCAAGGCGTAGCAAACGTTCTCTTTGGCGTCAGGCGGCCCGGTCAAGTTCTGCCAGGCTGATGCCGTGGTGCAGCGGCTCGCCTGCGAGCAGACGGTCGAGTTCGGCCGTGACGCAGGCGCCCATGCGGGCGAGTTCGTTGCCGTGCGAACCGGCGATGTGCGGGGTGACGAAGGCGTTCGGTAGCGCGAAAAGCGGCGAGTCGACTGGCAGCGGTTCGGGCTCGGTGACGTCGAGTACGGCGCTGATCCGGCCCGTACGCAGCTCCGCGATCAGGGCGTCGGGATCGATGACCTGGCCGCGTGCCGTGTTGATGAGGGTCGCGCCAGTTCGGAGTTGCGCGAGCTCTTCGGCGCCCAACAGGTGATGGGTTTCCGCGGTCAACGGCGCGTGGACGCTGACGATGTCGCTGGTGCTCAGCAGTGTTCGCAGGTCGACGGACGGCAGGTCGTGCGCGTACGGGTCGTAGACCTGGACGCGGAAGCCGAACTGGCGGAGCAGGTCGAGCACCTGGCGGCCGATCCGGGAGGCGCCGATCAGGCCGACCGTCCGGCCGTGGTTGCCGACGTCGGGATGGATGTGGCCGAGCTCGAACCAGCGGTCCCGCCGGTAGCGTTCGCGCAGATCGAAGGCACCTTTGCCGGACAGCAAGATCGCGCCGAGGGCGAACTCCGCGACCGGTACGGCGTTCGCTGCCGCCGCGGACGAGACCACGATGCCGCGCTCCCACACCTCGCGGCCGAGATGCCCCTTCACGCTACCGGCGGCGTGCAGGATCGCGCGCAGCTTCGGGGCCTTGCCGAGGATCCGATGGTCGACGATCGGACAGCCCCAGCCGGTGATCAGCACTTCGACCTCGGCCAGGCGATCCGGGTCGAACCGGTCGATCGGCCCGGCCGGATCCAGCTGGACGAGCTGGTCGAGTCGGTGCCGGACGGCGGGCGGGAACAGCAGCGGCCAGTGCTCGGCGGACATCACCGCCAGCGCGGGCGGCTTTTCGGGTGTCGGAGGCATGCGGTCAGGCTGGCATAGAAAACGTTAACTATCACCGGAGCAAAATTTTCGGGCGCTGCTGGACGCTGGCGGGCTTCGAGTCGCGGTGCGAGGCTCCGACGCGCCCGTCACATCGCTTGGAGAGTGTTCCGATGGCCTTTCTCAGATCGATCGCACTGGCCACACTGGCCGTACTGCTCGCAGTCGCCGGCGTCGTACCTGTCGCCGCCGCGCCCGCTTCGGCTTCCGCGTCCGCTGCCGACGCCCTGCCGGTCATCGCCCCAGTGCGGTCGAGCGCGGGTTTCGTCCACCCCGGCCTCGCGGTGAGCGCGTCGTCGCTCGAGCTGGCACGTCGGCAGGTCCGCGCGGGCATCGAGCCGTGGGTGTCGTACTACGCCGCGATGACCGCCACGACGTACGCGTCCAAGACCTTCAGCTCGCGCAACCAGGGCAGCGTCGTGGACCGCCCGGGCAGCAGCGCGTTCAACTCGCAGGGTGTCGAGTCGAAGTTCATCGACGACGCGTTCCGCGCGTACACGCAGGCGATCCTGTACTTCCTCAACGGCGACCCGGTCTACCGGGAGAACGCGCTCAAGCTGATCCGGATCTGGGCGCACATGGACCCGAACGCGTACGTCTACTACCCGGATGCGCACATCCACAGCGGCGCGCCGTTGCTGCGGATGCTGGCGGCTGCCGAGCTGCTGCGCTACTCGACCGTGACCGGGCCGGCCGCCGACGGCTACGACCTGACCTGGAACGACGGCGACACCACCGACCTCACCGGCAACCTGATCGTGCCGCTGACGCAGACGTTCCTGTACCGGAACCGCAACTTCATGGGTCAGCACAGCTATTCGCTGATCGGCGCGATCGCGGGATACATCTTCACCGACAACCTGCCGCGCTACCGTGAGGCGGTCGAGTGGTTCTCGGTGAACTCGACGAACCCGGACGACGACACGAACGGTGCCCTCAGCAAGGTGATGCCGGTCATCTCGAAGGACGACCCGCGCAACCCGTACCACAAGACGTTCGTACAACTGCAGGAGATGGGCCGTGATCAGGCACACGCCTGGGACGACGTGACCATGCTGACGCAAATCGCGCGCGTGATCGATGTCCAGGGCACTCGTTTGGACCCGGTCCTCGGCACTGTCTCGACAGCACCGGACGCGGTTTCGGTGTACTCGTTCGGCGGCGAGCGGTTGCTGCGTGGGTCCGAGCAGTTCTTCGCGTTCATGATGGGCAAGACGATCCCGTGGATCGACACCACCCAGCGCGGCGGCGTGCTCTCCCAGGCGTATCGCGGGCGGATCTTCGACCCGACCAACGAGCTGTACACGATCTACCGGCAGAAGCTCGGCCCGGCGATCGCCACGATCGCGCCGAGTATCACCGAGCTCGCCACCACGCAGGACGCCGGCGCACGGTTCTACTGGGGCACGTCGGCGTACAACTTCTGGAACAGCAACCCGGACTTCAACCCTGACTCGTGGCTGTCATTCCCCGCCTCGGTCGCCGGGACCGCTCCGCCGGTGCAGCGGGATGCGTTGATCCAGGCGGAGACGCGGACCGTTCCGATCACCCGCGGTGCGTCGGTCGAGGACGGGTACGTGCGGATGCGGCCACTGCCCGGCGGTACGACGATCGCCGTACGGACGTTGCTGTACGACAGCCGCGACGGGTACAGCCCCGTCGGTGTGCGCATCCGGACGAACGGCACGGCGACGTTGCAGATCCGTAAGGAGCAGGGGTCGGCGCCGTACTACACGCTGACGTTGCCTGACACCGGCGGCGCGTGGCGGTACATCACGTACGACATGGACACCAGCAAGCTCCGCGGGAGCACGGGTGGGGAGTCGCTCGCGTACTACACGGTGACCGGGTCGCCCGCGGTCACGGTCGACATCGACGCGATCAACCTGCAGGCGAAGACACAGCTCACGCCGCCGCGGTTCGCCCAGGGTTCCGACGTGCGGCTGCTCGGGGTAGTCGGAGAGCCCTTGTCCACAACGCTTTCCGCCACCGGCGCACTGACTTATCGGGCGACACTGCCGGCCGGGGCGACGCTGGACGCGGCAACCGGCACGCTGACTTGGCAACCGGCCGCGAGTCAGGTCGGCAATCACAACAGGTTCGTCGTCGCATCGAATCCGACCACGGACGCCGTACTGCGGGTGCGCCTGTCAGTCAGCGCCACGCGTCAGGACGCCGTCGACGCGGCGCTCGCGGGCTTCGACGCGGGTACGGTGTACGTCCGATCGACTCGTGCTGCCGTCGAGTCGGCCAAGGCGGCGGCCGAGGCCGCTCTCGGAGCGGATTCGGCGATGTTCGCGGCGAAACTCGTCGCGTTGCAGGGTGCGGTCGCGCAGCTCGAGAAGCTGACGCCGACGATGAGCGACGACGGATCGTTCGACTACTGGGGCCGCGCAACCTCCCCCTCGCTCTCTCAGGTTGCCCTGGGCAACATGCTCGACGGCGACTTCAACACCTACTCCGGAGATCTGCGGGCCCCGGCGGTGCTCGATCTCGGCGCCGGCTTCCGGGTCACGGCAGACGCCTTCGGGCTGCAGGCACGGTACAACTTCGCGAACCGTACGCAAGGCGCGAACGTGTACGGCTCGAACGACGGGCGGACCTGGACGCTGCTCACCGCGCGGGAGACGACCGACACGTCCGGCCAGGGGTTCGCGCTGGAGAGGATCCCGGTCCGGGACGAGGTCAAGGGGCTCGCGTTCCGCTTCCTGAAATTGCAGGTCGACCACCCTGGCGTCCCGACGGATCCGGCGTACCCGGGACTGTCAAGCTTCAGCGAGTTCCGGATCTACGGGCAGCGCTCGGAGACGAGTACGGCGTTGAGCACCGTGTCGATCGCATCGTCGAACACCGACCCGAAGCGTGCCCAGAACGGTGACACCGTGACGCTGACGATGGCGGCGACCGAGCCGCTGCGCCAGGTCTCCGCGTCGATCGAGGGACAGGCCGCTGAGGTTTCCAGCCCGGACGGCGTCCACTGGAAGGCGACCGTCGTGCTGCCGAACGACGTTCCGTACGGCCGGGTACTGCAATTCACCGTCGACTACACAACCGCCGCCGGCGAGCCCGGCACGACCATCGTCGACACCACCGCCGGCACGTCTCTCGAGCTCTGGAACGCCCGGGTCCACACGCTCGCCATCCAGCAGAGCTGGGTCACTGCCTCCAGCCCGGCCTTCCCGGGCGTAGGCACCCCCGAAGCCAACGGCTGGCGGATGTTCGACGGCGACCTGACCACCTTCACCGATACCACTTCAGGCAACGGCTGGGTCTCGGTCACCCCTCCACCCGGTACAACCCTCGCCTTCGACGCCGTCCGGGTCCGTCCCCGCAGCAACTTGCCGGGCCGCGCCAACGGCGACCTGATTCAGGCCTCCACCAACGGCACTACCTGGACCACGCTGACCACCGTCACCGGCATAACCACCGGCGACCAGTGGTACGTCTACGCCCTACCCGGCCGGGCGTCCTACCCCCTTCTCAGAATCGCAGACACGCACGGCGGCTTCACCAACCTCGCCGAGGTTCAGTTACTGGCTGAATAGCGTCTCGGCACGGTTGGTAATCGCTTTTGGCGACGGTGGGCGACTGGATTGTTACGCCGGGCTGTAGTTCGCCTGGAATTGTCTCGTTCTTCGGTTGGCGTTGCTGTCTGTCGCGGGTTTCGGGTAATAATCGGGGCGATTCTTGGCGCGACATAACTGGGGGTCGCGCCCACGGGGAGGAAGTATGAGCGGGGGTTCGCCCACGCCTGCCGTCACGGTGGTGGCACTGCTGCCGGCTCACAACGAGGAGGCGTCGCTACCCTCCGCACTGGCCGCGTTACGCCGGCAGACAAGGCGTCCTGACCACATCATCGTGATCGCCGACAACTGCACCGACGGCACCGTCGAGGTGGCGCGGGCGCATCAGGTCGAGGTCTACGAGACGGTCGGCAACCAGCACAAGAAGGCCGGCGGCCTGAACCAGGTCCTCGAGTTGTTGCTGCCGGGCCTGCGCGACGAGGACGTCGTACTCGTCCAGGACGCGGATTCATTTCTCGATCCGGGATTCATCGCCGCGGGTTTGAAGGCGTACCGGGGGAATGTCGGCGGAGTCGGCGGGGTGTTTCGCGGCCGGATCGATTCCGGAACGCGCTGGGGCCGCTTCGTGGAATGGCTGCAGGCCAACGAATACGCCCGGTACGAGCTCGACATCCGCCGGCAGCGCGGGAAGGTGCTCGTGCTGACCGGTACGGCGACCTTGCTGCGCGTCGGCGTACTCCGCGAAGTCATCCGGGCGCGCGCGGACGGCCGGCTGCCCGGGGCGCCGCAGGTGTACGACACCCGGGTGCTGACCGAGGACAACGAGCTGTCGTTCGCGTTGATGAAGCTCGGGTACGTGCTGCGCTCGCCGTCGGGGTGCACGCTGACCACCGAGACGATGCAGTCGTGGCGCTCGCTCGCGAACCAGCGTGTCCGATGGAAGCGCGGCGCGCTGGAGAACCTCTTCGACTACGGCTGGACCCGGACGACCCGCTCGTACTGGGGCCGGCAGGCGCTCGGCGCGATCGGCGTCCTGATCACCGCGGCCTACCTCTTCTCGCTCGGGTACGGCGCCTTCCACGGCCTGAAACTGCATGGGTTCTGGCTGGGCATCACGGCCCTGTTCATGGCCGAGCGAGTGGTCACTGTACGCCGCCGCGGGAAACTCGCGATGGCCGTCGCCGCGACGCTGATCGTGGAGATGGTCTACGACATGTTCCTCCAAGGCGTGCAGGCAACCGCCTACGTTCACGCAGCAACCGGACGAGAAAGGAGGTGGTAATTCATGTACAGCGTCAGCGAACTGGCCTCCACGGGGGCCGCAGCAGCCGTTTGGCTGCCTCTGGCGGGCTTCGCCCTGGTAATGCTCGGCGTAGCCCTCTGGCGAGCCGCGGGCACCTTCCGCCGAACCACCGACGACCAGTGACGCCACCCGACCGGGCGCAGGGCGCGGGGACCTTCGCCCGGTCGTCTCACGGCATACTGGGGCGTATGCGGGGAGCTGTTCGGGGGCTTGCGGTCGTGTTGCTGGTGGTCGGGGTCGGGGTGCTGGGGTGGGTCGGGTGGCAGTACTTCGGGACCGGGATCACGTCCAACCAGCAGATGACCGAGGGCGAGAACTCACTGCGGAGTCAGTGGAAAGCTCCCGCGCGGGCCGGCGTCAAGCCGAGCGCGGCGAAGCCGAGCACCGGGAAGCCGTTCGTCCTGTTGCGGATTCCCCGGTTCGGAGCGGACTGGGTGAAGCCCGTGGTGGAGGGCGTGGATGCCGACGAGCTGGCTCGCGGGATCGGGCACTACCCGCAGACCCAGCTGCCGGGTCAGCCGGGCAACTTCGCGGTGGCGGGACATCGGGTGACCCATGGGTCGCCGTTCCGGAAGTTGCTCGAGTTGAACAAGGGCGACCAGGTGCTGGTGGAGACCCAGGACGCGGTGTACACGTACGTACTGGACGGTTCACCCCGGGATCTGACCGTCAAGGCGTCGCAGACCTGGGTCCTGGATCCGGTGCCGGGCAAGCAGCAACCACCGACCCGGTCGATCATCACGTTGACGACCTGCCAGGACCTCTTCCACTCACCGGACCGTTCGGTTGCCTTCGGCCACCTGGTGAAGGTCACGCAGAAATAAGAGCCTGCACCATCAGGTCGTTACGGGCGTCCTGCCCGGCCGGGACCGTGGTGTGAACGCCCTCGCGGAGCAGTTGCGTCAGGCGGGCCGGCTTCGCGGCCAGGTACTCGGCCCAGCGGACGATGTCCAGGTTCGGGTACTTCTTCTCGGCGTCGTGGATCTGGGAGTTGATCCAGGCGCTGTTGCGCTGGTCGGCGACCTGGATCGCCGCGGACTTCGCCGTGCGGGAGATCTGGGTGTTGACCCAGACAACCTTCCGGTTCGAGCCGACGATCCGCATCGTGCGGTCGATCTGGGCGGCGAACACCGGCGGGTTGAAGATGTCGTTCGTACCGGTCGCCATCAGGATCCGGCGTGGCAGGCCGTACTTGATCGCCCAGTTCTCCAGCGCGTCGACAGCCGGCGTCGTCGGCCGGCCGGACCAGTTGTGCACCGCGAGGCTGATGCCGCGGCTCAGCAGCTTGCTCGCGAGTGCCTTGCCGTCCTGGACGGCGATGCTGTCACCGAACATGCACACACCGTCGTGATCGCGTACGTAGGTGATCGTCGCGGCGGTCGAGATCGACCGGCTCAGGATCGTCCAGTCTCCCAGATCGCCGGAGCCGTACGGGTCGGCCGCGCTGGCTGTGCCGGCGGTTTCGGCGGTCACGGCGCCCGCTACAGCGGCTGCGGCCCCCGCCATCAACAGCTGCCGTCGGTTCGGTTTCAGAGCACTCAGGTTCCCCACAGTCAGGAACTGTGGGCTATACCAACTGCTACGCGCAAGTACGGCTATTCGAACGTTATACAAGCCCGGTGCGGATTGCAGCTTGTTGCAATCCGCACCGACGGATCCGTCTCAGCTGACGGTCAGGATCTTGTTCGCAGTGAACGCCTGCGCATGGTCCGCATCGGCCGGGAACCACATCCGGTACACGAGCTGCCCACGGACCGCCGGCTTGACCCCGAACGCGTACGCCCCCGTCGTCGTCAGCTTCACCGACGCGATCGACTTCCACGCCCGGTTGACGTACTGCTGCAAGTAGACCGGTTTGCCGGAATGCGCCGGAGCGACGTACCCGCTGAGCTTGGCCGCCTGCCCGAGCCGCACCGACGCCGGTGACAGCGTGGCCGAGATCGTCGGCGCGACCGCCACGTTCAGGTCGACGCTCCGGGTGCCCATCAGGTCGGTGTTGCCGGGGAACGTCATCATGAACACCGACGACACCAACGGCTTGTACGCGTAGCTGACGGTCCCGGTCGACGAGGTCTTCAGCGCCGCCAGCAGCTTGTACGTCGACGAGTTCTTCGGCCGCACGTACAGGTTGACCGGCAGCCCCGCGATCGCCTTGTTGTCGATCCGCAGCGTGCTCCCGCGCACCGTGATCGTCCCGCCGTAATTGAGCTGAGCCGCGGTCGCGCCGATCGTCGTCTTCATCCCGAGCAGCTGCGACACGGCGACCGGGCTCGTCTTCCCGCCGCGGTCCTTCGCCCAGGCGGCGTACGTGTACGTGACGCCCTGCGCGAGCCCGGTGTTCTTCACCCCGGTCCCGCTGCCCGAGTACACGAGCGTCCCGGTGGTCAGCGACGGCACCTGGCTACCTGAGTTCCGCCGGACGATGATCTGGTCGAAGTCCGGCATCGCCGGCACCTTCCAGGACAGCTGGGCGGCGAGATACGCCCCGGCGGCGTCGAACGTCAGCTTCGGCGGCGGCGCGTCCAGCGTCGAGAACACGCTGCTGAACGGCTCCAGTCCACCGCTCGCCTCCTGCACGCCGTTGACCGAGATCCGGTACGGCGTGTTGTCGAGCAGCGGCGCCGACGGCGTCAGCACGGCCTGCTTGTTCTCGGCGTCGTACGCGACCGCGGCCCCGATCGCCGCACCGGTCTTGCCGTTCAGGAACCGTACGGTCGACGCGTTCACGCTGCCCGCGACGACGTCCCGCGCGAAGGTCACCACCGGTCGCGTGTCCAGTCGCTGACCGCTCGCGAGATCGGGCGGTGATACCTCGCGCACCGGGTAGTCGACGCCCGGCTTCGACCCACCGTCGGAGCCGTCGGCGATGTCGAGCTCGTACTGGCGGGTGTCCCGGGACCCGTTGGCGTTGCGGACGGCAATAAACGTACTACCCGCGGTGACATTGACGTTGGTTGCCGCCGTCAACGGACCCCACTGAGAGCCAGCCGGGTACGGCGTCACCGCGGATGCCAGCGACCTGAGGTTCCCGTCGTACACGTCGATGCGCGGCCCGAAGTTCACCGCGTACTTGTCGCCGTTGAACTCCGGCCCGGTGAGCGTGACGCTGAGGTTCCGCGCGGCCGAGCTGACCACCTCGTACCAGTCGGTCTCGCCCTCGGTGCTGATCGTCGTCCTGATCGAGCTCGAGAGCGGGATGGCGCGTTCCGGGGTGTCGTTCAGGTCGATCGGGTTGATCGGGAAATCCGCGGCCCAGCGGCCACCGAGGGCGGCGTACGCGTCCAGCATCCCGGCCCCGTAGTACGGGTCGATCCCGCGCGGGCCGGCGTCGCGTGCGTACGCCTTGATCCGCGCCTGCACCTGCGCGGGTGTCAGCGTGGGCCACTTGTTCTTCACGAGGGCGGCGACGCCCGCCACGATCGGCGCGGCGCACGACGTACCGCTGCAGAGCCAGTACGGCGACTGGCTGAGGTTGCGGGCGCCGGTGCTGACGATGTCCCAGCCCGGCGCGGCGACGTCGACCCAGTCGCCGTACGAGCTGAAGTCGGTCAGGACGCCGCCCGCGTTCGTGGCGCCGACGGCGATCACTTCGGGGTACGCCGCCGGGTACTGCGCGACGTCGCTGCCGTCGTTGCCCGCGGCCGCGACGACGATCACGCCCTTGGCGATCGCGCGGGTGATCGCGTCGTGCAGGACCGCGTTGTCGCCGGGGTTCGCGATCGAGATGTTCAGCACCGTGGCGCCGTGCGCGACCGCCCAGTCGATGCCCTCGACCAGGTCCAGGTCGTTGGCGACCCCGTTCGACCCGGCGACCTTGACCGGCATCACCTTCGAGCTCCAGCCGACGCCCGCGAGCCCGGCTCCGTTGTTGGTACCCGCGGCGATGATGCCCGCGACCATCGTGCCGTGGCCGTTGTCGTCGACCGGGTTCGGACGCGTCGTCGAGACCGCGTTGTACCCGGCGACGAGGTGGCCGGCGAGGTCCGGGTGGCCGGCGTCGATCCCGCTGTCGAGGACCGCGACGATCTGGTTGCCCGTGGACTTCGAGACGTCCCACGCCTGCGGTACGCGGACCGTGTTCAGGTACGCCTGCTGCAGCGACCCGAAGTACGGATCGTTCGGTACGGCGGCCACGTGCCGGCGATAGCTCAGCGAGGCGAGCTCGACCGCCGGGTCGGCCTTGACCTTCTTCAGCAGGTCCCGCGCGGGCAGGCTGCCCTTGAGTTTGACGACGTCACCCGCGGTCTCGTCCACCGCGCCGAACTTCGACGCCGCTGCCTTTCGCGCGGACGCGGTGGCCTTCGGCTTGAACTTCACCAGTACCGCGTTCGGCTCGACGTCGGCCACGGATTCCCCGTGCCGGACGAAGCCGGCACGGTGCAGCGCAGGCTCGGCCGCCGAGCCCGACGACCCGCTCAACGCCACCACTGAACCGGCGACCAGCACCGCCGGGAGCCCCCACCGCAGCAGCTGACCAGGACGAACCGACACAACGCCCCCAGATCTCGGAGTTACGAACGCGGGGAGTATGTCAGAGGTCTGCTCCGGAATCCTCCTCGCCGCGATGTCAATACCTGCAACACGCGTTCAGGTGGCGCGCAGCTGTCGGCACGCTGAGTCTGTTCACGTAAACATTCCGGTGTAGGTGAGGAGCAGATGTGCACAGGACTCGGATGATGATCGGCATGCTGCTGGCTGCGCTCGGCCTCAGCTTGTTGGTGGTGTCAACGGCTCAAGCGACGAGCGACAGCTTCCATCCAGGGCAGCCCTGGCTGGACACGAGCGGGAAGGTGATCCAGGCGCACGGCGGCCAAGTCGTCACGGCCAAGGACGAGGACGGCCGGCGGATCTACTACTGGTACGGCGAGGACCGCAGCAACGGGTACTACAACAGCCCTGGCGTGCACCTGTACTCGTCGTACGACCTCTACAACTGGAAGGACGAGGGGCTCGCGCTGCGGGCGTTGAGCTCGATCGACCAGTTCGACAACGACAAGTACTTCGCGAAGCTCTACAAGCACTACACGCCCGCGCAGAAGGAGATCGTCTGGCGGGACCTGTCGACCAACAACATCCGTACCGACGGCTGGGCGACCTCGTCCATCCTCGAGCGGCCGAAGGTCATCTACAACAAGGCGACCCGCAAGTGGGTGATGTGGGTGCACTCCGACGGGCCGTCGTCCCCGACCAGTACGTCGAACTACGCCCGCGCCGAGGCCGGTGTGGCGATCGCGGACTCGCCGAAGGGCCCGTTCCGCTGGATCGACTCGTACCGGCTGGACCACGTGCCGAGCGACTCGGTCCCGTGGTGCGGCAGCGGCTCGTCGTTCGACCCGGCCGGCGGGATGGCGCGGGACATGAACCTGTTCGTGGACGACGACGGTACGGCGTACATCATCTACTCGTCCGAGGAGAACCGGACGATGTACATCTCCAAGCTGAACACGTCGTACACGTACCTGTCCGCGCCGCCGGATCAGGCGGTCCAGGGTAAGGACTTCACCCGGACGCTGGTGTGCAACCAGCGCGAGGCGCCCGCCATGTTCAAGTCCGAGGGGACGTACTACCTGGTGACGTCGGGTGCGACCGGATGGGATCCGAACCCGGCGCGGTACGCGACCTCGCAGAGCATCCTCGGGCAGTTCACCGACCGCGGCGTACCGATCACCGGCGCCGGTGCGGCGACGACGTACAGTTCGCAGAGCACGAACGTGGTCACGGTCGATGCCAAGCAGAACAAGTTCCTGTTCATGGCCGACCGGTGGACGCCGAGCGACCTGGCGAACTCGCCGTACGTCTGGATGCCGATGAGCTTCGGTGAGGGCGGATCGTTGACCGTCGGACCGGATACCGAGTGGTCGTTGCGGGACCTGAAGCCGTACACGCGCTGGACCGTCACGAGCACGATCCCGGACCACGTCTGGCTCAACGACACCAGCACACTGCCGGCGGCGGTCACCGTGACCACCGCGAGCGGAGCTCAGCAGGTCGCCGTCACCTGGGACCCGGCGAGCGTCGCGCAACCCGGGCCTGGCAATCTCCGCGGGACGTTGGCCGACGGACGGACCTTCACCCGCTCGGTCGTTGTCATCCCCCACAACCTCCGGTACGCCGTGAACGCCGGCGGCGCGGCCACGCCCGACTGGACCACCGTCGCCGCACAACAGCCGCTGCTCAACTCCACGCCCGAACAACCCCTGGGCACCGACCCCACCACCGGCACGACCTGGGGTTACACCGGTTCCAGTGCACCCGCCGGTACCGGCGACCTCTACACCACGCTCCGGTACGCGAAGAACCACGAGCCGCTCGTCTACACCTTCGGCGGGCTCGAGCCCGGTACGTACACGGTCCACGCCGGCTACTACGACCCCTGGCCGTGGGCGAACCGCGCGGCGCAGGTGACTGTCAACGGGGCCGTCGTCGACCAGCAACGCCTGTTCACCGCAACCGGCGTCGCCGCGTCGTACGGCGGCATCACCGTCGGCCCCGACGGCACGATCACCGTCTCGATCACCCCGACCCGCTCCCCCGACATCCAAGTCAGCTGGCTGATGGTTTCGAAGGACAGCTGACGCCACTCCTATATTGATCCCATGTCGAACCAGGCCAAGCCGGCGCGTCGCGGAGTCAAGGGGCATCCGAAGTCGGGTCCCTCGATCGGTGACGTGGCGCGCTTGGCCGGGGTCTCGGCGCAGACCGTGTCCCGCGTCTCGACCGGCGCGGACCCGGTCCGCCCCGAGACCAAGGAACGCGTCCTCGAAGCGATGCGGCAACTCGGGTACTCCCCGAACCACGCCGCCCGGGCACTGCGCCGCGGCAACTTCCACTCGATCGGGTTGATGGCGCCGAAGATCATCCGGACCGGCGAGTCCAAGACCATCGAGGCAGTGATCGACGCCTCCCGCCGCGAGGGGTACTCGGTCAGCCTGGTCGACGTGGAGACGCCGTCGTCGAGCGACGTCAGTGACGTCAGGGAAGCGGTGCAGCACCTCAACCACCAGGCGATCGACGGCCTGATCATCATTCGCGCCGCGACCGCGACCCCGACCTCGCTCGCGCTCCGGCCGACGCTGCCGGTCGCGGTCTCGGACTCCCGGTTCATCGGGCACCATCCGTCGATCGGCGCGGACCAGATCGGCGGCAGCCGGGCCGCCGTCCAGCATCTGCTGGAGCTGGGGCACAAGACCGTGCACCACATCGCCGGGCCGGACGGCTCGGGTCCCGCGGAAATCCGGGCGACCGCGTGGCGGCGAACCCTGGAGGAAGCCGGCCGCACAGTGCCCGCGATCTTGCGGGGCGACTGGTCCGCGGACTCCGGCTACGAGCTCGGCAAGGCGCTCGCGAAGCGCAGGGACCTGACCGCGGTCTTCGCGGCCAACGACGAGATGGCCTGCGGGCTGATCCACGCGCTGCACGAAGCCGGCCGCGAGGTGCCGCGCGACGTGAGCGTCGTCGGCTTCGACGACATCGACCTGGTCGAGCACTTCTGGCCGCCGTTGACGACGGTCCGGCAGCCCTTCCAGCAGATCGGCACCGAACTGGTCGAGCTGATCCTGCGGCAGCTCCGCAAGGGCGCGCCGCTGGTCGACCTGCACGGCACGGTGAACGCGCCGCTGATCGTGCGGGAGAGTACCGCGGCGCCGCGCAAGCGCCGCTGATCCCTGGATCACATCCTCCGGGCTTCCGCACCTCTAGACATGTTCACGTAAACACGCTAGCGTCCACGCCAGCATGTTTGCGTAAACAGAAACGAACAGAAACGGAGGTCGACGGACATGGCGCAGTCCGTGGCCCAAGAGCCTGCCCAGGTGGTGAGCCTGCCCGGGACCCGGCGGAAGCGGGCGTCCAAGGACGGCAAGGGGTGGTTGTTCGTCGGTCCGTTCCTGGCCGTCTTCGCAGTGACGTTCCTGGCGCCGATCGGGTACGCGATCTACCTCAGCCTGTTCCGCGAGCAGGCGTTCTTCGGCGGCCGCGCGTTCGTCGGCCTGAGCAACTACACCGAGGCGCTGCAGGACCCGAAGTTCTGGGAGGCCTTCGGCCGGGTGGCGATCTTCCTGGTCGTCCAGGTGCCGATCATGCTCGGCCTGGCACTGCTGGCGGCGCTCGCGATCGACAGTGCTCGCCTGCACGCGGCCGGCTTCTTCCGGATCGTGATCTTCCTGCCGTACGCCGTACCGGGTGTCGTCGCGGTGCTGATGTGGGGCTACATCTACGGCGACAACTTCGGCCTCGCGGCGAACCTCAACGATCTGCTCGGCACCGCGATCAAGCCGCTGAGCAGCGGGTGGATGCTGCCCTCGATCGCCAACATCGTCACCTGGGAGTTCGTCGGCTACAACATGCTGATCTTCTTCTCGGCACTGCGCACGGTCCCGGGCGAGCTGTACGAAGCGGCCGCGATCGACGGCGCGAACACGTTCCGGACGATCCTCGCGGTCAAGCTGCCCGCCCTGCGCGGCGCGATCGTGATCGCCACGATCTTCTCGATCATCGGCAGCTTCCAGCTCTTCAACGAGCCGAACATCCTGCGCACGCTGGCGCCCAACGTGATCAACACGTACTACACGCCGAACATGTACGCCTACAACCTCTCGTTCGCCGGCCAGCAGTTCAACTACTCCGCCACGGTCGCGATCGTGATGGGCATCATCACCGCGGTCATCGCGTACGTCGTCCAGATCCGCGGATCCCGGGAGGCGCTGTGAGAGTCAAGCGCTCGAAGGTACTGACCGGCGTGATGGTGCTGTACCTGCTCTACACGATCGTCCCACTCGCCTGGTTGTTGCTCAGCGCAACGAAGACGCAGGACGACCTGTTGTCGACGCCGGGCCTGTGGTTCGGGAAGAGCTTCGCGTTCTTCAGCAACATCACGGACACGCTGACCTACAACGACGGCATCTTCCTGCGCTGGCTCGGCAACACGGTGCTGTACGTCGTGGTCGGCGCCGGCGGCGCGACGCTGCTCGCGACGGCGGCCGGGTACGGGCTGGCGAAGTACAAGTTCGCCGGCCGGCGGGCGGTCTTCGCCGTCCTGCTCGGCGCGGTCGCGGTACCGGGGACCGCGCTCGCCGTACCGACGTTCCTGATGTTCTCCAACCTCGGGCTGACGAACACCGTGTGGGCGATCATCATCCCGTCGCTGGTCAGCCCGTTCGGGCTGTACCTGATGTGGGTCTACTCGACCGACGCTGTCCCGCCGGAGCTGCTCGAGGCGGCCCGGATCGACGGCGCCGGCGAGGTCCGGACCTTCTTCACGGTGTCGCTGCGACTGCTTGCCCCGGGCATCGTCACGACGTTGCTGTTCGCCATGGTCTCCACCTGGAACAACTACTTCCTGCCGCTGATCATGCTCAGCAAGCCGAATCTGTACCCACTCACGGTCGGGCTCACCCAGTGGAGCAACCAGGCGACCGGAGTGGGCGCCCGCCCCATCTACAACCTGGTGATCACCGGATCGTTGCTGACGATCGTGCCGTTGGTGATCGCCTTCCTCCTTCTCCAGCGTTTCTGGCAGTCGGGCCTGAGCGCCGGGAGTGTGAAATGAAAGGGAACACCATGAAGTCACATCGGTGGGGCGTCCGGCGGCTGGTGGTCGCCGGAGCCGCGCTCACGGCCCTCGCGGTCGTGGCCGCGTGCGGCGGCGGATCCAAGACCGACAGTGCGAGCAGCAGCTCGTCCACGGGTTCGGCGGACGCGGTCGACGCGGCGCTCAAGGCCGGCGGCGAGATCACGTACTGGAGCTGGACCCCGTCGGCGCAGGCGCAGGTCACCGCGTTCATGAAGCAGTACCCGAACGTGAAGGTGAACTACGTCAACGCCGGGACCGGCAACGACCAGTACACCAAGCTGCAGAACGTCATCAAGGCCGGCTCCGGCGGACCGGACGTCGCGCAGATCGAGTACCAGGCGTTGCCGCAGTTCGCGCTGCCGGGTTCGCTGGTCGACCTGAACCAGTACGGGTTCTCGCAGTACGAGTCGGCGTACACCGCTTCGACCTGGGCGTCGGTGCACGCCGGCAACGGGCTGTACGGGCTGCCGCAGGACTCCGGACCGATGGCATTGTTCTACAACAAGGAGGTCTTCACGAAGTACGGCATCGCCGTACCGAAGACCTGGGACGAGTACGTCGCCGCGGCGAAGAAGCTGCACGCCGCGAACCCGAAGGCCTACATCACCAACGACTCCGGTGACGCCGGGTTCACCACGAGCATGATCTGGCAGGCCGGCGGCCAGCCGTTCAAGACCGACGGCAAGAACGTCACGATCAACCTGCAGGACGACGGTTCGAAGAAGTGGACCGCGACCTGGAACCAGCTGGTCCAGGGCGGTCTGGTGTCGAACATCCCGGGCTGGACAGACGAGTGGTTCAAGGCGCTCGGCGACGGCACGATCGCGTCGCTGCCGACCGGTGCCTGGATGCCCGGCGTGATGGAGTCCTCGGTCAAGGCCGGCGCCGGGAAGTGGGCGGTCGCGCCGATGCCGACGTACGACGGCCAGCCGGCCACCGCGGAGAACGGTGGCAGCACCGAGTCCGTGCTGAAGCAGAGCAAGAACCCGGCGCTCGCGGCGGCGTTCGTCCGATGGCTGAACCACGACGAGGGCGTCAAGCCGTTCCTCGCCAGCGGCGGGTTCCCGGCCACCACGGCCGACCTGAAGGACCCGGCGTTCGTGGACAAGGCCAGCGCGTACTTCGGCGGTCAGAAGATCAACCAGGTGCTGACCGGCGCGGCCGGCACCGTGGTGAAGGGCTGGAGCTACTTGCCGTTCGAGCTCTACGCGAACAGCATCTACGGCGACACCGTCGGCAAGTCGTACCAGACGAAGTCCGACCTGAACACCGGCCTGAAATCCTGGCAGGATGCCCTGGTCACCTATGGCAACCAGCAGGGCTTCCAAGTCAACGGCTGACCGCCGCCATTTCATGGTCTAGAGAAACGAGATCCCGTGCCTGACTTCACGATCGGCGCATCCGACTTCCTGCTGGATGGCCGCCCGTTCCAGATCATCTCCGGTGCACTGCACTACTTCCGGGTGCATCCGGACTGCTGGGCCGACCGGATCGAGAAGGCCAGGCAGATGGGGCTCAACACCATCGAGACCTACGTGCCGTGGAACCTGCACAGTCCGCGGCCCGGTGAGTTCGACACCACCGGGATCCTCGACCTCGGCCGCTTCCTGCGCGAAGTGGCCGAGGCGGGGATGTACGCGATCGTCCGGCCCGGCCCGTACATCTGCGCCGAGTTGGACAACGGCGGGCTGCCGCCGTGGTTGCTGCGCACGGAGGGTCTCGGCGTTCGGCGGTTCGAACCGCAGTACATGGCGGCCGTGACGGCGTACCTTCAGAGTGTGCTGGAGATCGTCCGGCCGCTGCAGATCGACCAGGGCGGGCCGGTCGTGCTGGTGCAGGTCGAGAACGAGTACGGCGCGTTCGGGGACGACCAGACCTACTTGAAGGCGCTGGCCGAGGTGATCCGGGGCGCCGGGACGACCGTGCCGCTGGTCACGGTCGACCAGCCGACGGACGAGATGCTCAGCGCGGGCGGGCTGGACGGCGTACTGCGGACCGGGTCGTTCGGGTCGCGGGCCGAGGCGCGGCTGGAGACGCTGCGCAAGCATCAGCCGACCGGGCCGTTGATGTGCATGGAGTTCTGGGACGGGTGGTTCGACTACTGGGGCGGGCGGCATCACACGACGTCCGCTGCCGACGCCGCCGCTGAGCTGGACGCTCTGCTCGCTGCGGGCGCGTCGGTCAACATCTACATGTTCCACGGTGGCACGAACTTCGGGCTGACCAGTGGAGCCAATGACAAGGGCGTGTACCGGGCGACGATCACGTCGTACGACTACGACGCGCCGCTGGACGAGGCAGGTCATCCGACCGAGAAGTACTTCGCGTTCCGGGACGTGATCTCGCGGTATGCGCAGGTACCTTCCTCGGTACCTGCGGCGGCGCCTGCTGCGCCTGAGTTCAACGTTGCACTGGGCGAGCCGGTCGGGCTGCTCGGCTGTTCCAGCGGTCGTTGGTCGGACCATCGGTCGGTGCCGGCGCTGGACGAGCTGGACGCACGGCTGGCGATCTTCCGGACCGAGCTGCGGCACGGCGGGCCGGCGCTGCTGACGTTCGGCGAGGTCCGTGACCGGGTCCAGGTGTTCCTGGACGGGGCGCCGGTCGGGATCCTGGAGCGCGAACGGCACGAGCGGTCCCTGATGCTGCCGCACACCCGCGGTCGGCTCGAGCTGGTCGTCGAGGACATGGGACGCGTCAACTACGGTCCGCGGATCGGCGAGGAGAAGGGCCTGATCGGTCCCGTTCTGCTCGGCGCCGACGAGCTGCACGACTGGTCGGTCTGCGGAATCGACCTCGACCAGCCACCGCGGCTGTGGCAGTCGACCCCCTCGGCAGTTGTCCCTGGTCCGACTGCGTGGCGCGCGACCTTCGAAGCCGAACGGTCCGACCTGTTCCTCCGAACCGATGCCTGGGGCAAGGGTTACGCGTGGATCAACGGCTTCAACCTCGGACGGTACTGGCGGCGCGGGCCGCAGCAGACGCTGTACGTCCCGGGCCCGTTGCTCGTTGACGGCACCAACGAACTCGTCGTACTCGAACTGGAAACGCTCTCGCCCACTGCTTCCTTTGCGGCTGAGCCTTGGCTCGGCTACACCGATCTGTAGTGGAGCTGCTGATCCTCGGAGGCGTCGTACTGCTCGGCGCCTTCGTGCAGTGGCTGACCGGCATGGGTTTCGCGCTCGTGTCGGTTCCTGCTCTGGTGATCGTGCTCGGCCCCACGGACGGCATCACCTTCGCGAACTGCGCCGCCGGCGTCATCTGCGTACTCGGCCTGCTGCGCGGCTGGCGCTACGTACGACTGCGCTCGATGATCCCACTCATCCTCGCCGCCGCGTGCACCGCACCGCTAGGCGCATGGTTCGCGCGCGCCCTTCCCGGGCCGGTTCTCCTCCTGGTGATGGGCGCACTGGTCACCGTCGCAGCCGTCGTACTTCTCATCGGCCTCCGCGTGCCTGCCCTGAAAGGCCTGACCGGCGCCCTCACCGCGGGCGCCACCGGCGGCTTCATGAACACCGCCGCCGGCCTGGGCGGCCCACCCGTCTCCCTGTACGCCGTCAACGCCAACTGGACCATCCGCGAATTCGTCCCCAACGCCTTGTTCTACGGCGCTCTGGTCAACATCTTCTCGCTCGTCACCCGCGGCATCCCCCCACTAAGCCGGCCCGAGTGGCTCACAACCTCCGCCGCCCTAGCCCTAGGCGCCACCACCGGCGCCCTCCTCGCCCCCCGAATCCCCAACCACACAGCCCGCCGCCTAGTCCTCCTCCTAGCCCTAACCGGCGGCCTGACAACCGCCACCAAGGGCCTCCTCAACCTCTGAGACCGCTCCCGCCGATACAAACTGGGGAGGATTGCTGCCCAGATCGACACAGCGTCCTCCCCCGGCCTCAGAAGCCACGAACACTCAGCCAGTGATCGAGGTTGCGGAGTTGTTGGCGGGTCCAGTGGCGGGCGAGGATCGGGAGGATGTCGACCAGGAAGATGCGGGTGGTTTCGGCGACGAGCAACGCCCGGGCGGGCCACGCCGGCTCGGGCGTTGCGCGGCGGTACGTTTGCAGGCTCACGGCTGCCAGCGTTCGGCGTTGCGGGTACGGCGGCGTTGGCGAACGATCTCCAGGTCGTGGAGTGCGTCGGCGTAGATGTCGTCGTCGAAGCCTGCCCGCTCGACGAGGTTGCGACCGCGCTGGTGGGCGCTGGACGTCGCAAGGATCGGTACGATGTCACGGGCGATGACACGCGCTTCGTAGTTCATCAGCGCCAGTTGTGCCCGCTGTTGGTGGACCGCCTCGACGGTGACGGTCGTCACCTCGCGCGCTGCGGCGGCGAGCGCCCGTACGGTCGTCGTGATCACCGGTACCAGCGCCTTGACGGCGACCTGTCCGGCGAGATGCCTTGGCACCTGGACCAGGACGTCGCGACCGTCGATTTTGACCAGTTCGTTGCCCACTGTGCTCTCCCAGTTCTCGAGGCTTGATGCCAGGATCACGGAGCGACCGCCATTCGGGCGGCAAGGCTGGAAAGGTCTGTAAAACTCGCTAGCCTGAGCTGGTGACGATGCCGGAGCTCGAGCCTGGTGACGGCCCGCCGGTCGCCCGGGCACGAGGCAGCCTCGGCCATGCGCTGAAGAAGCTGCTGCTGCGCGCCGAACACTCCGGGCGCAGTATCAAGGTGGAGTCGCTGGCCCGCCGTGTCAACGTATCTCAGGCCAGCTTGTACGCCTACCTCAGCGGCAAGACCTTGCCGCGCGCCCGCGCACTCGACCTCCTGCTGACCGAACTGGAGGTCCCCGACGCCGATCGCCGCTGGTATCGCGACCTGCGCGACGACATCGCGGTCCGCTTCCCCGCGCGGCCGAAGGCTGGCGCCGCCGACGCGGGACCGCCGCTGATCGAGCTCATGCTGGTCGACGGTTCGGTCGAGGTTGCGGAGATCGTCGACGGGGCGGGGCTGCCCGACGAGGAGACCACGCTGGCCGGGCCGCACGTGATCGAGCAGCTCGGCGAGCGCGTACACGTCGACGCACACCGAACGATGCACCGCGTCGACTTTCGCCGCCGGATCCGCGCCACGACCGCCGGCGTTCGGCGCTTCTCGTACGCGTTCGAATGCGAGCCCGACTCCGGCCTCCGGCGCGTGATCGTCGAATCGCACGACGACACGGTCGTCTCGAAGGTAATCCAGGTCGGCCGGAGCTCGTACGTCTTCCACTTCGACTTGCCGGAACCACTCGACGCCGGCCGAACCGCCGATCTGAGCTTCTCGCTCGTCACCTTCGAGAATCCGTCAGACCAACCCGGCGACATCTACGGCAAGCGCCAGTTCGTCGCCACCGAACGCGTCGAACTCTCCGTCGAGTTCGCTCCCGAAGTCGCGCCCGCCGAAGTCACCTGGTTCATAGCAGCCTTCCCCCTCGGCAACTTCCCCGACGGGTTCACCTTCCCCGCTGAGAACGTCCTGACCCCTGAACCGGATGGCAGCTACCAGAAGACCTTCACAAGCACCGACCTACCGGAAGGTCGCATCGTCGGCCTGCGGTGGAACTACCAGAAGTAGATCCAGCCCGCGAGCAGTACGCACACCACGAAGATTGTTGCTAAGAGCAACCGTTGTCGCTGTGCATGTCCGACCTCACGCCGTAGCGTGTCGAACTGGGGACGGCGGTTCAGGTCGGCGTCACTGTCCGGTTCCGTTCGCCAGGTGGTCGCCGTACCGACAGCACCCAGTACGGCGTCCAGTTGCCGCCCGGTGAGCACGGGTGGCCGCCGCTTCAGCCAGCGGATCAATGCACCGGCTTCCAGCACCTGTACGGCGACCGGCGGCTGCTTGATGTTGAGCGATGCTGATCCGAGGACGGCGATGACGGACTGAACGGGTACCGGCCAACCGACGGTTGCGGTGAGGATTTGGGCGACCCGCTGCGCCTCGTACTCGCTGTTGCGGATGTAGTGCTGCCGCTGGCCGCCGACCAGGAAGCCGCGTCCGGCGACCCAGATGCGCTGCCCCGGGTGGTGTTTGGTGTTGACGGTGAACACGCCGGCCTGTCCGACGATCAGGTGGTCGATGTCGGCACCCTGTATCCCGATCGGTACCGCGTGCAGCACCGTCCACCGAGGCCCGAGCTTGTGCAACCTCCGCCCCATCTCGATCTCACCGAGCGCTCCGGAGTACCAACTCCTGCCCGCATCCGTCACCGGCGACAGCCCGACGAACCGCGCCACCGCACCGCGGCTGCGTACCATCCCCGGCTGCGTCAGCAACGTATGAATCACCGCATGCCCCGGTCCGCGCTCCGGCAACTCGACTCGTGAATCCTCCGCTTCCATCAATCCCCCCACAGGAAAGGCGGTCCCCCCGACCGCAGACCCCGATGGTGACACGGAGTAACACCGTTGGGAAGCTCAGGGCTCCGAGCGACAGATTGGTACAAGTTCTAGGGTGACGCGCATGGTGGTGGATCGGTTCGGGGAGTGTCGGGGGTTGTTGTACGGGGTTGCGTATCGCGTGCTGGGGAGTGTGGCCGATGCGCAGGATGTGGTGCAGGACGCGTGGTTGCGGTGGAGCAAGGTGGACGCCGAGGTGCAGGACGCCGAGGGGTACCTCGTGCGGGTGGTGACGCGGCTCGCGATCGATCGGCTCAGGAGTGCGGTGGTACGGCGGGAGTCGTACGTCGGGCCGTGGTTGCCCGAGCCGATGATCACCAGCCCGGACGCAGCCGAGGGCGTCGTACGGGCGGACGCGGTGTCGACCGCCGTACTGCTCGTCCTCGAGGCGTTGTCGCCGACCGAGCGGGCCGTCTTCGTGCTGCACGAGGCCTTCGGCTACAGCTACGCCGAGATCGCCGGCATCCTCGATCGGCAGGTCGCGGACGTACGCCAGCTCGCGCACCGAGCGCGGAAGGCGGTCGCGGCGCGGCGGCAGCGGTACGACACCGACCGCGCCACCCAGCGCGAAGTCACCGAACGTTTTCTCGCCGCCTGCGAGAACGGCGACGTCGAAGGCCTGATGGCGGTTCTCGCACCCGATGTCACGTTGATCAGCGACGGCGGCGGCCGCACCGGTGCCCCACGCAAACCCGTCTACGGACCGCTGTCGGTGGCGCGGTCGGTACTGGTCGGATCGACCCGCCGGCCCGAGGGGTCGCAGTACGCGATCGAGGAGCTCAACGGTGCGCCGGGCATCACGATCCGGTCCGCCGACGGGCCGGTACTCGCGATCACGCTGCACCTGGTCGACGGCGCCGTCCGAACGATCCAGGTGGTCAGCAACCCGGAAAAACTCGGCGGACTGTCACATCCGGCGTAGGTCTCTCGTCCGTGAGGCACAACTACGGATCGGAGAACTCGTGTACGTCGCCTACCTGGCCACCACGTTGCTCGCCGCCGCGCTCACCGGAAGCGCGGCGGTCGCGAACCTGATCGGACACAACTACCCGAAGGAGCAGGCCGACCTGGTCCACGTCGACCACAAGTGGATCGTGCCGTTCGGCCTCGTCCTCGGCGCGGGCGCGGTCGGTCTGCTCGCGGGGTTCGCCGTACCGACCCTCGGCCTGATCGCCGCCGCGGGGCTCGTGCTCTACTTCCTCGGCGCGCTCGCCGCGCACGTCCGCGCCCACGCCTTCGACCTGGCGCCCTGGTCCCTCTACTTCGTGACCTGCACCGCCGCGCTCGTCACCACGGTGCTCCACCGCTGACCGGCGTTTATGCTGGCCGATCATGGGGTCGGACGGTGGGGATCAACCGCGGTTGCGGCAGCTCAACGAGCGGGTGGTTCTGGCTGCGGTGCGCGCCGCCGGGGAAGCACGGGTCGCGGAGATCGTCGAGCAGAGCGGGCTCGGCCGTACGGCGGTCGAAGAGGTACTGGCGAGCCTGGTCGAACGGCGCTGGCTGGTCGAGGAGAGTCCGGCGATCCGCGGCCGCGGGCGGCCGGCGCGGAGCTACCGGTTCCGGGCCGAGGCCGGGTACGTCGTGGGGCTCGACATCGGCGCGTACTCCGTCCGTGGCGTCCTCACGGACCTCGACGGCCGGATGCTGGCGAGCATCCGGCGGTCCGTGACCCCCGAGGCACCGCGGGCACGGCGCCTCGAGGCGGCCGACGAGGTGATCGCCGCCTGCGCCGCCGACGCCCGGCTCGCGGCGTCGAAGGTGTGGGCGGTGGGCGCCGGTACCACCGGACTCGTCGACCCGGCCGGCACCGTCGTCCACGCCAACGCCATCCCCGACTGGGCCGGCACCAACCTCGTCAGCCACTTCCCCCATCGCCTGGTGGTAGCCGACAACGACAGCCAACTAGCAGCCCTCGCCGAACAACGCAGAGGAACCGACGCTACGGAGGACATGGTGTTTCTTCATGCGGGGCGGCGTACGGGGCTGGCGTTGGTGTTGGACGGGAAGTTGCGGCGGGGTGCGTTCGGGGCGGCGGCTGACATGTCGGCGTTGCGCGGGGTCGCATGGGAGGCGGCACTCCAGCACTTGCACGCGGTCGTGCCGGACGACGTGCCGACCGTCGACAAAGCCGAGCGCGCCTTCGCCGCCGCCCGGGAAGGCGACCGCGCCGCCCGCACCGCCGTACGCAAGTACGCCCACGCGATGGCCGTCGCCGCTGCCACCGCGATCGCCATCGTCGACCCGAAACTCCTCGTGCTCGGCGGCGCCTTCTCCCAAGCATCCGACGTACTGCTCGAACCACTCCAAACGGAGCTGGAGAAACTCTGCCCCCGCGTCCCCGAGGTCCGCGCGTCCACGCTTGGCGCGCTCTGCGTAGCGCTCGGCGCCGCCAGTCTCGCCCTCGACGCGCTCGACGACCGACTGCTCTCCCCTACCCGCGGACCGCTTCCGCCGTTGGCCGTTCGCAGCATCTGAGTTCGGCTTTTGTTCAGCAGGCCGTTGACGCCTCACCGATCCATTGGCTTAATAATGTCGGAAAGAGGCAATAATGTGCACGAACGCGCAACCCACCCCGCCAGGAAGTAGGTTCGTTGTGAACAGTCGGATCCGCCGCCGGACGTTCCTCACCGCCACCGGAGCGCTCGCCACCGCCACGGCGGTCGGCGACGTCGCCTACGCCACCCCGCACGCCCTCGACGACGCACCCGAGTACGTCGACGTACAACTGCTGAACATCACCGACCTGCACGGCTACCTGCAGCCGACGACGCCCAGCCAGGGCAGCGTGATCACCGGCGCCGGGGGCGTCCAGGTGACCATCGGCGGCGTCGGCTACCTGGCCACGCACCTCAAGCAGCTCCGCGAGGGCCGGACCAACTCGATCTTCTTCTCGTCCGGCGACAACTTCTCCGGCTGGCCGTTCGAGGTCGACGCGCACGCCAACGAGCCGACCGTCGAGGCGCTGAACGCGCTCGGCCTGCAGTTCAGCACGGTCGGGAACCACGAGCTCGACCAGTCGGTGAGCTTCCTGGTCGACCACATGGAGCACGGTGCGCCGTACCCGGTGAACGGCCGCGACGACAACTTCGTCGACTCGACCGGCCACAAGTTCCGCGGCGCGAACTTCCGCTTCTACACGGCCAACATCGTGCATGCCGACACCGGCCGGACGATCGTGCCGCCGTACAACATCGAATGGGTCGACGCCGGGCGCGGCCGCAAGCTGCCTGTCGCGTTCATCCACCTCACGGTGATGGACACGCCGACCGGTTCCACGTCGTACCAGCCCGGCCTCAAGTCGCTGTCCGACGTCGAGCAGGCGAACAAGCTGGCGGCGCAACTGAAGGCGCGTGGCGTGAACGCGATCGTGATCAACATCCACGACGGCGGCGTCGCCGGCAACGACTACAACGCCGGTACGAACCCGTCCGGCCCGATCTTCCAGCTGGCCGCGAACGCGTCCCCGGACATCGCCGCGATCGTCACCGGGCACTGGCACTGCCGGTTCAACATGATGGTCCCGGACCCGAACGGCGTACCGCGGCCGGTCGTCGAGGCCGGCAACCACGGCTCGCTGATCAACGAGATCAACCTCAAGCTGGACCCGAGCACCGGCGAGGTGATCCGCGAACTGACGACCTCGACGAACCACGCGAACACCCGCGACGTACCGGTCGACGAGGAGCTGCAGTACATCGCGGACTACTGGACCGCGAAGGGCAAGAAGCGCTACGCCACCCCACTCGCCAAGATCACCGGCGACTTCACCCGGACCGCGAACGCCGCCGGCGAGAGCACGATGGGCAACCTGGCCGCGGACTTCGCCTACTGGGACGCGAACCAGCACGGCCGGGCCGACCTCGCGCTGATCTCGACCAAGCCGGTGTCCGGTTCGAACGCGCTGACCGGCGACCTGTTGTTTGCCAAGGGCACCAATGCGGCCGATGCGGACGGGACCGTACTGTTCGGCGAGGCCTGGGGAGCGTTCGGGTACGGCAACCCGATCCTGACTGTGACGCTGCCGGGGACGCAGTTGCACGCCGCTTTCGAGGCGCAATGGGTGCCGCAGCCGAACGGGACGGTGAAGTTCGCGCCGTTCGCGGTGTCGCAGAACGTCAGCTACACCTACGACACCACGAAGCCGGTCGGCCAGCGGGTCGACCCGGCGAAGGTCCTCATCGACGGCAAGCCGCTCGAGCTGAACCGGGACTACCGGGTCGCCGCGCTCGCGTACACGCTGATCGGCGGCGACGGTACGACGGTGTTCACCGGCTTCACCGACCCGGTCCGGAACGACCGCGACCACGAGGGCTTCATCGCGTACCTGCGGGCGCACCCGGTGCTGTCCCCGTCGACCCTCGACCGGGCCCGCCCGGCGAGCTGACCCGGACCGCGACGTTCCGGAGCATCGCGACGAACACCGCGAGCCACGCCCCGAAGGCAATCCACAACTCGCCGCGACCGATTGACTGGCGACGACCCATATGAACCACGTGCCGTTCGCAGTAGCCAGGTTGGATCGGCCGAGAACAGCGGTCCACGGTACGACGTACCCGAGGACGAACCACGTCGGGCCTGCGACGAGCAGCAGGACCGACGTGGCGGTGTGCATCCCGGCCAGGCCGAGCCGGAGGCCGAGGACGTTGACTCCGGCAACGAACGTGAAGAACCCGAAGGCCCGGCGTGGGTCGCCATCACCAGTGCGAAGTACGCCGGGGGTAGCCGGCGGAGCGTTTCGCTCATCTGCCGGCCGGTTTGATCTGTAGGGCTGGGCGGCGTTTGTGCACGGTCAAGTACGTCAGGCCCGCATCGCCCGCGGTCAGATCGCGCGTCGAACCGTGCGGGAGCCAGACGAGGTTGCCGGCGGCCACCTGTTGCGGACCGTCCGCCGTACCGAAGATTCCGTTGCCTGCGACGACCACGAGGACGACGTCGAGGTCGGGCTCCCGGTGTTCGCCGATCTGCCGTCCGGCGGGGAGGTGCACGAGGTTGGCATCGAGCTGCCGGCCGGACTCGGCGAGCTTCCACCGAGCGCCGGATTCCACCGTCGAGTCGTTGGCGAGCGCGTGCAGGTCCGCGAGGATGCGCGGCACGGGTTCATCCATGCCCGCAACGGTATCCGCAGCACCTGGAGAAGTCGCCGGTAGTGGAGACTCGGAGGATGGTCGACTCCCTCGAGTTTCATCGCAGCATGCCCGGCTACGCGCCCACGCCGTTGATCGAATTCGGGAACTACTGGGTGAAGGACGAGTCGAACCGGTTCGGGCTGCCCGCGTTCAAGATCCTCGGCGCGTCCTGGGCGGTGAACCAGGTGCTCGGGCCGGCGCCGACGTTCGCCGAACTGGCCGACACCGTCAATGCCGTCACGCTGGTGACCGCGACGGACGGCAACCACGGGCGGGCACTCGCGTACCTCGCGCGGACACTGGGCGTTACGGCCCGGATCTACGTGCCGGCAGGTCTGGCCGAATCGACCCTGCAGACGATCTGCGACGAGGGCGCGACCGTGATCGACACCGGGCGTTCGTACGACGACGCGGTGCAACTGGCCGCGGACAGTACCGACGGTGACGACGTACTGATCCAGGACACCGCATGGCCCGGGTACGAGGACGTGCCGCGGTGGATCGTCGCCGGTTACGACACGCTCTTCAGCGAGATCGACGATCAGTACCCCGGCGTCCCGGATCTGGTGGTGGTGCCAACGGGTGTCGGCTCGTTGCTGCAGGCCGCGCTCGAGCACTACCGCGGCCGCGCGAAGGTCCTCGCGGTCGAACCGACCACTGCCGCGTGCGTCGGCGCATCGCTCAAGGCCGGAAGGCCGGTATCCGTCGACACGTCGGCGCCGACGATCATGGCCGGTCTCAACTGCGGCACGGTGTCGTCGATCGCCTGGCCGGTCATCCGCGACCACCTCGACGCCGCCGTCGCGGTCACCGACGACCAGGCTCGCGCCGCGATGGAACTGCTGCATACCCACAACATCCCCGCCGGCCCCTGCGGCGCCGCCGCCCTCGCCGGCGCCCGGCTGGCCGCGATTCCGGCGACCTCCGTAGTACTGATCAGCACCGAAGGTCGGCACGGCGACTATGGCATACACGCTCCGTAAGTGTGATCGGAGCTGCGCCTGAAATCGTCATTCCTGGCAGATTTGATCAGATTCCTCTTGCCGGGAGCGTGCCGCTCGGGGTGAGATTGACAGATGACGGACACGCGACCGGCCTCCGCGGCGGAGGGACAAGCCTTCTCCTACCGCCCGTTCATCTGGCTTGCGGTCGCGACGTTCTCGATGGGCATCGACGGTTACGTACTGGCCGGCCTGCTGCCGCAGATCGCCGGCGACCTCTCGGTCACCCCGGCGGCCGCCGGCCAGCTGATGTCGGTGTTCGCGTTCACGGCCGCGCTGGCCGGCCCGGTCCTCGGCACGCTGACGTCGCGGTGGGAACGCCGTACGACGATCGTCTTGTCACTGGGCGTGTTCGTGCTCGGCAACGCGGTGGTCGCGGTCTCGACGAACTACCCGGTCGCGCTCAGTGGCCGGGTGCTCGCGGCGCTCGGCGGCAGCCTGCTGAACGCGGCCGTCACCGGGTACGTGATCGCGCTGACGCCGGCCGAGCACCACGGCAAGGCGTTGTCGTTCGTGCTCGGCGGGTGGATGACGGCGACCGCGCTCGGCGTACCGATCGGGCTGGTGATCGGCCAGTCCAGCTGGCGCTTCCCGATGATCATGGTCGCGGTGGTCGGCACGATCGCGCTCGTCGGCATCATGCTGCGGCTGCCCCGCCTGCACCTGCCCGGCGGCACGCTCGTCGAACGGCTCCGCCCGCTCGGTCAGCCGCGGCTCGTCGCCGGTCTGTTCGTCACCACCGGCATCCTGTGCAGCAGCTACACCTGCTTCACCTACGCGACGCTGATCCTCGAACCGCACTTCCACGTGAAGTGGGCGATGATCGCGATCATGTTCGGGTACGGCGTATCCAGCATGACCGGCAACGCGGTGACAGGGCGGCTGGTCGACAAGTTCAGCGCGCTGAAGGTGCTGACCGTCGTACTCGTCGGCCTGTTCCTGAACGCGCTGCTCGGGATGATCGCGCTGACGTTCGCGCCGGCCGTGCTCGCGGCGGTCTGGGGGCTGGTGTGGTTCTTCTCGGCCGGTATCGGCAACGGCGGCGGCGCCGTACCGCAGCAGGCCCGGCTGGCCTCGATGGCACCGGCTTCGGCCGCGATCGTGATGGCGCTGAACGGCAGCGCGATCTCACTCGGCTCCGCGCTCGGTAGCGGTCTGGGCGGCGTCGCACTGACCGCCGGCGTCGCCCCGAACGGGTTGCTCGGCGTCTCGGCCGTCATCCTGGCGACCACCGTCGGGCTGCATCTGCTCGTCGCCCGTGCTTCAAAAGCCGCCGTCAGTTGAGCGCCACCTCCGCCGTCGAGACCGAGTTCTCGTACAAACCGCTGGCGTGGCTGGCGGTCGCGACGTTCTCGATGGGGATCGACGGGTACGTCCTGACCGGGCTGCTGCCGCACATCGCCGCCGATCTGCATGTGAGCGTGGCGGCCGCGGGGCAGTTGATGTCGGCGTTCGCGCTGACCGCGGCGTTCGCCGGGCCGGTGCTCGGTACGGCGACGTCGCGGTGGGAACGCCGTACGACGATCGCTGTCGCGTTGGCGGTCTTCATCCTCGGCAACCTCGTCGTAGGGCTGGCGACGACGTACGCGATGGCATTCGCCGGCCGGGTGCTGGCGGCGCTCGGTGCGTGTCTGCTCAACGCGGCCGTCAGCGGATATGTGATCGCGGTGACGCCGGTGCGGCATCGCGGGAAGGCGCTGTCGTTCGTCCTCGGCGGATTGCTGACGGCGACCGCTCTCGGCGTACCGCTCGGGCTGCTGATCGGGCAGTCGAGCTGGCGTTATCCGATGATCCTGGTCGCCGCGATGGGGACGATCGCGCTGGTGGGAATCCTGCGCGGGCTCCCCCGTCGGCAGCTACCGGCCGGGCGGCTCCGCGATCAGCTGCGACCGCTGGGACGGCCTCGGTTGCTCGGTGCGCTGCTCGTGACGACCGGAATCCTCACCGGCAGCTTCACGTGTTTCACGTACGCCGTACTGATCCTCGGGCCGGCGTTTCCGGCCGGGTGGATGATCGTCGCGATCATGTTCGGGTACGGCGTGGCGAGTGCGCTCGGGAACGGCATCACCGGCCGGTTGGCGGACCGATTCCCGGCGCCGCGCGTACTGACCGTCGTACTGGTTGTGCTGCTGCTCAACTCGATCCTCGGCTTCGGCGCGCTGATGCTCACCTCGGCCGGGATCGCCGGAGTGTTGTGGTTCTTCCTCCAAGGCATCGGCAACGGCGGCGCCGCCGTACCGCAACAGGTCCGTCTGGCCGCCCTGGCCCCGGACTCCCCGGCGATCGTGATGGCGCTGAACGGCAGCGCCATCTCCCTGGGCTCCGCCCTCGGCAGCGCCCTCGGCGGCATCGCGCTGACCGCCGGGGCCGCGCCGAACGACCTTCTGGGCCTGGCGGCCGTCGTCTTGCTGGCCACCTTGGTGCTGCACCTTCTCGTCACCCGGCACGGTCAACCTGACTCAGCAGGTCGCCGTTGATGCGGTGCGGAGCGCGGCACGGTGGAGCGCGTCCACGTGGTGACGGGCTGCTGCAGTCGCATCGGCGACGATCAGCGCGACGTCGCAGTGCAGGCCGCTGTGGCGGAGGTTGTTGGTGCGGACCAGTTCGGTGAGTAGCTGCGTGGTGAGTGCATCGAGCTTCTGACGGATCACGGTGAGGTCGGGACCGGTCGTCGGTGCCTGGTCCGGGTGGGCGGCCCAGTACGCGAGCAGTCCGCGCTGGACGACCTTGCTCGCATCGATCTGCGCCTGGAAGAACGCGGCGGTCTCGTCGGCGTCGATGCCGAGTTGCACAGCGGATGCCCGTACCGACGTCAGAATCTGCTGCTCGCGCACAGGATCGTCGACCGGCTTCCCGCTGAAGTACTTCGATGCCGCGACGTCGTCGGCGATCAGAATCCGCTGCACCACCAACTCCGTCAGCCCATTCAGCTGGTCACCAGGCACTCCCCCGAGCTGCACCACCTGCTGAGGCGCCGCGTCCGCCACCGGCATCACACCGGCCGACAAACCGACCACGGCCACCATCCCTGCAATCACTTTCCGAAACACAACGCCGCCTCTGCACGACTCCCCTGAACGGCACGCGACTGTACGCCCCCGAAGGTGCACCCCATCCGCATCCGTATCCGCTCCGAACCACACCCATGCACACCACGGATGAACCACCGCGCAACAACCGCGCCGGTATCGGCCGACGGCGCCGTGGGAGCCGGCACCGGGTGCGGGTGGCGCTCGTCGGTGCACTCGGCGGGATCGTGGCCGCTGGTACGGCGTTGGCGCTCGGCTACCTGGTTGCGAATCTGACCGGTGGGCCCTGGCCGGTCGACGCGGTCGGCGTACAGGTCATCGACTGGTCTCCGGGGCCGGTGAAAGACTGGGCCGTCCGGACTCTCGGCACGGCCGACCGTCCCCTCCTTCGGGTCGGCATCTGCACGACTCTCCTCGTGATCGCCGCCGTCGCCGGCGCGCTGGCGACCCGTGGGCACCGCCGCACCGCAATCACGATCGCCGGAACACTCGGCCTGATCGGCGTGACCTTCGCGCTCGTCAGCCGCTCGGCTGCGACCACCACCTACAACCGGTTGCTCCCAGCAACGATCACCTTCGTGGCAGCGGTCGCCGCGATGGCCGTCGTCACCCGCGGCGTATCAGCTCCAACGAGGCGATCCGGCAGCCCGGCCGAGCCGGGTCCGGCGAGCACGCCGGACGACTCGGCGCAGCCTGCTGGGTTTGATCGGCGGAGATTCCTCGTCACCGTCTCCGCGTTGGCTGTCGCGGGCGGCGGTGCCGTCGGAGCATCTCGGGTTGTCGGTGGGTCCGGGGACGAGCTGCGGACCCGGGTTCGGGTGCCTCGGGTGCAGGATGGCGCAGGGCCGGTCCGGGCGGGCTTGGACCTGCCGGGGATCAGTCCGTTCATGACTCAGAACGAGAAGTTCTATCGGGTCGACACGCTCCTGCAGGTACCGCGGATCGACCCGCGGCAGTGGGAACTGCGGGTCCACGGGTTGGTCGGCAACGAACTGCGGTTGTCGTTCGACGAGTTGCTGCGGCGGCGGTTGATCGAGCGCGACATCACGCTGACCTGTGTCAGCAACGAGGTCGGTGGGCCGTACGTCGGGAACGCCCGGTGGATCGGCGTACCGATTGCCGACATCCTGCGCGAGGCCGGCGTCCAGGAAGGCGCCGACGCGGTGAAGTCGACCAGCGTGGACGGGCTGACGATCGGCACGCCGCTCAGTGCGCTCACCGACGGCCGGGACGCGATCTTCGCGCTCGCGATGAACGGCGAACCGCTCCCGTTCGAGCACGGCTTCCCGGTGCGGATGGTCGTACCGGGGCTCTACGGCTACGTCTCCGCAACGAAGTGGATCGTGGACTTCGAGGTCACCCGGTTCCGGAACTTCAGCGCGTACTGGACCGATCGTGGCTGGTCGGTCGAGGCGCCGGTCAAGACGTCGTCGCGGATCGACGTACCCAGAGGATTCGCAAACTTGCGGGCCGGACCAACAATCGCGGCCGGGGTCGCGTGGGCGCAACACCGCGGCATCAGCAAGGTCGAGGTACGCATCGACGACGGCCCGTGGCAATCCGCGACGCTCGCGCCGGCCGACACCACCGACACCTGGCGCCAGTGGACGTACCGCTGGAACGCCACTCCGGGCACGCACAAGCTCACTGTCCGCGCGACCGACGGCAACGGCGAACTGCAGGCCGACCGCGAGGCCCCGCCCCGCCCGAACGGCTCCAGCGGCCTGCACAACACAGTCGTGATGGTCTCGTGACCCATCCGGCCCGCGGGTAGCCCCGAAGTATCAGCAGAACAAGCACCTCACCCAAGGAAAGCGAGCACGTCATGTCCAAGTACCTCACCCGCGCCGGCCTCGCCGTCACCGCGCTGGCTCTCGCAGTGACCGCATCCGCCTGTGGAGGTAGCGACAACACGTCGAGCGGCTCACCGTCCACCACAAGCACGAGCGCCAGTGCCGGTACCGGCGAAAGCCCGACACCGAGCATGAGCAACGCCTCGGGCGACATGGTCGGTCCCGGCTGCGCGGCGTACGCGAACGCCAACCCGTCCGGAGCCGGCTCGATCGACGGCATGGCGGCCGCACCGGTAGCCTCCGCCGCGTCGGGCAACCCGCTGCTGAAGACCCTGGTGGCTGCCGTGTCGGGTAAGCTGAACCCGAAGGTCGACCTGGTCTCCACGCTGAACGGTGGCCAGTTCACCGTCTTCGCTCCGGTCGACAGCGCGTTCGCGAAGATCCCCGCAGCGACCATCAACACACTGAAGACCAACGACGCGTTGCTCACGAAGATCCTCACGTACCACGTGGTCGCCGGGCAGCTCGACCCGGCCGCGGTGGTCGGCAAGCACCCGACCGTGGAGAAGCAGGACGTGACCGTGACCGGCTCGGGCGACGCGCTGAAGGTGAACGGCGCCAACGTGATCTGCGGCGGCGTGAAGACCGCGAACGCTACCGTGTACCTGATCGACTCCGTACTCATGCCCCCGGCAAGCTGACGTGAACGAACCCACCTCGCTGCCCTGGCCCGCCGGATCGCACCAGAGATCCGGCGGGATCTCGGACGGCGACCTGCTGACGCTGACCGCGACCGGTGACACGGCCGCGTTCAGCGCCCTGTACGACCGCGTCGCCCCCTGGGTCTTCGGGCTGGTACGGCGGATCCTCCGCAACCCGGCCCAGTCCGAAGAGGTGACCCAGGAGGTGATGCTCGACGTCTGGCGTACCGCGACCCGGTACGACGCCGACCGCGGCTCGGCACACGCGTGGATCCTGACGATCGCGCACCGCCGCGCGGTCGACCGGGTGCGCTCCGAGCAGGCCGCCGCCGATCGCACCGCACAGGCGGGGGCGCGGACCGCGGAGATCGAGTTCGACCAGGTCTCCGACACCGTCAGCATCCGGCTCGAGGCCGAACAGGTACGGCGCTGCCTCGGCACGCTGACCGAGCTGCAACGGGAGTCGATCGACCTCGCGTACTACAGCGGCTACACCTATCCGGAGGTCGCGCAGCAGCTCGGCGCGAAGCTTCCGACCATCAAGGCGAGAATGCGCGACGGCCTGATCCGGCTCCGCGACTGCCTCGGAACCACGAAGGGGCAGGCGTCATGACCGAATCCGACGTACACACCCTGACCGGCCCGTACGTGCTCGACGCGCTGCCGGACGACGAACGCGCGCGCTTCGAGGCACACTTGGCCGAGTGCGCGTTCTGCACCACCGAGGTCGCCGAACTGCGCGCCGCCGCGGTCAAACTGGCCACGCAGGTGTCGACCCCACCGCCACCCTCGTTGAAGGCCGACGTGATGGCGGCGATCGAACACGTACGACAACTTCCGCCCGTCGTCCAGGACCGGCCCGCGAGTCCCGTCGGACCGCGTCGGATCAAACGCCGGTCTGTCTTCGCGCTGGCTGCCGCGGCGGCGGTGGTCGCCGGTAGCGGCGGCATCGCGATCGACCAGTACAGGGCGCGAACCGCGGCGGAACAGGCCAACCAGCAACTGGCCGCCGTCCTCGCGGAACCCGACGCGCACACCGTCCACGGACCGGTGAACGGCGGCGGCCAGGCCACGGTCGTCAGCTCGTCGCGCGCGAACAAGTCGGTCGTCGTACTCCGCGACCTCCCGAAACTCCCGCCCGGCCGGACCTGGCAGCTCTGGATGATGGACCCCCGGCAGAACGCGCACTCGATCGGCCTCGCCACCGGCGACCTGACCCGGGTGATCAACGGCTCGACCACCGGCATGGCCACCTTCGGCCTCACCATCGAACCCGTCGGCGGTTCCCGGACCCCCACCCTGCCGGCAGCCGCCGTCGTCCCGCTGACCTGATCGGTCCACGCAAGCGGTCCGGGCCGTAATCCGGCGGGCCACGGTGAAAATTGCTCACGCGTAAGGGTTGACGCCGTGGGCAGTCAGGCGATTACTCTAGGTGAGGCACTACGGAGCGGATACGAGGCGACACGGGGGCTCGCCACGCACGACGTATTCCTTCCGATCGATCCGCCGACTACTCATCGAACCAAGCGCGCCGGGCCTTGTCGTGCCCGGCGGGGGGAATCTGCTCGCGCACCGACACGCGCGCCGAGTTGCTGACGCGCGCCTGAATCCGATCCCGAAACGGTGGTGTGTTCGCCCATGACTCTGACCAACCCGGATGTGAACGCCGACGGCCGAGCGCAGTTGAGCCTCGGTACCCGGGCCGCCCGCAATCTCGCCACGACCACCAAGTCCGAACCGCAGATGCAGGGCATCACCTCGCGGTGGCTGCTCAAGTTGCTGCCCTGGGTGGAGGCCAAGGGCGGGGCGTACCGGGTGAACCGGCGGCTGTCCTACGCGGTCGGCGACGGCCGGGTCACCTTCACCACCACCGGCGCGCAGATCCGGGTGATCCCACAGGAGCTGTGCGAGCTCGGCATGTTGCGCAGTTTCGACGACGTCGACGTACTGTCGGCGCTCGCGGATCGCTTTGTCCAGCAGGAGTTCCAGCCCGGCGACGTGATCGTCGAACGCGGCCGGCCGGCCGACCGGATCTGCCTGATCGCCCACGGCAAGGTGAACAAGATCGGCCTCGGCAAGTACGGCGACGAGACCGTACTGGAGACGCTCGTCGACGGCGATCACTTCACCTACAAGGCGATCCTGGAGTCCGACGACTTCTGGGAGTACACCGTCAAGGCGATCACGCCCTGCACGCTGTTGTCGTTGTCACAGGAGTCGTTCGAGGAGCTGGTCGCGCAGTCCGACAGCCTGCGCGCTCATCTCGAGGAGTTCCGCAGCGGCTCGCAAGCGCAGCAGAACGAGTACGGCGAGGCGGCCATCGAACTTGCCGCCGGCCACCAGGGCGAGGCCGACCTGCCGGGTACGTACGTCGACTACGAGACGACCCCGCGCGAGTACGAGCTGAGCGTCGCGCAGACCGTACTTCGGGTGCACAGCCGGGTCGCCGATCTGTACAACCACCCGATGGACCAGACCGAACAGCAGCTGCGACTGACCATCGAGGCCCTGCGCGAACGCCAGGAGCACGAGATGGTCAACAACCGGGACTTCGGCCTGCTGCACAACGCGGATCTGAGCATGCGGATCCCCACCCGCACCGGTCCGCCGACGCCAGGCGACATGGACGAACTGCTCAGCCTGGTGTGGAAGGAGCCGGCGTTCTTCCTCGCGCATCCGCGGTCGATCGCGGCGTTCGGCCGGGAGTGCACGCGGGCCGGGATCTACCCGGACACGGTCGATGTCGGCGGGCATCAGGTGCCGGCCTGGCGCGGCGTACCGATCTTCCCGTGCAACAAGCTCGGGATCAGCGAGACGCGGACCAGTTCGATCATGCTGATGCGCACCGGCGAGGACAGCCAGGGCGTGATCGGCCTGCACCAGACCGGGCTGCCGGACGAGTACGAGCCGGGGCTGTCGGTCCGGTTCATGAACATCAGCGAGAAGGCGATCATCAACTATCTGGTCACCGCCTACTACTCGACCGCCGTACTGGTACCGGACGCGTTGGGAATCCTCGAGGGCGTGGAGATCGGCCGCGAGGGCTGACGCGATGCCGCAGCCGTACGAGCTGCCCGCCTTCTACGTGCCGTACCCGGCCAGGATCAATCCGCACCTGGCTGGTGCCCGCGCACACAGCAAGGCCTGGGCCTACGAGTTCGACATGATCGACGTACCGCAAGAAGGTCATCACGTCTGGGACGAGCACGACTTCGACTCTCACGACTATGCCCTGCTGTGCGCGTACACCCATCCGGACGCGACGGGGCCGCAGCTGGATCTGGTCACCGACTGGTATGTGTGGGTGTTCTACTTCGACGACCACTTCCTCGAGCTGTACAAGAAGACCCGCGACATCCCGGCGGCGAAGGCGTACCTGGACCGGCTGCCACGGTTCATGCCGGCCGAGGGCGAGATCCCTGAACACTCTGTGGTACCGCAGAACCCGGTCGAGCGCGGGCTCGTCGACCTGTGGAACCGGACGATCCCGTCGATGTCCGCGGGCTGGCGGCAACGGTTCCGGCAGACCACCGAGGCGCTGCTCGCGGAATCGCTGTGGGAGCTGTCGAACATCACCACCGGCCGGATCGCGAACCCGATCGAGTACGTCGAGATGCGCCGTAAGGTCGGCGGTGCGCCGTGGTCGGCGAACCTGGTCGAGTACGTGACCGCCGAGGTGCCGAACGAGGTCGCCGCGACCCGGCCGATGCAGGTACTCAGCGACACGTTCTCGGACGCGATCCACCTGCGCAACGACCTGTTCTCGTACCAGCGCGAGGTCGAGGTCGAGGGTGAGGTCAACAATGCGGTACTCGTGATGGAGACGTTCTTCGGTTGCCCTACGCAACAGGCCGCGGACCTGGTCAACGACATCCTCACGTCGCGACTGCACCAGTTCGAGAACACCGCGGTGACCGAAGTACCGCGGGTGGTTGCTGAGCATGCATCCGATCCCGGTGCGGTGTTGCACTACATCAAAGGCTTGCAGGACTGGCAGTCCGGCGGCCACGAATGGCACCTCCGCTCCAGCCGCTACATGAACAACGGCGGCAAAGCGGCGGTCGGGTCGAACGGGTTGGGTACGGCGGCCCTCCGCGCCTTCACGTCGCTTGCCGCCACCGCCCCCTATCGCACCCGCAGCCACAGCTTCACCCCGCACCAGCCGGTCGGCCCCACGAACATCCCCGACATCTACATGCCATTCGCAGGTAAACAGAGCCCGCACCTCTCGGCCTCCCGATCGGCGATCCTCGAGTGGGGCGAGCGGACGGGTATCACCGACGGGACCATCTGGGACGCCCGGATGCTGGAAGCGTTCGACCTGCCGCTGTGCGCCGCCGGGATCTTTCCGGACGCGTCACCAGAGCAACTGGATCTCGCGAGTGCTTGGCTGGCTTGGGGGACGTACGCGGATGACTACTACCCCGCGGTCTTCGGGCAGCGGCATGACCTGGCCGGGGCGAAGCTGATGAACCAGAAGCTCTCCGCCCTGATGTCCCTAGCGGGCGAAGGACCAACGCCGGTGGGAGCTCTTGAGGTTGCGCTGGTTGATGTTTGGTGGCGGACCGCGGGGCCGATGACCGTTGAGCAGCGGCGGATGTTCAAGGCTGCGGTGGACAGCATGACCGACAGTTGGTTGTGGGAGTTGGCCAATCTGGCGCAGCATCGGATTCCGGATCCGGTGGACTACGTGGAGATGCGGCGGCGGACGTTCGGGTCCGAGTTGACGATGAGCCTGTGCCGGATCGGGCACGGTGAGCGGGTACCGCCGGAGGTTTATCGATCGCGCCCGATCCAGGCGCTGGAGAACGCAGCGGCCGACTACGCCTGCCTGTTGAACGATCTGTTCTCCTACCACAAAGAGATCCAGTACGACGGCGACTTCCACAACGGTGTACTCGTCGTCCAGAATTTCCTGTCCTGCGGCAAGGACCGGGCAGTTGCCGTCGTCAACGACCTGATGACGGCGCGGATGCGCCAGTTCGAGCACGTGGTCGCCGTCGACCTGCCCGCGTTGATCACCGACTTCGGCCTGGACGACAGCGTCCGCCGGATCGTCTACCGATACGCCGAAGAGCTGCAGAACTGGATGTCCGGCATCCTCGGCTGGCACCGCGGCTGCCACCGGTACGGCGCCGCCGACCTGCCGCACCGGCAGCCGTCCCTGGCCCGCCCGCCCGCGCGACTGCTGAGTACGCCGACCGGGCTCGGTACGTCCGCTGCCCGTATCTCGAGAAAGGCCGGTGCCGCATGAGCAACCAGCTGAGCCTGAGTACCGCCGCCGCCCGGCAGCTCGCCACCACGACGAAGTCCGTCCCGCAGATGCAGGGCGTCACGCCCCGCTGGCTGCTCCGGCGGCTTCCGTGGGTGGAGACGACCGGCGCGACCTACCGCGTCAACCGGCGAACCACCTTCGCGGTAGGGGACGGCCGGCTGAGCTTCACCATCACCGGGTCCGACGTCCAGGTGATCCCGGCCGAGCTCACCGAACTGCCGCCGTTGCACGGGTTCGACGATCCCGACGTACTGCAAGCGCTGGCCGGCCGCTTCCGCCGCGAGGACGTCGAACCGGGCCAGGTGATCACCGAGTTCGGCAGCCGCGTCGACGAGGTCGTCCTGATCGCCCACGGCCGCGCGACCAAGTCCGGCGTCGGACCGTACGGCGCCGGCACCGACCTGGGCACGCTGGCGGACGGCGACTACCTGGGCACGGAACTGTTCACCGAACCTCCGGAACATCTGTGGGAATACACGACGAGAGCCTCGACCAGCTGCATCGTCCTGAAACTGAGCAGGAACGAATTCTCCGAGTTGGTGGATCGCTCCGAACGCCTTCGAACGCACCTGGAGGACGTGCGGTCGCGGCCTCGGCCGGCTCAGAACAAGTCCGGTGAGGCAGCGATCGACGTTGCCTCGGGGCATGCCGGTGAGGACGACCTGCCGGGAACGTACGTCGACTACGATCCGGCGCCCCGCGAGTACGAGCTGAGCGTCGCCCAGACCGTCCTCCGGGTCCGCACCCGGGTCGCCGATCTGTACAACGACCCGATGGACCAGACCGAGCAGCAACTGCGGCTGACCATCGAAGCGCTGCGCGAACGCCAGGAACACGAACTGATCAACAACCGCGAGTTCGGCCTGCTGCACAACGCCGACTACCAGCAGCGGATCTACACCCGGACCGGTCCGCCGACGCCGGACGACTTCGACGAGTTGCTCACCCGGCGGCGCAAACCACGACTGCTGCTGGCGCATCCGCGCGCGATCGCCGCGTTCGGCCGCGAATGCACTCGGCGCAAGGTCTACCCCGAGACCACATCGATCGACGGGAAGACCGTGCAGGCGTGGCGCGGCGTACCACTGCTGCCGTCGGACAAGATTCCCATCACGAGCAACAACACCACGTCGGTCCTCGTACTGCGCACCGGCGCGGACGACGAGGGCGTGATCGGCCTGCACCAGACCGGCTTGCCGGACGAATACGAACCCGGGCTGAACGTGCGGTTCCTGGGGATCAGCGAGAAGGCGATCATCTCGTACCTGGTCAGCACGTACTACTCGGTGGCGGTCCTGGTCCCGGACGCGCTCGGCGTCCTGGAGAACGTCGAGCTCGGGCGATGAGGGGGTACGGGGATGACCGTGGTGCAGAGGGGCCGCTCAGCGGCCGAGGTTCTGATGTGGAGCCGCGACCAGGTGTGGCCGGCGCTCCGGGCGGCGATCGCAACGTTGCCTCCGGCAACTAGAAGAATCGTCGACTACCACTTCGGCTGGGCCGACGAGGACGGTCGCCCGGCCCATGGTGACAGTGGCAAGGCACTGCGTCCCGCGCTGGTCCTGCTGAGCTCGCAAGCCGTCGGCGGCACGACGAGCGCCGCGATTCCGGCAGCGGTCGCGGTCGAGCTCGTGCACAATTTCTCCTTGCTGCACGACGATGTGATGGACTGCGACACCGCCCGCCGGCATCGCGCGACCGCCTGGACCGTGTTCGGTCTCGGTCCGGCGATCCTGGCCGGCGACGCGTTGCTCGGGCTCGCCTTCGACGTACTGGTCGGCAGCGCGCACCCGAGCCGGGGCGCCGCGGCACGGATGCTCGGCGCTGCGGTCCAGGAGCTCGTCGACGGGCAGTTGGCGGATGCCGAGTTCGAGAGCCGCGACGACGTCGTACCGGCGGAATGTGTGCGCATGGCGCAGCTCAAGACCGGCGCCTTGCTCGGGTGCTGCACTGCCCTGGGCGCGCTGCTCGGTGACGGCCGTCAGGACCAGGTGGACCACCTGCGGCTGTACGGCGAAGACCTCGGCCTCGCGTACCAGTACACCGACGACCTGCTCGGCATCTGGGGGCAGCCGTCGGTGACGGGCAAGCCGGTGTACTCCGACCTCCGTCGCCGGAAGAAGTCGTTGCCGGTCGTAGCAGCGCTGTCGTCGGGCACGCCGGCCGGCCGACGCCTGGCTGCGCTCTACCGGCGCGAGGACGAACTGTCCGACGCCGACCTGGTCGACACCGCCGCACTGGTCGAGGCCGCGGGTGGCCGGACAACCAGTCAGGCGCAGGCCGACGCACTGCTGACTGCCGCCTTGGGGGAACTGACCGCGGCCGGAGCACTCGCGCCCGCGGCCACCGAGCTGGAAGGACTGGCCCGACTGGCCACACGTCGCGATCACTAGTTGGGGGGAACCACATGAGAAAGCGCACTACCCTGCCCTGCTCCGAGGTGAGGGGCGGATGAGCCTGTTCGTCAGTGGGGTGTTGTGGGTCGGCAGCATCATGATCGTCACCGCCGTGCTCGCGGTGCTGCTCCGGAAGTGGCGGCAACGCGTCGGGCGGGAGGCGAACAACGAGGTCGCCGGCCAGGTGTTCACGGTGGTCGGCGGTGTCAACGTGGTGATCGCGGCGTTCGTGCTGATCTCGCTGTTCGACGGCATGGACACGGCGGCCAAGACGACGTACGACGAGGCGAATGCGCTGGTCGCGGTGCAGTGGGCCGGGGATTCGCTGGCACCGGCGGACCGGGCCAAGGTGCGGCAGTTGACCCGCGCGTACGCGAACGAGGTGTCCGGCCGGGAGTGGCCGGCGATGCGGGCGGGCCGCGACGTCGGCGACCAGGGCTGGACGCTGCTCACGTCGCTGCAGAAGACCGTCGAGCAGGCCAAGACGACGAGCGAGCGGCAGGAGGACCGCCGGGTCGAGGCGGCGAACCAGCTCTGGAACGTCTACCAGGCCCGGCAGAACCGGCTGAACTCGAGCGGCAGCGGCGTCAGCGAGGTGGTCTGGTTCGCGATCCTGATCGGCAGCGTGATGTCGGTGGCGCTGATGTTCATGTTCGGCGGGCCGGGCCTGTACTCGTACGCGTTCATCGTCTCGATGCTCGCCGGCGCGATCGGGCTGTTGCTGTTCGCGATCTACCAGCTGCAGAACCCGTTCAGCGGCGGGGCCGACGTCGGCCCGGACGCGTTCCTGTCCGCACTCAGCCGGCTGAGCGACAGTGGCTGACGTACGACGGGCCGTCGGAGTCGCCGCGAGCGTGACCGCCGTTGCCTGCTGCGTCCTGCCCGTGGCACCGTCGGCGGCCGCGACCGGCTGCTCGTACTTCGACTTCCGGGCCGGCGGGTACCTCTCGCTGACCCGGATGGTGCGGGTGGACCTCCCGTCCGGCGCCGTGTCCGACGTGGGCCGCCTGGACTACCGGGTGCTCGCGGCCGGGTACTCGCGGACCCAGAACCTCGTCTACGCGATCGTCAGCGGCGGATTGCTGCGCCGGCCGCACCTGGTCACGATCACGCGGAGCGCGGCGGTCGCGGCTCTCGGCGAGGTCCGGCACGGCGTCGGTGGTCTCGCGGACGCGGAGGCGGGTGCGGTCGTCGGATCACAGTTCTACGTCCGCGACCACCTGCGGCTCTACACGATCGACATCGGCCCGGGGAGTTCGACGTACGGACGGGTGGTGCGCGCCGTCCATCTCCCGGTCCTGGGGTTCGAGGTGGACGACTTCGCGGCCGATCCCTCGTCCGGCGTGCTGTACGGCGTCGCGACCTGGGGCCGGGTGGCGCAACTGGTGACGCTCTCACCGGCCACCGGTGCGGTCCGTGTCGTGACGGCCGTGCCTGGGATCCCGTGGCAGGACGGGTACTCCTCGGTGGTCGTCAGCGGGTCGAGCGTGTACGCCGAACACACCGGGCACGGGCGGGCGAGCGAGCTGTACCGGATCGGGCTCGACGGCTCCTCCGGCAAGCTGACCTCGGGCCCGCGCCTGGCCGACACCGATGCCGCCGGCTGCCTCCAGCAAGCCGCGCCACCTCCCCCACCGGCCCCACCACCGGCCCCACCACCGACCCTGCCACCGCCCCCACCGACGTCACCACCGCCCACCACGGCACCAACCCCGCCGGCGACCTCGCCCGCACCTCCTCCACCGACGCGGACGCCCACGCCGAAGCCAACCCCGACGCCGCGTCCGACTCCCACGCCCTCGAAACCCACAACGCCGCACCCGCCGCCCCTCCCCACCCACACGCCCACACGCACACCGCCGGCGTCCAGTAGGCCCACCCAGCGTGACCTCCCACCACCCTCGAAATCACCGAGCCCAACCCCGACCCACCCGGCGCCGGCAACGGACTTCGCCATCGCCCGCCCGGCGGCCACACCGAAACCCTCTGACCACACCGTCCAGGTACTCCGCCGCTGGTCGCTCGCCACCCTCCTCGTCATCCTCAGCGGAGGAGCCGCGATGGCCGCCCAGCGCCGCATGCGCCGCCGCCGCTGAAATTCGTCCTCATCGGACCGATGAGTTCGCACACCGGCGCCGGTCTGTACTGGTGTGAAGAGTCAACAACGATGGGTTCTCGGGCTGACCTCGCTCGGATCGGTGATGGTGGCGCTGGACGTCCTGGTGGTGGCCGCCGCGCTGACCACGATCCGGGGTGACCTCGGTGCAACGGCCGAACAACTGGAGTGGACGGTCAATGCCTATGGACTGAGTTTTGCGATGCTTCTGATGACGGCTGCCGCGCTCGGCGACCGTCTGGGCCGCCGCCGGACGTACGCGGCCGGCCTCACCTTGTTCACGGCCGCGTCGATCGCCTGCGCGCTGGCCACCAACTTGCCGTTCCTGATCGTGGCCCGCGCCGTTCAAGGGGTCGGCGCGGCCTTCGTGATGCCGCTGGCGATGAGCCTGCTCGGAGCGGCGTTCCCGCCGGAAGTGCGCGGACGCGCGATCGGCGTGTTCAGCGGCGTGACCGGGATCGCCGTCCTCGGCGGCCCGCTGATCGGCGGCGCGGTCACCGAGGGGCTGTCCTGGCAGTGGATCTTCTGGATCAACGTGCCGATCGGGGTGATCGCGATCGCGCTGGTGCTGACGAAGATCCCGGAGAGCACCGGCCCGGCCCGACGGCTCGACCTCGCCGGTGCGGTACTGATCAGCCTCGCGGTACTCGGGCTGGTCTGGGGTACGGTCCGCGGTGAATCGGCCGGCTGGTCGAGTACCGAAGTACTGACCGCGTTCGCGATCGGCGTCGTGATGCTGGCCGCGTTCGCGCTGTGGGAACGGCGGACCGACCACGCAATGGTGCCGCTGGAGTTCTTCCGCAACCGCACGTTCACCGCGGCGAACGCGGCGGGCTTCTTCCTGACCGCGGCGCTGTTCAGCGCGGTGTTCTTCCTGTCGCAGTACATGCAGGCGGAGCTCGGCTCGGCACCGTTCAAGGCCGGGCTGCAACTCCTGCCCTGGACCGCGACGCTGTTCATCGTCGGGCCGATCGCGGGCAGGCTGGTCGATCGCGTCGGCGAGCGCCCGCTGGTCGTGATCGGTATGGCGCTGCAGACGGCCGGCATGCTCTGGGTCAGCCGCGGCGCGGACCACTACTGGGAGCTGATCCCGCCGCTGGTCGTCACCGGCTGCGGAGTCTCGCTCGCGATGCCCGCGGCGCAGAGTGCGGCGATGGCGTCCCTGCCGCGCGAGGCGGTCGGGATCGCGTCCGGGATCTACAGCATGAACCGCCAACTCGGCGGCGCGGCCGGGGTCGCCGTCCTCGGCTCGGTGTTCACCGCGGCCGGCGGCTACACCGGTGACGGCTTCACCCGGGCGCTCGCGGGCTGCGGCGTACTGTCGTTGCTCGGAGCACTGGCGGGCGCAGCGATCGCCACCCGCCGCCGGACCCCCGAGGTCGCGCCGGCGAAGGTGGTGGAAGGAGTTCGATGAACCTCGAGGAGGAGTTCGCGGAGTACCGGGGTGAGCTGGTGGCGCACTGCTACCGGATGCTCGGCTCGTTGCACGACGCGGAGGACGCCGTTCAGGAGACGTACCTGCGCGCCTGGCGTGGCCACGCGGACTTCGAGCACCGTTCGTCGGTTCGGACCTGGCTGTACCGGATCGCTACCAACGTGTGTCTCAACCTCCTGCAGCACAGCAGCCGGCGGGTGGTCCCGTCGGCGCTGGGTGCCCCGGGCAACGATCCGGAGGACCTGCACGCGCAGGCCCTGGAGGTGCCGTGGCTGGAACCGTTCCCGGACCAGCTGCTCGGGGCCGACCCGGCCACCGTGGTCGGCGACCAGGCCAGCCTGCGGCTGGCGATGGTCGCCGCCATGCAGCACCTCCCGCCGCGGCAACGCGCCGTACTGATCCTCCGCGAGGTGCTCACCTGGCCGGCCGCCGAGGTCGCGTCGTTGCTCGATACAACGACCGCGGCGGTGAACAGTTCACTGCAACGCGCGCGGGCCGAGCTCGCCCGGCTGAAGCCGCGGGAGGAAGAGCTGAGCGAGCCGGACGAACCGTTGCGGCGCGCGCTGCTCGACCAGTTCCAGGCCGCGATGGAGAACAAGGATCTCGTCGTCCTGGAAGGGCTTTTCAGCGCGGACGCGCGCTGGGAGATGCCGCCGATCCCGACCTGGTTCCGCGGGCGTACCGACGTCCTGCGGTTGCTCGACTCGAAGCTCCGGCCGGGTCCGGGTCGGCGCGTCCTGATCGAGACCTCGGCGAACGGGCAGCCGGCCTTCGCGATGTACATCCGCGGTACCGACGGCCTGTTCCACGCGCACTCGGTCAAGGTCCTGACGCTCTCGAAGAATGCGGTCGAGGCCGTACTCGCGTTCCACCAACCTGCTTTGTTCCCAGCCTTCGGGCTGCCGCTGATCCATGGGAGATCTTGATGTCTTTGGCAACTAGTTTGCGGGAGCTGCACGTTCCCGGTACGCCGCTGGTGGTCCCGAACGCCTGGGACGCGGCGTCGGCGAAGCTGATCGAGGAGGCCGGGTTCGCCGCCGTCGCGACGAGCAGCAATGCGACGGCCGCGATTCTCGGGTACGACGACGGCGAGCAGGCGCCGGTCGAGGACGTACTCGCCGGCGCGGCGCGGATCGCCCGTTCGGTCTCCGTCCCGGTCACGGTCGACTTCGAGCGCGGGTACCGGCTGGCCCCGGCCGAACTGGTCGAACGGTTCGTCGCCACCGGTGCCGTCGGCCTCAACCTCGAGGACTCCGACCCGGCGACCGGGACGATGGTCGACATCGGCGAACAGGCCGACTTCCTCGCCGCGGTCCGGGCCGCGGCCGGTGACGCGCTGGTGATCAACGCCCGTATCGACGCGTTCATCCGCAAGGCCGGTACGGCGGAGGAACAGTTACGGACCGCACTCGATCGCGGTACGAAATACCTGGCCGCCGGCGCCGACTGCGTGTACCCGATCGGGGTCGGCGACCTGGATGTGATCGGCACGCTGACCACGCAACTCGACGGCCCGGTGAACGTCGCCTACGGGCAGGGCGCCCACACGGTCGCCGACTACGCGGGCCGGGGCGTGGCGCGGGTCAGCTTCGGACCGATGTTCCAGCGGCACCTGTACGGCGTGTTCGCCGCGACCGTGCTGCCCGCGCTCCAGGCCGACCGGAATCCGTTTGCCGGCTGACCGCCCTACCGGTCGTGTGTGGAATCGGCCGGATCGGGTACCACGGGCTAGGTAGTGGAAAGCAACCATCGAAGGAACGGGGATACACGATGGGTATGTTCGACGAAATGAAGAACAAGGCCGAGGACCTGGCGAAGGACCACCCGGACCAGGTCAACGAGGGCCTCGACAAGGCCGGTGACTTCGCCAACGAGAAGACCGGCGACAAGTACGAGGACCAGATCGAGAAGGGCGAGGACTTCGCCCGCGACCGGCTCGGCTCGGAAGACGACAACAACCAGTCCTGAGCCGAAAACACCCCGGCGGCCGCGGTGAATCCGCGGCCGCTGTGTGTTTCCTCAGCTTCCTGAGCTGATCCTCAGCGCCAGATCACTGCTTCGATCTCCCGCCGCTGCTCGGAGAACACGCCGTCGTCCGCGGCCTTGGTCAGCAGTTCACGCAGCTCCGCCTCGAAGGCCGGCAGCTCGGCACCGAACAGCTGCGGGGTCGAACTCGACAACGAGAACACCGCCGCGACCACGTCGTCGACGGTCCGGTCCTCCACTTCGTTGCCGCCGACCACGATCCGGGTCGGTCCGGCGTACCCGGCCGCGCGCATGACGTCCTCCTCGCCACCCGCCGTACCCCTCGGCAGCGTGCTGCGCCCGGCGCGCCGAACCGGACCGAGGTACCGCGTCACCAGCTCGTCGATCGCACCCCACGGCGGCCGCGGATGCGGCAACTCCGCGCTCCCGTCGACGCCACGATGCGTGGTCGCGCCGACATGTACCCAGGCTCCCCCGTCGGAGAGCATCCCGCGTACCACCCGTGCCACCAGCGGCTGATCCATCCAGTGGAACGACTGCGCGAACGTCACCACGTCGAATGTCCCGAGCCCTCCCGGCAACTGCTCCGCGCGCAACTGCTTCCACGTCGCGTTGTGCACGCCGAGGTCCGCCGCCCGCCCGGCCGCCACGTCGAGCATGTCCGCATCCGCGTCCACGCCGACCACCTCAGCGAAGTACGGCGCGAGCAACAGCGTCACCGGACCGGGTCCGCACCCGACGTCCAGCAACCGCCCGCGCCCGTCCAGCCCCAACTCGGTCTGCAGCGCTGCACCCAACGCTTTCGGATACGCCATCCGCCCGACCGCGTAGTGCGCCGCGCTCCCGGCATACAACGTCTCGTCCCACTCCCAGTCATCCACCCGCCGAGGCTAGTACCACGGGTGGGCGCTGATCGAGCGGAATTGCAGGCGGCGAGCGGACGGTCGCTGGTGGTCAGAAACGCCGACAGGGGTTCGAATCAGGGGGTTCGCGTCGTAGGCTCTTCGTGCACAGCCACGTTGGGGAATGCAGGGGGGAACTGCATGATGCTGGATTTTTGCCTGCGCTCGGGGGGAACGCGGTGATTCCACTGCGCCGCATTCTGATCTGGATCTCCGGCGCTTCGGCAGGGCTCGGTGCCGCACTCGCGGCGACGGTCCCGTTCGAGGGCGCCGAACTGGTCGACATCTCCCGTCGCGGTGGGACGCCGGGCGTGCACCACGTCGCGGTGGATCTGGCCGATCCGGACTCGTGGCCGGTGGTGGAGAAGGACTTCCGGCAACGAATCGAAGCCGAGGACCCGGAACTGGTGGTGTTCATCCACAATGCCGGCACATTGACACCGCTCGGCCCGGCGGACCGGGTCGACACCGTGCAATACACGAGAAATGTCCTGCTGAACTCAGCGGCCGCTCAGATTCTCGGACATGCTTTTCTCAGCGCGGTCTCAGGGCTTTCCTGTGAACAGCATCTGATCATGATCTCGTCGGGTGCCGCGCACCGCCCGCACGAAGGTGAATCCAGTTACTGCGCGGGCAAGGCGGCGATCGACCAGTGGGTCCGGACGGTGGGGCTGGAGCAGCGGCACCGAAGTCCCGGCTGCCGGGTGATCTCGGTGTCACCCGGCTCGCTCGACACCGACATGCAGGCCGAACTCCGCGCTGCCGATCCGGATCAGGTCCCGGTGTCGAACCGCTTCCGCCGACTCGAGGCCCGCGGACAGCTGGACAAACCCGAGACGGCAGCCCGCGGGATCTGGTCGCTGCTCGATCGCGACCTCGACAGCGGTACAGTCCTGCACCTCCGCGACCTCACCTGATCGTCCAGGTCTGCGGGACCCCGGCGGCGAGCGACACCTCCTCGCGGCGGTCTCCGTGCCTGAGTACGACGGTGGTGTCGCAGCCGGCAGTGAGTACGGCGGTTGCTGCACTGGGTGACCACGTGAGGTCGACGCCCACACCCCCGCGGGCGCGGAGGCCGGTGATCGAGCCTTCCGGCCAAGCGTCCGGCAGCGCCGGGAAGATCTCCAGTTCACCGGTGTGGCTCTGCAGCAGCATCTCCGCGATACCGGCCGTCGCGCCGAAGTTGCCGTCGATCTGGAACGGCGGGTGCGCGCAGAACAGGTTCGGGTACAGCCCCGATCCGTCGCCCACGTAGTCGGTGCTGGAGTCGCCCGCCGGCTTGAGGAGCTCGCGGACCAGGCGGTACGCGGCGGCGCCTTCGCGGAGCCTTGCCCACAGGGAGATCCGCCACGCCAGCGACCAGCCGGTGCTCTTGTTGCCGCGCAGTTCGAGCGTACGGGCGGCGGCCGCGGCGAGTTCCGGCGTACCGTCCGGGGTGATCTGGTCGCCGGGGTGCAGGCCGATCAGGTGTGAGGTGTGCCGGTGCAGCGGCTCGGCCTCGGGCAGGTCGTCGAGCCACTCCTGGAGTTGCCCTCGGCCGCCGATCTTCGGGTCCGGGATGCGCTTGCGGGCTGCTTGGAGTTCGTCGACGAACGGATCGGCGCGGTCGAGCGCCGCGGCGGTCTGGATGCAGCGGTCGAAGAGGTCGGCGATCAAGGACAGATCCATCGTCGAGGACGTGGTGACCGAGGCCGGTCGGCCGTCAGCCGCGATGAACTCGTTCTCGGGTGAGGTGGACGGGGAGGTACCGAGGGTGCCGTCGGGGAGCTCGACCAGCCAATCCTTGGCGAACTCGGCGGCGCCGCGCAGGGTCGGCCAGACGTCGTTCAGGTACTCGCGGTCGCCGGTGAACGCGTAGTGGTCCCAGAGGTGCCGGCACAGCCAGACCCCGGCCAGCGGCCAGTTCGACCACTTCGGGTTGCCGTCCACCGGGGCGCTCCAGCACCAGGCGTCGGCGTTGTGGTGTGCGGTCCAGCCGCTGGTGCCGTACAGGGTCTGCGCGGTACGGCGTCCCGCCTGCGCGAGGTTCTTGACGTACGTGAGCAGCGGCTCGTGGCACTCGCTGAGCGAGGTGGTCTCGGCGGGCCAGTAGTTCATCTCGGTGTTGATGTTGACCGTGTAATTGCTGCTCCACGGCGGCTGCAGATGCTCGTTCCAGATCCCTTGCAGGTTGGTCGGGAGCCCGCCGGGGCGGGAACTCGCGATCATCAGATACCGCCCGAAGTTGTAGATCAACGCCGCCAGCCCGGGGTCGTCCCCCGCCTCCACCAACCGCCGATCGGTCGTCGACTCCACGTCGGACGGCAACTGCAACACCGACCGCCGGAACAACCGCTGGTAGTCACGCACATGCTCATCCCGCAAGACCCCACCAACCACCCGACCACCACCGCGCTCCGCCCCGCTCGCCTCGCTCGCGGAGCGGGTGAGCGCCTGCCGCACGGCGGCGTCTGCCGCGTCGCGGCACTCCTCGTGGGTGCGGGTTGGTGCTGCGTGCGGTCCTTCGTAGCCCGTCGCAGTCGAGAGGACGACGTACAGGTCGGTGCCCGTGAGCGTCAGCGACTCGCCGGACGGTGTGATCGTTCCGTCGGTGTGAGCGCGCAGTACGGCGGCCGCGTTCATTCCGCGGTCGTCGCCGTCGGAGTACTGGATCGGCTCGGCGGCGTTGCCGTGCGGCGGAGCGACCGACGAGGGACAGGTGGCAAGCAAGGCCAGACCGTTGTCGCCGACTGCTTCCGTGGTCGCACGGAGCTTCGACGTGAAGCGGAGTGTCACCGTGAACGGTTGCGAAGCGACCAGACGTAGGACCAATACCTGCGCCGGCGCACTGACGTACACCTCCTGCCAGATCTCGACCCCGGCAACGGTGTACTCCGCCCGAGCGACAGCCGTGTCCAGATCCAGCCGTCGCCGGTACCCCGTGACCTCGCCACCCTCGAAGTCCAGCAGCAGGTCGCCCAGCGGAAGATACGCCTGCGAATGCCCGCTCTGGAACCCGCCCGCCAACTCCTCCGCCGCCCGCACGTCACCGGCCGCGACCGCGGCCCGCACTCGCGCCAGAGCGTCCGCGCCGACCTCACCCAGTGGCGTCGCCAGCCGCCGAGTCGTCGCGGGACTGCCCGACCAGAGCGTCTCGTCGTTCAGCGCGATCCGGTCCTGCCCGGTACCGCCGAACCACATCGCGCCGATCCGGCCGTTGCCGAGCGGGAGCGCTTCGAGCCAGTTCGCCGCGGGAGCGTCGTACGTCAACTCGGTCACCCGGGCGTCGTAGGGCGACTCGGTGGCGGCCGCAGTCATCCGATCTCTCATACCCGGATCCTCTCCCGGCCGCCACTGGTTCCGCGACCGGGGGTCCGGCAAATGGTCAGGCGGCCTTGGCGAACTGGGTCGCGTACAGGTCGGCGTACAGGCCGCCGTGCGCCAGCAGCTCCTCGTGGGTGCCGCGTTCCTGGATGCGTCCCTCGTCGAGGACCAGGATTACGTCGGCGTGCCGGATGGTTGACAATCGGTGCGCGATCACCAGCGACGTGCGGCCGACCAGGGCGTTCGCCAGCGCGGTCTGGACGGCGGCCTCGGACTCGGAGTCCAGATGCGCGGTCGCCTCGTCGAGGATCACGATCGACGGCGACTTCAGCAGCAGCCGGGCGATCGCCAACCGCTGACGTTCACCACCCGACAGCCGGTACCCGCGATCCCCGACCACCGTGTCGAGCCCGTCCGGCAGACTGTCGACGAGCGTGGCGATCTGCGCGGCCTCGAGGGCCTGGTGCAGCTCGGCGTCGGTCGCGTCCGGCCGCGCGAACAGCAGGTTCTGCCGGATCGTGTCGTGGTACATGTGCGAGTCCTGCGTGACCACCCCGATCGCCGCGCGCAACGAACTCTGCGTCACCTCGCGGACGTCGTGACCGCCGACCAGTACGGCCCCACCGGTCGCGTCGTACATCCGGGAGACCAGCGACGAGAGCGTGGACTTGCCGGCACCGGACGGCCCGACGACGGCGACCAGCTGGCCCGGTTCGACGGTGAAGGTGACGTCCCTGAGGACCTCGTCGCCGGTCTCGGCCGACAGCGTCGCGACCGACTCGAGCGAGGCGAGCGACACCTCCTCGGCGGACGGGTAGTGGAAGGACACGTGGTCGAACTCGATCGACGGCTCCGCCGTTGCCGGGAGCACCTTCGCGTCCTTGCGGTCGGCAACCATCGGCTCGAGGTCCAGCACCTCGAGCACCCGCTCGAAGCTGACCAGCGTGGTCATCACGTCGACCTGGATGTTCGACAACGCGGTCAGCGGCCCGTACAGCCGGTTCAGGTACGCCGTCAGCGCGACGACCGTGCCGATCCCGAGCGTCCCGGCGACCGCCAGTACACCACCCACGCCGTACACGAGCGCGACCGCGAGCGCCGCGACCAGGGTCAGCGAGACGCGGAAGACGCTGGCGTACATCGCCGTGGTGACACCGATGTCGCGGACCCGGGCGGCCTTGCCGGCGAAGTCCTGCGACGAGTCCTGGGTACGGCCGAAGACCTTGGCGAGCACCGCGCCGGCGACGTTGAACCGCTCGGTCATGGTCTGCGCCATCGTGGCGTTCAGCTTGTACGTCTCGGCCGTTGCCTCGCGCAACTTCCCGGCGAGCAACCGGGCGGGGATCACGAACAACGGCAGGACGACCAGGGCGAGCAACGTGATCTGCCACGACATCACGAACATCGCGCCGAGCACGAGCGCGACGCTGAGCAGGTTGCTGACCACGTTGGACAGCGTCGAGGTGAACGCCTGCTGTGCGCCGAGTACGTCGCCGTTCAGCCGCTGGATGAGTGCGCCGGTCTGCGTGCGGCTGAAGAACGCGACGGGCAGTTGCTGGACGTGGTCGAACACCGCGGTGCGTAGGTCGTACACCAGACCTTCGCCGATCCGTGCCGAGAACCAGCGCTCGGCCAGGGTGATCGCGCTGTTCGCGAGCGCCAGGGCGGCGACCACGAGGGCCAGCCAGACGACCACCTTCGCGTGGCCCGGCACGATGCCCTTGTCGATGATCGCCTTGAACAGCAGCGGCGTGACGGCGCCGGTCGCCGCGTCGAACGCGACCAGCACGAGAAAGGCGGCCAGATAGCCGCGGTACGGGCGGGCGAACCCGAGGATCCGGCGGAGCGTACCCGCCGACAGTTTGTGATGCCGGACCGAGGAGTCCTTCAGCAGCGAGCGCATCGCCCGCCCACCGCCGCCTCCCCCGCCCGGAATTCCGGAAATCTGCGACATGCAGTTCCTTTCGTCCAGGACCAAGATATACTGAGGTTAACTCACTATGAGCAAACCTCACAACATCCTCGCCTATTCCCCCGTGCGCGCGATCGAGCCGCACGCACGGGGGCCACTAGGCTCTGCGCATGCACGCGCCTGACGACTCGCCCGACGCCGCCGAGCAGATCGCCGCTCTGCTGGACCGGATCATCCGCCGTCAGCGCCGGGCCTCGCGCGAGGGTTTCGGGGAGAGCGTCACCCACGGCCAGTTCCGCGTACTGCGCACCCTCGACAACGCCGCCCAGCCGATCCGCCTGAGCGACCTGGCCGCCCGCCTGGGCATCGTCCCGCGCTCGGCCACCTCGGTCGTCGACGACCTGGAAGCCGCCGGCCTGGTAGCCCGCCAACCCGACCCGGACGACCGCCGGGCCATCCTCGTCGACCTGACGCCGGAAGGCCGCCAGATCCTCACCACTCTGCGCGAAAAACGCCGCGACGTAATGCTCAGCCAACTCGCCCGCCTCACCCCCGACGAACGACAAACCCTGGCCACCCTCCTCCAACGCCTCGCCGACGACTGAGCCGCCCCGCCACTGGTGGGTTGCGTGATCGCTGGCCTGCTACAACCCGCCAGGCGTGAAACAACCGGCCGGCGTAGGTCGTCAGACACTCCCCAAGTGGGCGAGGACGGCGAGGACTCGGCGGTGGCCGTCTTCGGTTTCGGGGAGGTCTAGTTTGGTGAAGAGGTGGCGGACGTGGGCCTCGACCGTGCGTTCGCTGAGGTAGAGGCGTTTGGCGATGCCGCTGTTGGTGAGTCCTTCGGCCATCAGCGCCAGGACGCCGCGTTCGCGGTCCGTCAGCGTCTCGAGCGGGTCGCGGCGCGCCATCAGACCTGCCACCACCTGCGGATCGAGGGCCGATCCGCCGCGCGCGACCCGCTCGGCCGCGGCGAGGAACTCCGCCACGTCGAGGACGCGGTCCTTCAGCAGGTAACCGAACCCGCCGAGCGCCACGAGTTCCACGACGTACTGCGTCTCGATGTGCTGCGACAGCAGGAGTACGCCGAGCTCCGGATGCGCGCGCTTCACCGCCTGCGCCGCCCGCGCGCCCTCGTCGGTGTGCGTCGGCGGCATCCGGATGTCCGCGACGACGAGATCCGGCCGGTACGTCGTGACCGCGTCGAGCAGGCCGTCCGCGTCGCCGAGGGCCGCGACCACCTCGTGCCCGCCGTCGACGAACAGCATCCGCAGACCCTCGCGCAGCAGCACCTGGTCCTCGGCGATCACGATCCGCATGGCAGCTCCGCGACGAGCGTCGTACCGGCACCGGGTCGGCTGTCGACGTGGAACGTACCGCCCAGCGCGGCGACGCGATCGGCCAGACCGGTGAGTCCGGTGCCGCCGCGCGGTGCGGCGCCGCCGATGCCGTCGTCGACGACCCGGACGACGAGGTGCTCGCGGTCGTGGTCCGCGATCAGCTCGACCCGGCTCGCGGCGGCGTACTTGACCGCGTTGGTCAGACCTTCACAGCAGATGAAGTACGCCGCCGCCTCGACACCCCGGTCGAACCGCCGCTCCGGCATCCGCACCGACACCGCCACCGGAGCCCGCCGCGCCAGCTCCTGACATGCCGGCCCCAGCCCGGCATCCAGCTGACTGGGCGGCAGCCCCCGAGCCAACTCCCGCAACTCCCCGATCGCGACGGTCGCCTCCGCCACGGCTCCTTCCAACGTCGCCCGTACCGGGGAATCACCCAACTGATGTTGAGCGTGGCGCAGGGCCAGTCCGATCGAGACCAGGCGCTGTTGGGCTCCGTCATGGAGATCTCGTTCGATGCGGCGGCGTTCGGCTTCGGTGGCGGCGACGATGCGGGCCCGGGACGCCGTCACCTCGACGAGTTGGACGTTGAGCTCGGCGCGCAGCCGGGCGATCTCGACGGCGAGGCCGCCCTGCTCGACGACCCGTCGTACCAGCTCCGGCCCGAGCGGGCTCGTTCCGTCGTACAGCACAACACCGACCGGTTGATCGCCGCGCGCGACAGCGATCCGCCGGCGCGCATCGGTGTCGGCGTCATCCCGGTCCGCGCCGGCGAGGTCGACGTACCTGCGACTCTCCGGAAGGAACACAAGAAGTTCCAGCCCGGGGTCGCCGAGGATCTCGCCGAGCACCGCCTGGACGTCCTCCGGCGGCCGCCGACCGGAACGTACGTCGTCGAGGAACGCGGTCATCCGCTGCAGAGCGTCGTACCGCGATCGGTTGAACCGGCGGTCCACCACATCCTGGATCCGCGTCCGCAGCGGCCGGAAGAGCACTGCGCACACCAGCGTCGCGACCGCGACCGTCCATGCCGACCCGCTCCCAAGGAAGGTGCCGAGGGCAACGGTCACGACCGCGTACGCCGCGACGAGCAGGACCGTCAGGCCCGCATACGCGACGGTCCGGCTGATGAAGAAGTCGATGTCGTACAGGCGGTACCGGAGGATCGCCGCGCTCGCGGCCAGTGGCAGACCGGTCAGCGCGACCGCCGCGATCACCGACGCGGCGGGGCTCACGTACCAGAGAACGAAGCTGGTCGGCAGCGCGACGCCCGCGACGGCCGCGGCGAGCACGAACCACTTCATTTGCTGGCGTTCCAGGCCCTCGGACCGCCGGAACCGGACGGCGAGCGATGCCACCGCCGCGACCAGCGAACCGAGGAACAGCGGTATCCCGATGCCGAGCAGCAACCCCGTCGGAAGGCTCGCGACCGCGATCGGATTGCGCCCGGAGACGAAGTCGCGGCCTCGGTCCGGGCTCAGCGTCCACGCAGTCATGCTGATCAGCAGGCCGGCCGCACCGATCCACGGCACCACACGCCAGCGTCGTCCGGGCAGTCGCCCGGTCGGGAAGAGCAGGAACGTGAGCATCCAGCCGTACCCGCTCGGCAGCCAACTGACCGCCGACACCGCCTCGCCGACGGGGCCGCCCGGCCACCCCTCCGCGGCCGCGCGGAGACCCCATCCGTGGGCGAGGTCGGACGCCAGCGTGTTCAGCAGGCCGAACCCGAGGAACAGCCAGCCGATCGTGTTCTCCGGCCGCCGCCACGCGATCACCGCACCCGCGCCGACCGCGGCCAGGTTGAACAGTACGTACAGCAGCGTGTCGTACGCCGGCTCGAGCCGCCACGACAGGACGATCGCGGCGAGCTCCGCGAGCACCGCCGTACCGAACATCCCAGCCACCGCCGCCCGTCGCCCTCCCACGCCACCATCGTGGCAGCGCCGGGCCGTCGCCGCCACAGTGCTAACACCTACGTCGAACGGCGTACTGCTGCCGATGCGCACGGCAACCACCGGTTCCTACCGTCGAACCACAGTCTTCGAAAGGTGGAAACCATGAACCGCAACCTGTCCGTCATCGGCCTGATCGGCGCAGCCGTCACCACACTGACCGGCATCGGCGTCGAGGCCGTCGTCAAGCCCGCGTCCACGATCTCCGACAAGCTCTGGAGCTACCCGTGGAGCGCGGACGCCTTCATCCCGGTCTCCATCGGGTACGCCGTACTCCACCTGCTGGTCTTCTGCGGGCTGCTCGCCTTCCTCCGCGCACTACCGCGGCGGGCCGGTCGGGTCGGGGCGGGGATTGCCGGCGGTGGGACGTTGGTGTTGTTCCTGGCGGAGCTGGCGTCGATTCCGATCGCCGACCAGCGGTTGAGTGACACCGGTCCGCAGGTGGTCGGCGCGTTCTTCGGGCTGGGTGTCGCCCTCACGGCCGTCGGGTTGCTGATCGCCGGGGTCGTCGTACTGCGTTCGTGGACCGGGTGGCAGCGGTACGCCGCCCTGGTCGCCGGCGTGTGGGCTGTGGTGATGATCGGCCTCAGCATGACAAGCGCACTCCCCCTCGGCGTGGCGATCTACGGCATCACCCTGTGCGCACTGTTCGCGGCGGTCCTCACCCGCGACCGTCAGCCCACCCCCGACACCCGCCTCCACGCCCACATCGACCACTGACCATGCAGAACCGCCAGCCACCCCGGCCACCACACCGGGGTGGAGGTGGGTTGCGGCGGCGATCCCGTTCCGGCGGGGCTAGTTGCTGGTGGCAAGCACTCGGGCGGAGGCGAGTTCGAACAGGAGGGTGTTGATCGGCGTCGGGACGCGGGACTCGCGGCCGAGGCGGACGACGGCTCCGGTCCACGCGTCGAGCTCCGACGGGCGGCCGGCGATCAGGTCGCGTTGCAGGGACGTGGTCCCGTCCGGCGGAAGCTGGTCGATCCAGTCGAGCGTCCGGTCGACAACATCCGCAGCGAGCTGGACGCCGCGGGCCCGCGCGAGATCGCGGATCTCGGAGGTCGCCTCGGTGAGCAACTGGCGCGTGGCCGGCTGCTTGCGGAGTACGCCGTACCCGGCACCGGTCGCCGTACCCAACCCGCCCGTCGGAACCACCGACAGGAACTTCGTCCACAGCGCCACCCAGATGTCCTCCGGGATCGTGGCCTGCAGCCCGGCGCCGACGAACACGTCCCGCAGCCGCTCCACCCGCGGCGTCGTCCCGTTGCCCCACTCGCCGAAGTTGAGCTTCCCGCTGCCGAGATGCCGGATCACTCCGGGACTCTCGACGTACGCGATCACCTCGGCGGCCCCCGGCAGGACGGCGTCCTGCCCGTAGACCTGCGCGACCTGGTCCGGCGCCTCAACGCCGTTCTGCACCGTGACGATCGCGGTCTGCGGGCCGACGAGCGGGCGGATCGACTCGATCACCTCGGGCAGCTGCCAGGTCTTCACGCACAGCAGCACGTAGTCGACCACGCCGATCTGAGCCGGATCGTCGGTCGCCTGGACCGGCAACTGCAGATCGCCCTCCGGGCTGTGGACGACGAGCCCGTCCGAGGTGATCGCCTCGAGGTGCTTGCCTCGCGCCACGAACGCGACGTCCTCCCCGGCCGCCGCCAGCCGTGCGCCGAAGTACCCACCCACACCGCCTGCGCCGACGATCCCGATCTTCACGCTCAACTCCTCCGTTACCGGTTTAACTGGTAACACGATGATAGACTATCCCCATGCGGACGGAGTTCACCTGGGTCGGCGGCCGCTCGTCGGTCGACTTCACGGCGACGCTCGGCAAGCGGGAACAGACGCCCTTCGAGCGGATCCCGGAGACCGACGACCTCGCCCGATGGTTCGAGGAGTCCGGCCTGACCAAGGAGGCGCCGGCGGTCACCCCCGCCGTGCGCGGGACGGCGATCGAACTGCGCGAGGCGCTGTACAGGTTGTTCACCGGTACGGCGGTCACGGCAGACGTCGGCGTGGTCAACCGCTGGAGCAGCCGCCGGCTCCCCGGCCCGCGTCTCACGCCTGAGCTCGGTCTGGAGCCTGCACCCCTCGACGCGACCGATCTGCTCAGCACGTTGGCGAGGGACGCGATCGAGCTGCTGACCGGGCCGTACGCGGACCGGATCCGGGCCTGCGCCTCCGACGACTGCTCACTGCTGTTCGTCGACACGAGTCGGCCCGGGCGCCGACGGTGGTGCTCGATGAACACCTGCGGCGCCCGCGCCAAGATGTCGACGTACCGCGCGGTGGATTGAGCACTTCGCGCAATCCACCGGCCGCGCGGATCGCCGGCTGGTTGATTGTCGGCATGCGTACACCGACGACGACCCCGGCGCAGGCGGCCGGGATGATCCGCCGCGACCAGGAACTGCTGCTCAGCCGGCTCGAGGGCAAGACCGAAGAAGAACTCCGGACTCCGTACGACGTGCACGACGGACCGCTCGGGCACTTCTGCGACTCGCTGCACGACCTGGTCGCGCACGTGCTGATGTGGGACGAGATCACGCTTGCCGTACTGCGCGACGCCCGGGCCGGCCGGCTGCACTGGAGCCTCGACCCGCGCTGGGAGACCGCCGAGATCGGCAGCGCTCTCAACCACGGCGGCGTCGAAGCCGGCCGCCGGATCCCCTCGGAACTCGTGCTGCACCGCTTCCACAACGTCGGCGCCGCCCTGATCGCCGAAATCCTCGAGTACGACGAAGCAGCCTGGGCCGACCCTTCGACCGGTGGCGGGTTCGACGGCGGGATCGGTGCGTTGGCGGAGTACGTGTCGACGACGCCGGACGGGGTTCTGTACGCGCACGCGGCTCGGCATCTGCAGCCGGTGATCGCATGATCGTCGACGATCCACAGTTCGGCCCGGAGACCGACGCGCTGCTCAAGCACCTCGCGGATCTGCCGGCCAACCCCGACCTCGACCCCTACCAGGCACTCCTCCTCGACCGCGAGGACCTGCCGGACCCGGCGATCGCCGGCGAACGCGACCCACGCGTCTCCACCGAAGACATCGAGATCGACCTTCCCGGGCGAACGCTGCAGGCCCGCGTCTACCGGCATTCGACCCGTCCCAGACCGGTGCTGCTCTGGCTGCACGGCGGCGGGTTCGTCGGCGGGGATCTGCGCGACATCGAGTACGCGACGTCCCGGATAGCTGCCGAAGGCAACGTCACCGTTGTCTCACTCAACTATCGCCTGGCGCCCGAAAATCCTTGCCCAGCAGGGCTCCAGGACGTCTACGACACGCTCCAATGGATCCCCGACCACCTGAACGGCGACGGCAGGATCGCCGTCGGCGGACAAAGCGCCGGCGGTGCACTTGCGGCCGGCGCATGCCTGCTCGCCCGCGACAACGGCGTACCGCTCCCCGACCGCCAGATCCTCTGCTACCCGGTCCTCGACCTGCACCCGAGCGCCGACTGGCACGAGTGGTACTTCGGCACGCGCGACATCCCGCCAGGCGCCGTACCACTCCACGCCTCGACCCTCATTGGTCTCCCACCGACCCTGCTGCTCGCGGCTCAGCGGGACGAGCTACGCGACGACGCGCTCGCGTACAGCGCTCGCCTCGAGCATGACGGCGTACCCGTGGAGCTGGTCGAGTACGCCGACACGATGCACGCCTTCCTCAACTTCCCGGCAGTCCTGTCGGCAGGACGCCACGCGGTCGAGCTGATCGCCGCGGACCTGCAGACCGCGTTCAGTGCACGCCGCTCATGAGCCGCCGGATCGGCCGCGCCGACACTGCCAGCAGGCCGCCCAGGACCAGCGCGACCCCGCCGATGATGCCGAAGTACGCGCCCTCGTGGTGCGGGCTGTAGAGCTTGGCCAGTACACCGGACATCGCCGTACCCAGCGCCACCGACAGGAAGAACAAGGCAACCATCTGGGTGCGGAACGCCTCCGGAGCGAGCTTGGTCGACAACGACAGGCCGACCGGCGAGAGCAGTAGTTCGGCGATCGTGAACACCAGCAGGATGCCGGCGAGGCCGAGCAGCGGGGCGCTGTTCGGACCGCCGCCGGCCATCGTGAGGAAGAGCAGGAACGCGATCCCCATCACGGCCAGCCCGGCACTGAACTTGATCGGCGTCGACGGCTGGCGCGGGCCGAGCTTTGTCCACAGCGCGGCGAACACGCCGGACAGCACGATGATCATCACCGGGTTGATCGACTGGACGAACGACACCGGCATCTGCCAGCCGAAGATGTTCCGGTCCAGCCGCTGATCCGAGTAGATCGTCACGACCGTGAACTGCTGCTGGTACAACGACCAGAACGCCGCACTCGCGATGAACAGTGGGATGAAGGCCTGCACCCGCCGTCGCTCGATGTCGGTCAGCCGGCTGCTGGTCAGAATCACCGCGAAGTAGATGATTGCCGCGATCGCGCTCAGGACCGCGACCGCGGTCGCATACCGGGAGGCCGGCAGCACGCCCGAGATGAGCAGTACGACAACGACGACGAGCACCGCAGCGGCGATCAGACCGGTACGACGCAACGCGGCGGGCGGCAGCGGGTTCGGGACCTCACGTGCCGCCTCGCCGAGCCGGCGGCGCCCGATGCCGTACTGCACGATGCCCAGGAACATGCCGGCCGCGGCCAGACCGAATCCGTAGTGGAACCCGACGTTCTTCTGCAACAGTCCGGTGAGCAGTGGTCCGACCAGTGCACCGAGGTTGATGCCCAGGTAGAACAACGAGAACCCGCCGTCGCGCCGTTCGTCGTGCTCGTCGTACAGCGTTCCGACGAGCGAGGTCGCGTTCGCCTTCACCCCGCCGCTGCCGAACCCGATCAGCACCAGACCGACCGCGACCCCGCCGAGGCCGGGGATCAGGGCCAACGCGATGTGACCCGCCATCACCACGATCGCGCTGTAGAACAGTGTGCGTTCGGCGCCGAGCAGCCGGTCGGCGAGCCAGCCGCCGAGGATCGTCGACAGGTAGACGAGACCGCCGTACGCGCCGACGATGCTGGTCGCCGTCCCCTCGTCGATGCCGAGGCCGCCGCGGTCAGCGGAGTAGTACAGGTAGATCAGCAGGATGCCCTGCATGCCGTAGAACGAGAATCGTTCCCAGAGTTCAACCCCGAAGAGGTTGGCGAGCACCGGCGGATGCCCGAAGAACGTGCGGTCGGTCCGGGTCGTCTCCGTACCGCTCACAGAATCTCTCCTAGTGGTCTGCTCGGTGAGTGAAGAACTTGGCGGGATCGCCGGCCGCGCGAGGGTTGGAGGCCAGCCAGGCGGCGAACGAGTCGGGGTGGCGGCGTTCGAGTTCGTCGAGGTAGGCGCGGCGTACGTCGATCATCGCCTGCCGACGGTCGGCGCCGGCGGTGCGCTGGAGCTGGGTGAAGCTGCGGCGCCAGGCCAGGCACAGCTCCTCGTCGCTCAACTCGCAGACGCTGCGGACCACCGCGGTCAGGTACTTCGGCATCGGCAGGTCCTGCTGCAGTACGGGTGCCTTCGGCAACTTCTTCTTCACGGTCCGACGGGCCCGGTGGAGCGAGGAGCGACGCAGCGGGTGCGCGGGTCGCACCGGCCGTACTGGTCGTGGTGGGCGGCCCGAGCGAAGCCAGTCGACCACCGGCGGCGAGACGCCGACGACCAGCAGCAGCAGCGCCACGGTCCGCGCGCCGACGGCGGCGGCGTACCCGCAGACCGCGAGGACGCACAGCCCACCGAGCACGGCGCCGCGCGGTACGACGCGGAGCAGGTCGGCGTTCGGCAGGTCACGCCCTAAGCCAATACTCAGGCAGACCGCGCCCATGGTGAGCGCGGCGACCAGAAATGCGGCGAGATTCGTCGCCGGCGAGATGAATACCAGCGCTGTGAGCACACCGATCGTGGCAAGCAGACCCACGGCCGCCCGCCAGATCCGCTCGTAGCGCAATCCGACGTTCACCATGCTCACCAAGTGCCCCATCACCCGGTCCTCCAACCGGAGACTCCGACGACTCCTACCCAAGTGTTACTCGTTTCAGGGTTTCTATGAAGGCTCTCGTGGCCGGCGGGTCGGGCGGGTCGCCGTAGACGGCCAGCTGGATGCGCCGGACGATGGGCAGTTCGGTGGTGCGGACGCCCGCGATGCGGTGGGCGCGGAGTGCCAGGCCGGGCATGGTGGTGACGCCGAGCCCGGCGCGGACGAAGGCTTGCTGGACGACGATATCGTCGCTGGTGAACGCGATCCGTGGGGTGAAGCCGGCCGTCGCGCAGTGCTCCAGCAGGTCGCGGCGGCAGTTCACGCAGCCTGCGATCCAGTCGGAATCCCGGTGGTCGGCGAGGGTCTGTCCGGTACGCCGGCTCAACAGGTGGATCGGGTCGTCGCGCAGATACGTGTAGCGGATGCCGTCGTCGGGGGACTCCTCGTCGTACCCGAAGACGATCGCGAGGTCGAGCTCGCCGGCCCTCAGCTGCTCGACAGCAACCCGTGGATGGACGTCGGTGAGTTCGAGTTCGAGGTTCGGGTGGTCGCGGCGCAACTCTTTGGCGGCGGGCGGGACGAGTTCGCTGAGCGCCGAGCTGAACGCGCCGACCCGGACCCGGCCGGCCCGCAGGCCGACGACCGCGGCGAGTTCGGCGTCGGCGGCGTCGACCCGGCCGACGATCTCCGCGGCGCGCCGGGCGAGCATCTCGCCCTCAGGGGTGAGCCGGATGCCGCGGCCATACTTCCGGACGAGCTTCGCGCCGGTCGCGGCCTCCAGCCGAGCGAGGTGGTGGCTGACGGTGGGCTGGGTGTAGTGCAGCGCCTCGGCAGCGGCCGTGACCGAGCCGTGCGCTGCGACTGCCGCCAGGACGCGCAGTCGGACGAGATCGAGCATGTATCGATGCTATCTATGTGTTTCGCTCCGGATTGGCATTAGACGCATGGATCCGCGTGGCGCAGGCTGGTGGTCATGAGCGTGATCTGGCACATGACGATGTCCCTGGACGGCTTCATCGGGGACCGCGACGACGGGGTGGGGTGGATGTTCCTCGGTGAAGGTGGAGTGTCGTCGGGGTTGGGCGCGGAGGTGATCGCGCGGTGCGGGGCGTTCCTGTGCGGTGGGCGGCTGGTCGACGTGATGGGCGAGAACCGTCCGTACGGCGGGACGTGGAGCGGGCCGATCCTGATCTACACGCGCAAAGACCCGGCGTCCAAGGTGGTGCCGGAGTTCACGTACGTGTCCGGCGACATCCGCGAGGTGGTGGCTGACGGTCTGAAGGCAGCCGGTTCGAAGGACCTGGTGGTCACCGGAGGCGCCGTACCACGGCTCGCTCTCGAGGCCGGACTGGTCGACGAGATCGTCTTACACATCGCCCCGGTGCTGCTTGGTGAAGGGGTTCGCTACTACGACAGTCCTGGCGTCTCGCCGACGACGCTGAAAGTCCTCACCTCCGACGGTCTGAACTTCCGCTTCGCAGTCGTCCGCTGATCAGCGAGACGGTTGCAGGGCAAGCGGTTGCATGATGGACTCCTGGGCATGACATGTCATCTCTGCTGAGCCGGGCGTTGCAGGCGCTTGCTGCGGGCAACGAACCGGACGTCACCACCGAGTGAAGAGGGGTCTCATGCGGTTTGCTGTGATCGGTGCCGGGGCGATCGGGACCGTGCATGCTCGTCTCATCGATGCGCTTGGTGACGACGCCACTCTGGTCGCGGTGGTCGACCAGGATCTCGAGCGCGCCGGGACGCTGTCCGAGCAGTACGGCGCGAAACCGTATGCGTCGGCGGCCGATGCCTACGCCGCGGAGGAGCTCGACGCGGTGGGGATCTGCTTGCCCAGCGCATTGCATGCGGACGCTGCGATCGAAGCCCTGGAAGCCGGCAAGAACGTGATCGTCGAGAAGCCTGTCGACATCACGCTCGAGGCCGCGGACCGCTTGATTGTGGCCCAGCAGGCGACCGGGCTGACCGTGTCGGTGATCAGCCAGCGGAGATTCCAGCCGCCGGTGGCGCAGATTCGCGCGGCGATCGACACCGGCGCGCTCGGCCGGGTCACCTCAGGTATCGCGGAGTCCGCGTTCTTCCGTCCGCAGTCGTACTACGACGGCGACGACTGGCGCGGCACGCTGGCCGTGGACGGCGGCGGCGCACTCATGAACCAGGGCATCCACGCGCTCGACCTGCTCGTCTGGATGCTCGGGCGCCCGGTTCAGGTCAGCGCGCAGACCGGCCGGCTCGCGCACGAAGGCATTGAGGTCGAGGACCTCGCCGGCGCGTCGATCGTCTTCGAGAGCGGCGCGATCGGGCTCCTGCTCGCGAGTACGGCGGCGTACCCGGGCCGCCCGGTGCGGCTGACGATCCATGGCGACGAAGGTACGGCGGTCCTCGACGACGACGCGCTGGCGTACTTCGCGTCCGCGAACGGCGAGGCGCCCGAGCCGCCCACGCTGACAGGTCCCGCGGACTGGGGCGAGATCGAGCTGGCGCACCTCGCGCAGTACCGCGACTTCATCGCCGCCGTCCGCGAAGGCCGCCCGCCCACGATCACACTGCAGGCCGGACGTCGTTCGCTGGCCACCGTGCTGGCCGTGTACGAGTCCGCGCGTACCGGGCGACCGGTCGACCTGGAGGACTGATGCGGATCGCCCTGGTCGGTACCGAGAACAGTCACGCCGACGAGATCATCCGGCACCTCAACGCCCAGCAGATCGCCGGCGACACGCGCGTCGTCGCTCTGGTCGGCGCGGATGACGAGCGGAACCACCGGCTCGCCGCCGCGGGCCGGATCACCAGGATCGTCCCGACCGCGGTCGAGCTTCTCGGCGACGTCGACGCGCTGATCGTGACGAACCGCGACGGCGCACTGCATCGCGAGTACGCCGTACCGTTCCTCGAGGCCGGCGTACCGGTCTGGGTGGACAAGCCGCTGGCGGCGAGTACGGCGGACGCGCAGGCGATCCTGGACGCCGCGAAGCGCGGTGGTGCGCCGGTCACGTCGTACTCCGCGGTCCGCTGGGTCGCCGACGCGGACACGCTCGCGAGAAACTCACCCGAGGAGCTGCAGGCGATCACGATCACCGGCCCGGCGGATCCGGACAGCGAGTACAGCGGCATCTTCTTCTACGGCATCCACGCCGCCGACCTCGCGCGACGTCTGGCACCCGGCGAGCCCGGTCCGGTCGAGGTCGAGCGCGTCGGATCGACGGTCGTCGTGCGCTACCGGTGCGACGGTGTTCTCGTCACATTGCAGCTGGTGAAGCCCGCAGAGTCCGGCCGGGTACCGTTCCACGCCGAGCTCGTCGGGCGCACCGGGCTCGTGAGCAGCGACGTACGGCTCGACTCGGAGTACGTCGTACCGGGCCTGAAGGTCTTCCTCCGCATGCTCGCGACCCGCGAGCAGCCACTCGACGACGCGACGATGCTCGCGCCGATCACCGTGCTGGAGCAGACTCACACGATCCTGCGCCAGGCCGTTCAGGAGGTATGAACAAGTACGAACGACGAGTCGCCGGAGCCGACTGGGAGAGCGTCACGGCGGAGGTGAACGACCTCGGCTGTGCGCTCCTGCCGCAACTGCTGACGCCGGGCGAGGCGGCGTCGATCGCCGGGATGTACGACGACACGCGCCGGTTTCGGGCCACGATCGACATGGCACGGCACCGGTTCGGCGAAGGACAGTACAAGTACTTCGCCGCGCCGTTCCCGGAGCCGATCGACGCGCTCCGGCACGCGCTCTACCCGCGGCTGCTGCCGATCGCCCGGGACTGGTACGCCAAGCTCGGCCGGGAGGCCGAGTGGCCGGACACGCTCGACGAATGGCTGGAGATCTGCCACCGCGCGGGGCAGACACGGCCGACCCCGATCCTGCTCCGGTACGCCGGCGACTGGAACGCACTGCATCGGGATCTGTACGGCGACAAGGTGTTCCCGCTGCAGGTCGTGATCAACCTGAACGAGCCGGGCATCGACCACACCGGCGGCGAGTTCCTGCTGGTGGAGCAACGTCCACGCGCCCAGTCCCGCGGTACGTCGACTCTCATCCCGCACGGGCACGGGCTTGTCTTCACGACCCGCGACCGGCCGGTCCGCTCGGCCCGCGGGTGGTCGGCCGCTCCGGTGCGGCATGGTGTCTCCGCGATCCGCTCGGGTCAGCGTCATACCCTCGGGCTGGTCTTCCACGACGCTACATAGAGCTGCAGATGTCCCACGCGGCCTGTTGGAGGAGGCCGGCGGTGTCGAGGCCCTTGACGGGAACGTCGATGCCGACCGGGTCCTCCTCGAACAGCGCGATCAGGAACACACAGGCGGCGAGGTAGCTGCCGGCCAGCGCCGGGTGGCTGTTGTCGGCGTCGTGCAGCGCGGGCTCGTCGTGGGTGGCGAGGAACCGCTCCCAGACCATGCCGACCGGGACCAGCGTCGCACCGAGCTCCAGCGCGGCCGCGCCGTACGCGTCGGTGAGCGCCTTCTGCGTCTCCGGGGCGTTGCGCCGCGCCCAGGTCTGGTACAGAACCGTGCGCAGACCGGCAGCGGAGATCGCCGCGTCGAAGTCGCGAACGCTGTCCCGGAAGCGGTCCGGGCTCTTGATCGGCAGCGTGCTCTGCTCCTGCAGTACGACGGTGTCGAAGCCGCCGCTCGCGATCGCCTCGAGCGCCTTGCCCGCGTTCAAGTGCTGCCGCAGTGAGGCGCCACCGGCCGAGATCAGTTTGTGCTCGACCTCGATTCCGCGCGCGCCGGCCAGCCCCTTGATCAGCCCGGGCAGGTTGTTCCGCGACGTGAAGCTGTTACCGACGTAGAGGATGCGCACGTCCCGAACGCTACCGCCACAGCTGGATCTGTTTGACTGTCCGGATGTTGCGGATTGTTCAGGTCGAGGACGACGCGACGTTGCTGGACTGGCAGCGGGTGCACAACGAGATCATCCCGACGGCACCGCTGTCGGTCGACGAGATCCGCGAGCGATCCACGCGGAACGTCCTCGAGGTCGCGTACGACGACGACGTACTGGTCGGCTGCTCAACGGTCCGCCCGCCGTCGGAGGAGACCGCTGCGGCGGTGGTGATCGCCCGGCTGCTTCCGGCGTACCGGGGTCGGGGTTTCGGTACGGCGATCTACGAGCACTGCTTGCGCCGCGGGCTGGAGTTCGCGGACCGGATCGAGACGCACATCCTGAGCAGCAACGTCGACGGGCTGCGGTTCGCGACGGCGCGCGGGTTCGTCGAGGTCGAGACGTACCTGCTGCCGGGCGACACGATTCCGTTCGTCGAACTACGGTTGTGAGCATGCGTTTCTCTGTCAACATTCCGAACTTCGGGGACTTCGCCGATGCTCATACGGTCGCTCGAGTGGCTCGCGCCGCCGAGGAGGCCGGGTGGGACGGGCTGTTCTTCTGGGATCACGTCGTGCACAGCAAGGAGCAGCGGCGCGGGCAGCCGTTCGGTGATCCGTGGATGCTGATGACCGCGGCCGCGCTGGCGACGTCCCGGATCAAGCTCGGTCCGCTCGTCACGCCGGTCGCGCGGCGGCGACCTGAGCAGCTCGCGCGGCAGGTCGCGACGCTGGACTCGCTCAGCGGCGGCCGGGTGATCTTCGGCGCCGGGCTGGGCGGACCGATCGCCGACGAGTTCGGCAGCTTCGGCGACGAGACCGATCCTCGGGTGCTGGCCGAACGGCTCGACGAGGGCCTCGACCTGATGGCCGCGTACTGGTCCGGCGAACGGGTGAACCACCAAGGCAAGCACTACCGCGCCGACGGCGTGGAGTTGCTGCCGGCAACGGTTCAGCGCCCGCGCCCGCCGGTGTGGATCGCCGGCTACTGGCCGCGCAAGGCCCCGATGCGCCGCGCCGCCCGCTGGGACGGCGCCGTACCACTGTTCGCCGGCGCCAACCACGGCCAGGCGCCGGCGGTCGAGGAAGTCCGCGAGCTGATCACGTTCCTCAACAACCAGCGCGCCGACCGAACCACGCCGTACGACGTCATCGTCGGCGGAATCAGCCCGTCCGAGGACCCGCGCCCCCTGATCGAGCCCCTCGCCGAAGCAGGCGCCACCTGGTGGGACGAACGCCAACTGATCACCGGCCCCGACTTCTACCGCCTGGACCCCGTCCTCCACCGCATCAACCAAGGCCCACCGAGGCTGGGATAGCGGAAGGTATGCCGAAAGGTATCCCTGTCTGGTAGTAGGTTGGTACTCTCGTCGGTATGTCCGAGATGACCTCCCTCAAGGTGCCGAAGCATGTGCGCGACACGATCATGCGGTCCGCACGCGCCGAAGGGCTGACTGCTGCGGAGTTTCTGCAGCGGGTGACGGAGGAGCATGCCCGGCACCAGCGGTTCGCCGCCGTGCGCCGGGCCTATGCGGACAGCGGCCGCGACAGCGACTACGACGAGCTGACCGCGGCATGGGACGAGGCGAGCGAGGACGGTCTGGCTGATGCGTGAACTGCGCCGCGGCGCCGTGGTGTGGGTCGACTTCAACCCGACTCGTGGGCGTGAGCAGTTCGGCGAACGGCCGGCCGTCATCCTCGCCGCGAACGACTACCTGGACGCTGTCCCGGACCTGGCGATCGTCCTCCCGGTGACGACGAAGGACCGTGGCTGGCCCCATCACGTCCGGCTCAGCGGCGCCGGCCTCAAGCTGCGCAAGCCCAGCTGGGCTCTCACCGAGCAACCCCGCACCATCAGCCGTGAACGAGTCAGCCGGTCGGCAGGTCAGATCGATACGGGCTGCCTCGACGAAATCGACCAGTGGCTGCGGGACTTCCTGGATCTCCACTGAAGCATGGATCTCAGTCAGGTGAGCTGCCTGTCGAGGTGTTCCGGCACTGAACCTAGGCTGCGGTTATGGCCGACGAGCAGCTGTCGTGTTGTGCGCCTTCTCGAGATGGGGATGCGGCGCCTCCAGTCGTGCCTGCCGGGCGGGGGGAGCATCGGGTCGAGCAGGTCGTGTTGGGGGGTGGGCGGTTTGCTATGGGTAATGGGCTTGGGGACGGGAACGTTGGTGATGGTGAGACGCCGGTGCATGAGGTCGAGGTGGCGGGGTTCAGGATTGATGCGACCAGCGTGACCAATGCGGACTTTGCGCGATTTGTGGAGTCGACCGGGTATCGGACCGAGGCCGAGACGTTCGGGTACTCGGCGGTGTTTCATCTTGCGCTGGCGGCTGAGTCGGACGAGGTGATGGGGCCGGCCTCCGGTACGCCGTGGTGGGCCGGGGTGCGCGGTGCGGACTGGCGGCATCCGGGCGGCTCGCGGTCCGACCTCGACGGGCTCGACGACCATCCGGTCGTCCACGTCAGCTGGAACGACGCGACGGCGTACTGCAAGTGGGCCGGGCGGCGGCTGCCGACCGAGGCCGAGTGGGAGTACGCCGCGCGCGGCGGGCTGGACGGCAAGCGGTACCCGTGGGGTGACGAGCTGATCGGTCCGGACGGGCAATGGCGGTGCAACATCTGGCAGGGCGAGTTCCCGAGGACGAACACCGAGGAGGACGGGTACCTCACCACCGCGCCGGTGCGGACGTTCGAACCCAACGGATACGGTCTGTGGCAGATGGTCGGGAACATCTGGGAGTGGTGCGGCGACTGGTTCGGCCCGCGGTACTACAAGTTCTCCCCCGCCGCGAACCCGACGGGACCGTCGCTCGGTGCGGCGCGGGTGATGCGCGGCGGTTCGTACCTCTGCCACGACTCCTACTGCAACCGCTACCGCAACGCCGCGCGCTCGTCGAACACGCCGGAGTCGTCAATGGGCAACGCCGGCTTCCGCACCGTCGCGCTGTGACAAGCCCGGCGTAGTCGCAGCCACCGCCGCAACGGCCGCCACACACAACAACGCGCCCGACGCCAGCGAGGCGACCGGTGACGTCAGCTGGGCGACGACGCCGCCCCGGAGGTTGCCGAGGTCCGGTCCCGCCTGGCCGACGATCTGCTCGGCCGCACTGACCCGGCCGAGCAACTCCGACGGCGTGTGCAGCTGGACGATCGTACTGCGGGACACGACAGCGACCGTGTCCGCTGCACCGGCGACCGCGAGACACGCCAACGCCAGCCACGGCGCCGGCGAGAACGCGAACAACAGCAGGGCGATCCCCCAACCGGCCGACCCGCACAACATCACCAGCCCGTGGCGCGGCAGCCGTGTGAACGACCCGGAGAACAGTGACGCGACGACCCCGCCGACGGCGATCGCGGTCAGGAACAATCCCAGCGTCCGCGGGTTGTTGCCGAACCGCTCCGCGTTGATCACCGGGAAGAGGCTGATCGGCATCGACAACACGGTCGCCGCGAGGTCGGTGATCAGTGCGCCGCGGATCACCGGGGTCACGGCGATGAACTGCAGCCCGTCCCAGACGCCGCGCAACCCCGGCTTCGCGGTGGTTTCGATCTGCATCCGCGGCAGGCCGAGTACGCCGTACAGCGCTGCCAGGAAACTGACGGCGTCGACGAGGTAGCAGACACCGACACCCCACGCACCGATGATCACGCCGCCGAGCGCGGGGCCGAGCAGCATCGCGCCCTGGAACCCGATCCGGTTGAGCGCGATCCCGGCGGCCAATTGATCCCGCGAGAGCAGCTTGGGGAGTACGGTCCGGGCGACCGGTCCGGCGGTGGCCCCGAACGATGCCTGTACGGCGATCAATGCGAGCAGCACGCCGACCGGAACCCGGCCGAAGAGCAACTGGCTCGCCATCACGGTCGCGACCAGCCACTGCCCGATCGTCGTGACCAGGTAGATCCGGCGGCGCTCCAGCCGGTCGACGAGAGTACCCGCGAACAGGCCGAGCGCGATCAGCGGCAACGCCTGCGCGAGCCCCACCGCACCGGTCCATGCCGGGCTCGAGGTCTGGTCCCAGACCTGGAACATCACCGCGACGAAGGTCAGCTGGCCGCCGAACCCGGACAGCACCTGGCCGATCCACAACCGCCGGTACGTCCGGACCCGGAGCGGGCCGAGGTCGATGAGCGCCTTCTTCACTGCTGCTTCCCCAACTTCTCCACGATCCGGTCGTGGAAGCTCTTCTTCGCAAGGGCTTTCTCGACGTCGCGGACCACCTGGGTCATCGGGTACGGCAGCTCGGCCTCGAGCTCCGCGAGCGCCGCCTCGGTCGCGCGCCACTCGGCGGCCAGCAGCTCGACGAGCTTCTTCGACTTCGCGGTGAGCGTGACGTGCTTGCTGCGCGCGTCCGCACCCGGGACGGTCCGGACCAGGCCGGCTGTGCGCATCGCGGACACCTTCTGGCTCAGCGCCGAATGCGTGCGCCCGGTCGCCTCGGCCAGCTCGGTGATCGTCATCGGGCCCTTGAGGTGCAGTTGGAGCAGCTCACGTACGTACGTCGGCTTCAGGCCCTTGATCTCCCGGTCGGTGTAGATCCGCCCGATCTCGCCATCCATCCGGGCCAGCAACTCGTGCACCGGCCCCCACAAACTCTGCTCGGTGGGATCTTCCATCCGCCGATCATAACAGCACTTATATAAGTGCTGTTATTTTTGGCTCCCGAGCTCGGTTCCGGTGGACGATCGCGGTGGCGGCCGCGACAGCGGAGAGCAGGCTGATGACGGCAAGGGTGGCGAAGCCGAAGCGGGTGTCGGTGTGGCCGGTGACGATCGACGCGATCAGCATCACGACGACGGTGGCGGCGAGGCCGTAGCCGTTCGCGATCCCGAAGGCGTGGCCGACTCGGGACTCGTCCACCGACGTCATCAACAGGGAGCGGGTGGCGATCCGGGACTGGCCGAAGAGGAAGGCGCCGAGGAGTACGAGACCCATCAGCACTGGTACGCCGAAGAGCGGCTGGAGGGCCAGGAGCGCGCTGCAGATCATGAACCCACCTACCGCCAGCCGCAGATCACCGAACCACTGCGCCGACCGCCGGTAAACCGCAGCCGCCAGCAGGAACCCGACCCCGCCCAGGGCGTCGGTCACGCCAAGGACCCCAGCCGACCGACCCCATTCCCCCACCACCAGCACAGGCATCAACGCGTTGAACACAGTAACCACCACAAGCCCCTGGCCGAACAGTACGGCGAGCGGCACCAACGGCAGGCCGCTCACCAGCCGGCGCTCCGGCGTACTTGCTTCCGGCAACTTCTTGGTACCTGTCTTGCCTACTGCGGCGACGAAGACAGCGGAAAGGGCGAAGGTGCAGGCGTTGAAGGTGAAGAGGGGTTGGGGGCCGAAGTGTTGGAGGGCCAGGCCGCCGGCTGCGGCGGACAGGAGCATGCCGGATTGGAGGGCTATTTCGTAGTGAGCGTTGAAAGGACGGAGCTGGTCCGTGGGGACGCGTTCGCGGATGAGGGCCGCGCTGGCGGGGGTGAACAGGGCGGCGATGACGGCCAGGACGAAGTTGGTGAGGTAGACGAGCGGTTGCTGGGGTCCACCTAGCGCGAGGCCGATCGGTAGGGCGAGGGCGGCGACCGCGCTCACAGCGTCGCACCCGACCCAGAGGCGGCGGCGGTCGAAGCGGTCGGCGAGGCGACCGAAGTACGGCGAGAGCGCCGCCTGTGGGACTGCGACCGCGATGAACAGCCACCCGACGTCGAGCATCGACCCGTGCGCGCGGACCAGCAGCAGGGCCGCGCCGAGCAGCTGGATGTTGTTGCCGAGGGACGTGATGAAGGCTGCGGGCAGCAGCAACCGGGTCCGTGAAGTCACCCGACAAGCCTCACAGCGAAACCTGACAGTTCGTGGCAGTGATCAGCTGAAGGATGGGGAGGTTTCCTGCGGGGTGAGCCAGGAAGGTTCCGTCTTATGCACTGAGTGCATCAACTGTGCGCACAAGATTCATTGGACGGATGATCGCCGGGCTGGTTGGCTCGTGGGCATGGAGATGCGCACGTTGGGACGTTCAGGAATCGAGGTCAGTCCGGTCGGGTTCGGGTGCTGGGCGATCGGAGGACCGTTCAGCAATCCGGCCGGTGAACCGTTGGGCTGGGGTGAGGTCGACGACCAGGAGTCGGTCCGGGCGATCCGCCGGGCGGTCGAGCTCGGTGTCACGTTCTTCGACACCGCGGACGTGTACGGTGCCGGCCACAGCGAACGCGTCCTCGGCCAGGCGCTCGAGGGCATCCGCGACCAGGTCGTGATCGCGACCAAGTGGGGCAACACGTTCGACGAGTCGACCCGGGTCATGTACCACCAGGACACCACCCCGGAGTACGTCCACAAGGCCGTCCGGGCGTCGCTCGACCGCCTCGGCACTGACTACATCGACCTCTATCAGCTGCACTTCGACACCACCGACGAGATCGCGCTGCCGTTGCGCGAAGCCTGCGAGGAACTGGTCCGCGAGGGGCTCATCCGCGCGTATGCGTGGAGCACCGACACCGTGCACAGCGCCGAACTGTTCGCACAGGGCAAGCACTGCGCAGCGGTGCAGCACGAGGCGAGCGTGCTGCACGACGCGCCGGAGTTCTTCGCGCTGTGCGAGCGCGAGGATCTGGCCAGCATCAACCGGACACCGCTCGGGATGGGCATCCTCGGCCGCCGCGATGCGAGCAAGCCCGCGACCGGCGCGGACATCCGCACGCTGCCGCCCGCGTGGCTGCGGTACTTCAGCGACGGCGGCGTCCCGGCGCCGGAGTGGTGGGAGAAGGTCGCGGCGATTCGCGAGATTCTCGAGTCGGACGGGCGGACGCTCGCGCAGGGCGCGCTCGGCTGGCTGTGGGCGCGAAGCCCGCGGACCGTGCCGATCCCCGGTTTCCGCACCGTGGAACAGGCCGAGCAGAACGCCGCGGCGATGACCCACGGCCCGCTCGAGCAGGAACAGCTGACCGAGATCGCCTCGCTCCTGGCGGAGTGAGCGGACGCCCGGCACTCACCAACCCGGCAGAACGCGGCGAGCCGCGCGCTCAGCCGCCGCTCCCGGACGAGGTTGGTGAGTGCCGGCGGTCCACCTAGCCTCTTGTGCCGGCCTGGTGTTTATCGATATACCTATCCGCGACGAGATCGTGTTCCGGGTGCGAGGCAGGTCGAGGTGTCAGTCGAGCGGTGTGGTGGTGCCGCGCTGGATCAGCCGGGCCGGTACGACCACTTCCTGCGGGTCGCCGGTCGGGCCGCCGGTGATCTGCGCGGTCAGCAGGGCGGTGATCAGGTCGGCCAGCTCCTCGTGTCCGGGGTTGACCGTGGACAGCGCGGGGACCAGGTACGCCGCCTCGTCGATGTCGTCGAATCCGACCACCTGGACGTCGCCCGGCACCCGCAGCCCGGCGTCGGCGAGCGCCCGGAGCGCGCCCATCGCGACCACGTCGGTCAGCGCGAACACTGCGTCGAACTCGCTCCCCTGCTCCAGCAGCGATCGGATCGCCTGGTAGCCGTCCCGCAGACCGAACCTGGTGCGCACGTTCAGCTCCGGGTCGACGGGTACGCCTGCCTCGGCGTGCGCGAGCGCGTACCCCTGCGCGCGCAGGGCCGGCATGGTCGCCGAACCCACGAGATCGCCGCCGAGCATCGCGATCCGCCGGGCACCGGTCGCGAGCAGGTGCGCGGTCGCCTGCCGGGCGCCGTCGACGTTGTCCATCATCACGTGGTCGAACCGGGACGGCAGCGCCCGTTCGCCGATCATCACCACCGGCGCGTCGGTGCGGAGCTGGCCCAGCTCGGCCGGGTCGATGTCGACCACGCTGAGGATCAGGCCGTCGTACATCCGCAGCCGGGAGAACGCGACCGCGTCCAGCTCGCCCTCGCGGCTGGCGCCGGTGCGTTCCATCACGATCCGGAGCCCGTGCGCCTCGAACCGGTCCGCGAGCCGGCCGGCGAGCTGAGCGAAGTACGGCCGTTCCAGCTCGGGGACCGCGAGGCCGACCACGCCGGTGCGGCCGGCGCGCAGGTGCCGGGCGGCCAGGTTGACCTGGTAGCCCAGGTCGCTGATCGCGGCGAGCACGCGTTCCCGGGTGGCCGCGCCGACCCGCGGCCGGCCGTTGATCACGTTCGACACGGTCATCGTGGAAACTCCCGCGGACCGCGCCACATCCGCCATCGTCACCACACCGGACGGCTTCGCCATGCCGACAACTGTAAAGAACCAGGAGGGCTCAATGCCTGAAGCACGGATCGTCGTCGACCTCGACGTCCCCGGACCGACCATCAGCAAGCATCTGTACGGGCACTTCGCGGAGCATCTGGGGCGGTGTATCTACGGCGGGTTCTACGTCGGCGAGGACTCCGCCATTCCGAACGAAGGCGGCATCCGGCTCGATGTGGTCGAGGCACTGCGGGCGCTGGAGATCCCGAACCTGCGCTGGCCGGGTGGTTGTTTCGCGGACGAGTACCACTGGAAGGACGGCATCGGGCCGAAGGCGGACCGGCCGGCGATGGTGAACACGCACTGGGGCAACGTCGAGGAGAACAACCACTTCGGCACCCACGAGTTCATGGCGTTGTGCGAGCTGCTCGGCGCCGCGCCGTACGTGAACGGGAACGTCGGCAGCGGGACCGTACGGGAGATGAGCGAGTGGGTCGAGTACCTGACCCGCGACGGCGACAGCCCGATGGTGCGGCAGCGTAAGGCGAACGGGCGGGACGAGCCGTGGAAGGTGCCGTTCTGGGGCATCGGCAACGAGACCTGGGGTTGCGGCGGGAACATGCGGGCCGAGGCGTACGCCGACCTCGCACGGCAGTACGCGACGTACCTGAAAGACCACGGTGACAACAAGCTGTACCGGATCGCGGCCGGCGCGTCGGACGACAACCTGGCCTGGACCGAGGCGCTGCTGAAGGCGGTCAGCTGCCTGGGCTGCGGGCGGGACCCGAAGAATCTCTTCCAGGCGATCTCGTTCCACTACTACACGATCGCGGGGTCCTGGGAGCACAAGGGCAGCGCGACGTCGTTCGATCTGGACGACTACTACCGGACACTGGCGAAGGCGCAGGACGTCGAGCGGGTGATCCGCGCGCACTCGGCGCTGATGGACGCCTACGACCCGGAGCGCAAGATCGGTCTGGTGCTGGACGAGTGGGGTACGTGGTGGGACGTCGAGCCGGGGACGAACCCAGGCTTCCTGTACCAGCAGAACGCGATGCGCGACGCACTGGTGGCGAGCGTGCACTTCGACGTGTTCCACCGGCACTCGGAGCGGCTGGTGATGGCGAACATCGCGCAGACCGTCAACGTGCTGCAGGCGATGCTGCTCACCGACGACGAGGGCGGTCTGGTGCGGACCCCGACGTACCACGTGTTCGAGATGAACAAGGGGCACCACGACGCGGCCGCGCTGCCGGTGCACGTGGTTGAGGGTCGCACCTACGATCTCGACGGTACGGCGATGGAGCTCGTGTCGGCGTCGGCGTCGGTGAAGGACGGCCGGGCGCTGGTGTCGCTGAGCAACCTCGATCCGTCGTCCGGACTGGACGTCGTACTGGATCTTCGTGGCGCGTCGTCCTGGGAGTCGTCCGCACGGTTGCTGACGGCATCGAAACCCCAGGCGTACAACACGGTCGCCGATCCGGACGCGGTGGCTCCGGTCCCGCTGACGGTGGAACCGGAGCCGCGCGGGCTGAAGGTGACGTTGCCGCCACACTCGTTCGCAACGGTCAGTCTGGTTTTGTGACCTGGATCTGGAACTCGTGCACCCAGTTCTTCGGGTTCTGGGGGTCGAATTGCAGCGTGACCTCGCGCGCGTACCCGTGGCTGCGGTAGCCGTTGTCCTCGATCCACCGGGCCAGTGTCTGCATGCTGCGATCGGCCTCCGTCATGTCGCCCTGATGGACGATGGTCGCAGCCTGCGGCAGCTCGGGCAGCTCTCGCGCGTCCACGTCGGCACCGATCTCGCCGTCCACGGGAACCGCCCCGTGGACGCGGATCGTGTCGTCGGAGGCGTCCTCGTAGTACGCGATCGGTGAGCCGGACGGCATCACGCCGGCCTCGCCGAGCCGGTCGAACAGTTGCCCGAACAGTGCCTGGATGACCGGGCCGACGTCATCGCCGTCGTAGCTCGGTGCGATCGCGGACAGCTCCGCGACCCGGATCGGGGTGATGTGCTTCAGTACCACGTCGTCGGTCGGCATGTGCCCTTCTCTCTCGATGAGCCGGAGCCTCGCCTCGACGCTGGTCAACCGGGCCGCACTCCGGGCCAGCTCGTCCTCGAGCTGCGCCTGCCGAAGCCGGAGCATGCCGCGCAGCTCCTCCGCGGACAGCTTCATCTCGACGATCTCGCCGATCTGCTGGAGGCTGAAGCCGAGGTCCTTGAGCGCGACGATCCGGTTGAGGCGGCTGAACTGGTCGGCCGAGTAGTACCGGTAGCCGGTCGCCTCGTCGACAACCGCCGGCCGGAGCAGCCCGAGCGCGTCGTAGTGCCGCAGCATCCGCGCCGACACCTGCCCGAAGGCGGCGAAGTCCCCGATGGTGAACATGCAGCCACCTTCCGCCTTGACACAGTGTCAAGGTCAAGAGGCTTCAGGAGGTGACGCGGGTACGGCGGTCGCGGATCGCGGTCAGCGTGATCGCGGTGATGCCGAGCGCGAGGCCGCCGACGCCGAATCCGGCGACCAGCGTGCCACGGCTGTTCAGGCGGGCGTCGCACTGCATCGGCGTGATGCCCTCGCCGGGGCGGAACACCGAACCGCAGTTGTCACCACCGGCGTGCACCGGGCGAACGGCGAGCACCACCCCGACGACGAGCAGGACCGTACCTACCGCGCCGAGGATCCTGCTCAGCACCGGCCGCCCTCTCCGGATCCCTGCGGGCGCACGACGCGGACCGACCACGAGGGCTGGGTCAGACCCCACATCCGCACGTTCACTCCCAGGCATCAGATCAGGCGCAGCTCGGTAAGATTTGATCAAATCTAACTTAGCTAGCACTGCTCGCTGAAGACCCGCGCGACGGCTTTGTGGAATCTTCACCCACTTCTAACGCATGCCCGCACGGAGCGGTTCAGTCACCGCGGACCGGTACTCCGAGGACTGGTACTTCAGTCGTCGAGGACTGCCACCAGGGAGCCGCTCGCGCGGCCATGGGCGAGGTCGGCGAGCGCCTGGTCGACGGCACCGAACGGGACGACCGTGGTGTGTGGGATCACCGGCAGCCTGCCGACCAGGCGGAACAGTTCCTCGCCGTCGCGCCGGGTGTTCGAGGTGACGCTGCGCAGATCACGCTCGTGGAAGAGGTGCCGCTCGTAGCTCAGCGCCGGTACGTCGGACAGGTAGATGCCGGCCACCACGACCGTACCGCCGGGCTTGGTCGCCTCGAGCGCCGACGGCACCACGTCGCCCGCCGGGGCGAACACGATCGCCGCGTCGAGCCCGGCCGGCGGAGGGTCCGTGGTCGCGCCGACGAACGTCGCTCCGAGCTCACGAGCGAGCGCGCGGTTCCGTTCACCACGGGTCATCACGAACAGCTCGGCGCCCTGAGCCGTGGCGAGTTGCGCGGTCAGGTGTGCACTGGACCCGAACCCGTAGATCCCCAGCCGGCCGCCCGGCGGCAGATTCGCCCGCAGCAGAGCCCGGTACCCGATGATCCCCGCACACAGGAACGGCGCAAGCTCCACAGCCGACCGGTCCCCCGGCAGCCGGTACGCATACGCGTCAGGCACCACGGCGTACTCCGCAAACCCGCCGTCGGCGTCCCACCCGGTGTAGGCCGACCGCGGACAAAGGTTCTCGGCTCCAGCCCGGCAGAACTCACAAACCCCGCAGGTCCCTCGCAACCAAGCAACCCCCACCCGGTCCCCCACCGCGAACCGAGCCGATCCCACGCCGCCAGCCGGTCCCACACCGGCAGCCGGTCCCACACCGGCAGCCGGTTCCGCGCCGACGGCGACGACAGTGCCCACCGCCTGGTGCCCGGGGACTACGCCGGGGCGCTTCGGGGTGAGGTCGCCTTCGGTCAGGTGCAGGTCGGTGCGGCAGATGCCGCAGGCTTCGACTTCCAGCAGGAGTTCGCCGGGGCCCGGTTCAGGGACAGGCCGGCGTACCAGCTGTAGCGGACCGTCGTCGATGGGACCTGGTCGAGCGACTGCCCACGCCTGCATGTCGTCCATGGGTCCATCATGCGATGCGTTGGAGGGCGCGTTCGCGGCGTTCGGCGATCTTGGAGCCGGATTCGCGGCGGGCCATTCGGCGGAGTACGACGGGTGCGAGGAGAAGGCCGGCGATCGCCCACAGGCTCAGCACGCCGGCTGTTTCCAGGTGCCGCCAGGAGTGGCCGACCTCTACCGCGACCGCCTCAGGAGGAAGCAGCGCGGACCGCATGCCGAGGCCCATCCAGTACACCGGCGTGAGCTGGCCGATGAACGCGAGCCAGCCGGGCAGTGCCGTGAGCGGGTAGAAGATGCCGGAGATCGCGATCACCCCGAGCATCGGCAGCTGGATCAACCCCTGCGAACGCGCCGACGTGAACACCGACCCGAGGATCGCCCCGATCGGCAGCGTCGCGACCAGACCGAGCAGCAGCACCCACACCAGCGTGAACCAGTGCGCCGATCCGACCGCCAGCCCGTCCACCAGCAACAAACCCGGAACGAGCAAGATCAGCAGATCCACGAGCAGCCCGCCCGCGACCGAGACCACTTTGCCGACGAGGTAGCAGACCATACCGTTTGGTATGGCCTTGGCGCGGAGCAGCGTCCCGTCCTCGCGGTCGGCGGTCAGTTGCTGGCTCATGCTGACCATGCCCATCGCCGCGTTCATGCCGAGGATGCTCGGTAGGGCGAGCGCGCCGAGCAGCAGCCCGCTCGACCCGAAGTCGCGATGCCGGAGGAAGAACAGCGCGACCAGCATGAGCACCGGCCAGAGGAAGTGGCTGAACAGCTCCGGGCCGTTCGTGAAGGACTGCCGCAGTTCGATCAGCCCGCGCTGCCACCCGCGTTTCACGCCTGCTCCCGGACGAGTGCGAGGTACGTGTCTTCGAGAGAGGCCCGGCGTACTTCGAGTTCGCCGAGCGCATCGCCGTACGTCCGGAACAACTCGCGGACGAACGCCGTACCGTCCGGGGTCGACGTGCGGAAGGGCCGGCCGTCGACGGTCCAGCGCACTTCGTCCTGGCCCGCGATCACCTCGGTCAGCTGGGCGGTGGTACCGGACGCGATGATCCGGCCCGCGGCCAGGACCAGGATGCGGTGCGCGAGTTTGCTCGCCTCGTCGAGGTCGTGGGTGGTGAGCAGGATCGTCGTACCTTGCTCCGCGGCGAGTCCGCGTACCAGCTCGTGGAACTCCGACCGCGCCTCCGGGTCGAAGCCGGTGGTCGGCTCGTCGAGGAACAGTACGTCGGGGCGGCCAACGATCCCGATCGCGACGTCGAGGCGGCGGCGCTGACCGCCGGACAGCGTCTTGATCTTCTGCTCCGCGCGGTCGGTGAGTCCGACGGCGGCGAGCAGTTCGGCGGCGGGCCAGGGCTGGCGGTACGGCGTGTAGTACGAGCCGAGATGGTGGAGAAGCTCGCGGACGCGCCAGTTGCCGTGGTCGCGCCACGACTGCAGCACGATCCCGATCCGCGCGCGCCAGCCTTCGTCGGCCGTCGCCGGGTCGACGCCGAGTACGTCGACGTGACCGGCCGAGCGGAGCCGGAATCCTTCCAGGATCTCGATCGTGGTGCTCTTGCCCGCACCGTTCGGGCCGAGCAGGGCAAGCACCTCACCAGGCCGCGCGTCGAAGCTCACGTCATGCAGGACCTCGGTGTCGCCGTACCGCATCCGCAGACCGTCCACTGTCATCACCATGCCGCCGAAGCTAGATTGCGTTCACTGTATTGGCAATCAAGCTTGCGATCTTTGATGTCGTTTGTCCCTTTAAAACATGGCACTCTGTGCAATGAGGATGTTGAAGAATGCAATTCGTTGCAATGAGCTGGCGATGAATGCGTGGAGGATTCGATGCCCGGCGGCAGGTTGAGTCACCAGGAGCGGGTCGACATCGCGGCCGGGCTGGCCGGCGGGCTCGGGTACGCCGAGATCGCCCGGCAACTGCAGCGGCCGACGTCGACGATCAGCCGGGAGGTCGCGCGGAACGGCGGCGCGGGTGGGTACCGGGCGGATCACGCGCACTACGCGACCGCGTCACGCGCGCGTCGTCGGCGTACGGCCTCCGCGTCGGCCGACGTACGACCGGTCGATCCGCGGCGGGACTATGTAGAGCGGTTCGCGGCGATGATGGTCGACGGTGGGTTGCCGCGGATGGCGTCGCGGGTGCTCGCGTTGTTGTACACGTCGGACTCGCGCACGCTGACCGCGGCCGAGCTCGTCCGGGAGTTGCGGGTCAGCCCGGCGTCGATCTCGAAGGCGATCGGGTACCTCGAACGCGTCGGGATGGTGCACCGCGAGCCCGATCCGGTCCGCCGCCTGCAGCATTACGTCATCGCCGACGACGTCTGGCTCAAGGCGTGGGAGGTGAGCGCGCGGACCAACCACAACTGGGCGCAGACCGCGGCGGAGGGGATCGAGCTGCTCGGGCCGGACACGCCCGCGGGCGAGCGGCTGATGCACATGGCGGAGTTCTTCGAGCGGCTCAGCGAGGAGATGTCGGGTGGCAGCGGCTTCCAGGACTGCCTGGCGGTGCTTGCTGTTGTCTCCTCGACTGTGGACATTCGCGCAGTCGCCCGCACGCTCGGTTGGCCGGTCTCACGGGTGGCCGACGTCCTGGACTACGCGGTGAAGAACTCAGGGCAGGATCGTGCTGAGCATGCGGCGGGTGAGACCGCCGTCGGCGAGGCCTAGTTCGACCAGGTCGTCGAAGATCCGCTGGTTGTCGGCGGCGGCGCGGATACCGGCGTCGAGGATCTTGTCGGAGCGGCTCAGCTGCGCGACGAGTGCGGTGTCGCGGAGGTGCCGGCGGAGCAGGCGGGACGTACGGCGACGGTACGGCGTACCGGCGTCGGTGGATCCGGCGCGCAGCGCGTCGGCGATCGAGCGGCCGGCGAGCAGGCCGGTGGCGACCGCGTAGTAGATGCCTTCGCCGGTCATCGGGTTGATCAGGCCGGCCGCGTCGCCCGCGAGCAGTACTGGTCCGCGCTGCGGGCGCCACCTCCAGCCGGCGAGCGGGAGGTGGTGACCCCACCACGATTCGCCGCCCTCGGTCGCACCGGGGAGCAGGGTCTCCAGGTTCTCGAGGAGCTCGGAGCGAGTGGGGCGGGTGCCGGCGAGGAGTTCGCCGTACCCGACGTTGGACCAGCCGTCGCCGCGGTCGAAGGACCACGCGTACGACGGTTGCCTGCCGGGGCCGTAGGCAATCACCTGGCTCGCGGCGCGGGCCGGTGGTGTCGGGGCGTAGCCGCGGATCGCCAGCGCGACCGGACCGGGTTTCGCGCCGAGTTCACGCCGTACGACGGAATGCGCACCGTCGGCGCCGACGACGAACCGTGCGTCGAGCTCGTCCACGTCGACGTACCCGCTCCGGACGGCGAGACCGCGGACCCGCCGGCGGATGAAGTGCGCCCCTGCCGCCTGTGCCGCCTCGACGAGCCGATGATCGAACACCGTCCGCGGTACCACCCAGTTCGGGCGCGCCATCTGCCGATCCACGCCGACCGCACCCCGGGTCAGCACGAACCGCCGGACCGGGGTCCAGTCGTCCAGGATGCCGGTCACGCCGACACCGGCAAGCAGATCGAGTACGTGCGGAGCGATCCCGTCGCCACACGCCTTGTCCCGCGGAAACTCGTGCCGGTCTACCATCAACACCGACAAACTCGGGTCAGCCGCCAACGCGCCCAACGCCGCCGAAGCTCCTGCCGGCCCGGCCCCCACCACAATCAGATCCCACACGGGCGACAGTCTCCCAGCTAGAGGTGGCTCCCGCTCCCCCGTCCCGGCTACCCGATGTTCACACCCACCGGGGCCAACAGAGGGGTCGGTTCAGGTGCCGGGGCGGCGGCCTGGTTTGTTGGGGCGGCGGGAGGTTGTGCGGCGGGACCTCGAGATGTGGGGCGTGACGGGGCCGGTCGGCGCGACCGGCCGGGCCTCGTCGAGGTCGACGATCCTGGGCGGCGGCGGGACGAAGAGCGGGATGGTTTCCTCGTCAGGCTCTACCACGGGCGGGGGTGGTGGTGCAGGCTCCACCCGGGCGGCTGCTTCTTTACTCACGCGCGGGCGCGGCGCGGCGACCGCGGCGGCCGCCAGCGGACTGCGCGGTGGACGGCGCTGCGGGAGCCGGGTGCTGAGCTCGATGCCCAGTGCATCGATCAGTTTGCGGCAGGCAACGATCGAGAGCGCGACGGCGAACACGGTGCAGGCCGCGAACAGGACCGACTGACCACCGGCCGCCCAGTTCGACGGGTCGGTGCGGGTCATCGCGGCGATCATCGCGACCACGATCGCATTGGTGATGCCGAAGGCAACGGCCACGCCGACAGTGCGCATCAACACGCGCCGTTCGAGCCCGACATCGTCGGCCGCGGCAACCAATCCGGCGATCAGGCCCGCAAGCACGGGCACTGTATAGACAAGCTCCAACGTCAGCCCCGGACTCGCGACCAGATAGAAGACGTCGAACACGAGCGCCGTCCCGGTCAACGCAGCTGCGAAACACACCACCATCGGTGGATAAGCACGCAGCACCGCGACCGCGTCCGCGGGCACGGTCTTGAGCATCCGCAAGGCCAACAGCAACGACTCATCCCCTCGTCCACCCTTATTGTGCCGCTCCCCCGCACCGGAGTGAGATCCGGCAACCAGCGAGTCGCTGAGTTTTGTCGAGGTGAGGCTTCGGAGCAGGTTTGAGGGATCAGCCTTGATCATCGCGGCCCAACGGCCCGGGGTGCCTGGCGACTGTCTTGCACCAGAGCACCCCGGCCGCTGATCAGGCCGGCTAGGCGGCTACCTGTTCGGGTGCCAGTTTTTCGCGAAGGTCGTCGAGAATCCGGCGAAGGACCCGGGAGACCTGCATCTGGCTGACCCCGATGTCCTCGCCGATCTCGGACTGGGTCCAGCCTTCGACGAAGCGGAGCTGCAGGATGCGCCGGTCGCGGTCCCCGAGGTCCGCGAGTACCGGCTCCAGCATCTCCACTGTTTCCAGTTGATCGATCGTCGCGTCGTCGTCGTCCGCGACCACGTCGGCCAGCGTCAGCTCGGCGTCGGCCTCGGCGGGGCGGTCCAGCGACAGCACGTTGAAGCAGCCCTTGGCTGCCAGCGCCTGCTCGACCTCGGTGACCTCGACCTCGAGGTATTCGGCCAGCTCGGCCGGTGTCGGTTCGCGGTTCAGCTCCTGTTCAAGCTCTGGGAGCTTGTTCGCGATCGTTCCTTGCATCTCCTGCAGCCGGCGTGGGATCCGGACCGTCCAGGCGCAGTCGCGGAAGTACCGCTTGACCTCGCCCCGGATGGTCGGGATGGCGAACCCGATGAACGGGGTGTCCGCCTCCAGCCGGTAGTGATGGGCCGCCTTCACCAGTCCCAGGTACGCGACCTGTTCCAGGTCGTCGGCCTCGGCGCCCCGGCCGCGGAAGCGGCGCGCGATGCCCTTGGCCATCTCCAGGTTCAGTTCGACGACCTGTTCGAGAAGTTCCTGCCGCTCTTCTTCGGAGCTGCTTGCTGCCCGGCGTTCCATGAGTTCCCGGGTAGCGCGTTCGCGGGCGGCCCGATCAGTGGGGGCGCCGCTGTGGGCCGAAGCCCGTTCCATGATGCTCGTGACCATTGGTATGACCTCGCGACTGTCTCGTCACGGCGTGGCACTTCGCTGAACCACGGTCATGCCTGCAAGGAGAACCGTACCCAGCTGAGCGCATCTCATGCACATCCGGTCCAAGGTCCGGAAAGAGTCACGCATCGCGACCGTCTCCGTGACAGAAACAGTCGTTTGACCGCGACGTGATCACAACAAGTAAGGGTGCGGACACAGGAGCCAAAAGTGTGTACGATGCAGATGCAAGGCCAAATGCACGTGCATCTGCAGCGGCATATGGAAGGTGCAGACAAATGACAGAGATCTACAACGGCATGCCAGGCGACTCGAACCTCGAGTTGAGCTGGAAGAAGAGCCAGCGCAGCGGCCCGTCGGGCAACTGCGTCGAGGTCGCGAAGCTGCCGGACGGTGGCGTCGCGGTGCGCAACTCGCGCTTCACGAGCGGTCCGGCACTGGTGTTCACCAAGGCCGAGATCGAGGCGTTCCTCGGTGGCGTCCAGGACGGCGAGTTCGACTACCTCGTCTGAGCATCAGAAGAGCAGTACACAGAAATACTCAGTAGTACCGAAGCAAGGGCCCCTTCGCCAGGCGAGTGACGAAGGGGCCCTTTCTGGTGTCTGCGCTGCGGCGGTACGGGTGTCGTACCTACAGAGCCGCCGGCCGCCGGAGGGACGTCGTACGGGCACATGGAAACGCCCGGGCCGACTCTCCGGCGAGAGTCGGCCCGGGCGTGCCTGAGGGGCAGGTTCGGACTACTGGACGGTCAGCGGCCAGAGCTGTTCGCTCGGCAGCTCCGAAGCCTTACCGGTGGCCGCATTGTCAACGGTGATTCGCAATCCGGTGAACTTCGGGGTCATCACCCGCTGGTACCGCGAGGCGCGGTCCGGCTCGGCGACGTACTCGGCGATCAGGTGGTCGCCCAGCCAGATCCGCACCATCTTCCGTCCTCCTGTGGGTCTGTCGGTGGTCATGGGGCCAGGCTCACGATCGGGTCGCCGTCGAGTTGGCGGACACCGCGCAACCAGCCCTCGAAGGCCCAGCGCTGTTGCTCGGGGCAACGCGCGACCAGATCCTGGATCTCCCGCTCGGTGAGCTCCTCTGGCGCGCGGCCGCCGGACATCGTGGCGGTCTGCTCCACAACCTCACTGTCGTCGTCGTTCATCGACTCGGGTTCCCCAACCAGTCAAGCCGACGGGGGCCGTCGGCGCGCTCTGTAGGACCGGCCTGCCGGTTCACGCGATGTCACGTTTCGCGAGAGCCAGCTCACCTTCTGTGCATGAAGTAATCATGGCGTCGGCACGCGGCGAATGCAAGCGCCCGATGCACGTGCATCCGCACGTTTTCCATTTCGAGACCACTTTGCCCCTCTCTCCGCCTGAAACCGGCGCGATCGAGCCTGCCGAACGGCGTTCGACACCGTTCTGGCATGCTTACATGTACTGACAAACTGATCCGGAGCTGCGTCGGCTAGGCTTACCCTCCGTGATCAGCGCTCCGGATTCGCCGCTGTTTTGTCAGAACTTCGGTAGATCAGCGTCGCCGCGTGCGATGATGTGCACCTGCGGGTGAGGTTGATGACGATCGCTGGGGCCGCTGGGAGGTGGGTGTGACGGAGTCGGGCGCGCAAAGCGGGCCGACCACGCTGCGGATCATTCTCGGAGGGCACCTTCGCCGGATGCGGGTGGCGGCCGGCATCAGCCGGTCGGACGCGGGGTGGGAGATCCGTTCGTCGGAGTCCAAGATCAGCCGGATGGAGCTGGGTCGTGTCGGCCTGAAGGAACGCGACGTCGCCGACCTGCTCAAGCTCTACGGCCTGGACGACGACGAGGAGCGCGAGCGGCTGCTTGCTCTCGCCCGGGAGGCGAACAACCCCGGCTGGTGGCACCGCTTCGGCGACGTGCTGCCCAGCTGGTTCCACTCCTACCTGGACCTCGAGGCGTCCGCGCAGCTGATCCGTATCTACGAGCTGCAGTTCATCCCGGGTCTGCTCCAGACACAGGAGTACATCCGCGCCGTCATCCAGCTCGGCCGCGGCCTGATCCCGGCCGAGGAGGTCGAGCGCAGGATCAGCCTGCGGGTCAACCGCCAGGAGGTGCTGACCCGCGCATCGGACCCGGTCCGCGTCTGGGCCGTCATCGACGAGGCCGCCCTGCGCCGCCCGATCGGCGGCACGAAGGTCATCGTCGACCAGCTGAACCACCTGATGGAGGTGTCGCACATGCCGAACGTGACCCTCCAGATCGTACCACTGTCGATCGGCGGCCACGCAGCCGCCGGCGGCTCGTTCAGCATCCTCCGCTTCCCGGACAGCGACCTTCCCGACACCGTCTACATCGAGCACCTCACCAGCGCCCTGTACCTGGACAAGCTCGAAGAGCTGGACCAGTACACAGCCGCCATGGAATCCCTCTGCGTCGCAGCACCCCAACCCAACAAGACCCGCGACATCCTCCTCGAAATCCGCAAAGACTTCGAAGCCTGACCGGAAGCGCGCGGGGGCTGTTCAGCTGTTGTCGGTCAGCCAGGTTATGAGGGGTTTGGTGGCTTGCCAGTCGGTGCGGATTTGGGGGAGGAGGGCGGGGGTGTGGATGACGGGGGCGAAGCCGTAGTTCTTGCCGACGCTGAGGGACTTGTGGCGGAGGAGGTCGATGCGGGGGTGGTCGGCGTCGTAGCCGCGGGGGGTTGTTTTGAGTTTGTCGCCGCCGATGGTCCAGCCGGCTTTCTCCAGTTCGGCGAGGATCTTCTGTAGTTGGGTGCCACGGCGGTTGTCGTCGATGGCGGTGCGGAGGCGGGCCAGGCGGTCGGCGGTGGCGTCGTAGAAGCCGGCGCCGACGCGGACGCCCGGTGCGGCGATCTGTACGTACCAGCCCGTCGACGGCGCGACCGCGACGTACGCGCCCTGGTGGGTCTTGTACGGCGTCTTGTCCTTCGCGAAGCGGACGTCGCGGTACGGGCGGAAGAGCTTCGCCGGGCCGAACTCCTCCTCGAGCTCGGCGGTCAACTCGGCCATCGGGCCGCGGACCGACTCCTCGTAGACGTGCTTGTGCGCCGTCCAGAAGCTCTTGGTGTTGTCCATTTCGAGATCGTCGTAGAAGTCCAGCGCCGCCGCCGGAAAACCGGTAAAACTCATGCGACAACGATAGTTCGCCCGGCAGATCGGACAGGAACCCATATGCGCGCGATCCAGGTCACCGAGTTCGGCGGCCCCGAAGTACTCGTACCGGCCGAGCTCGACCCGCCCGTTGCCACAGACGACCAACTGCTCGTCCAGGTCACCGCCGCGGGCGTCAACTTCGCCGACACGCACCGCACCGACGGCTCCTACCGCGGTGGCGTCACACTCCCGTTCGTCCCGGGCGTCGAGATCGTCGGCCGGACGCCGAACGGCCGCCGCGTCCTCTCCCCCGTCTTCGAGACCGGCGGTGGGTACGCCGAGTACGCCGTCGCGCCGAAGCACCGCGCGGTCGACGTACCCGAGGAAGTCTCCGACGGGCAGGCGCTCGCGCTGCTCATCCAAGGACTGACCGCCTGGCACGTACTGCGCAAGAGCGCCCGGCTCGAGTGCAGCGACTCCGTACTGGTGAACGCGGCCGCGGGCGGTGTCGGCTCGCTCGCGATCCAGCTCGCGAAGCACTTCGGCGCCGGCCAGGTGATCGCGGCCGCGTCCACCCCCGCGAAGCGTGAGCTCGCCCTCGAACTCGGCGCGGACGTTGCCATCGACAACGACCTCGACGGGTACGTCGATCGCGTACGGTCGGCGTCCGGCGGCGGCGTCGACGTCGTCCTCGATCCCACCGGCGGCGCGGCCACGCAGGCCGGCCTCGACTGCCTCCGCGACTTCGGCCGGCTGGTGAACTACGGCAACGCCGGTCGCGAGGGCCGGCCGCCGGTCGATCCGAGTGCGCTTGCCCAGCGCAACCTTTCGGTCGCCGGCTTCTGGCTGGTCCCGGCGATGGATCTGCCCGGCAAGTACGCCGAACCGCTCGCCGCGATGCTCGACCTGACCGCCCGCGGCCAACTCCGCCCACTGGTCGGCGCGGAGTACCCGCTCGAAGAGGCCCGCCGTTCGCACGAGGACCTGCTCGCCCGCCGCACGACCGGCAAGCTGATCCTCAAGCCGTAAGGGCGCTGAAGAACGCGCGGATATCAGCGGCGAGCACGTCCGGTACCTCGAGCGCCGCGAAATGCCCGCCGTCATCGTGCGACGTCCAGCGGACGATGTTGTCGGTGTGCTCGACCTTGTGCCGCAGCGGGATGAAGTTCTCGTGCGCGAGGTCGAGCAGCGCGGTCGGTGTCCGCGACGGCTCGGGCGGCTGACCCCAGTACGGCGCGTGCGCGCGCTCGTAATAGATCGCGCCGGCCGATCCCCCGGTCCGGGTCAGCCAGAACAGCATCACGTTCGTGAGCAGCAGGTCCCGGTCGATCGGCGCGTCCGACCAGGTCGCGAACTTCTCCGCGATCCACGCCAACTGCCCGACCGGCGAGTCGGTCAACGCGTACGCGAGCGTCTGCGGCCGGGTGGACTGCAGATCGGCGTACCCCTGCTGCTCCGCGGCGAACGACTGCTGCCGCCGCCACGACGCCCAGGTCCGTTCCTGCTCGTCGGCGTCCAACCCGGCGAGCTCGGCAGCCGTCGGCTCCGACGTGGCGCCCGCTCCCGGGATCAAATTGAGATGTACGCCGGCCACGCGCCCCGGGTCGATCCGCCCGACCTCGCGCGAGATCGCGGCGCCCCAGTCCCCGCCCTGTACGCCGTACCGCTGGTACCCGAGCCGCGTCACCAGTTCGGTCCACGCGCGCGCGACCCGCTTGAACTCCCACCCGGCTTCCCGCGTCGGGCCCGACAACGTGAAGCCCGGAATCGTCGGCAGGATCAGGTGGAAGTCGCTCAGCAACGGGACGAGGTCCGTGAACTCCACGATCGAACCGGGCCAGCCGTGGGTGATCACGAGCGGGAGCGCATCCGGCGACGTGGATGGGATGTGCGCGAAGTGCACGGTCGCGCCGTCGATGACGGTTGTGTACTGCGGCCACTTGTTCAAGCGCGCTTCACAAGCCCGCCAGTCGTACCCGTTCCGCCAGTACGCGACCAGGTCCTGCAGGTAGTCGAGCGGTACGCCGCGGGACCAACCGGCATCGGGTAGTTCCGACGGCCAGCGCACGAGGTCCAGCCGCTGCCGCAGGTCGTCCAGCTCGCTCTCCGGCACGTCCAGCCGGAACGGTTCGATCGTCATCCAGGCAACCCTGACACGACCTCGGACGTCAGGCGACGGCTTTTTCCTGGCCGCGATCGTGCAGCACCTTGACCGCGACGGCGGCGATCAGGCAGAGCACGCCGGCGACGATCACGATCGTGGTCAGCGTGCTCGCGCCGCTCAGCGCGTTGTCGCAGGCCATCGGCGTGATCCCCCCGGCCGGCCGGAACGCCGAGCCGCAGTTCGCACCGCCCGCCGAGACCGAGTGGAACCCGAGCAGCGCGCCGGCCACCAGCAACACCACCCCGGCCGCGCCGAGCACCTTGTTCAGCGCCGTCACCGCCAGGCACAGCCCTGCGTTGGGCACACCAACGGCATGCACCATGAGCCCCGTAGCACTTCGTTCACTCCTCTTCGTCGGACCACCCAGAACCGACGGTACGGTCCGGCCCGCGGTCATCCCCACCCGTGTACCCGGTCAGCAACGATTCTTCACAGAGTCCTTACTCAGAACATGACCCCTTGTGACGGTGATCTCAGATCAAATGACAGTCACTTCCACTTGGAATTCGCCGCCCCACGGCCTCTTGACACCGGTCCTCACGCGGCTTACTTTCTGACTAAATTTAGTACTGAAGGAAGTGGTTCGGTGAGTGGTCAGAGTCCCCGCGGCGACCTGGTTCCGTCCGGGATCGTCGCGTTGCTGGGCACCCGTGGCCCGACCGCGCGGACAGCGATCGCGCGCAGCCTTGGTCTCAGCCCGGCGACCGTCACCCAGGTGACCAAGGACCTGATCGCCCGCGGCGTCGTCGAGGAGCTCGAGTCGGTCCCGTCGAACGGCGGCCGGCCGGCCCGGCTGCTCGGCCTGGTCGCCCGCACGGGCGTTGCCCTCGGCGCGAAGGTGACCGCGGACCATGTCGCGGTCGTCTCGGTCGAGCTCGACGGCACGGTCCGGTCGAGCGATGCGCACGACTTCGACCCGAGTGCGGCCGACGCGCTGGACCAGCTCGGCCGGATTCTGACCGCCGAGATCGCCGGGCTCGACGGCCGGCTGCTCGGCGTCGGTGTCGGCGTACCGGGATCGGTCGACTCGCAGGCGTCCGGGATCGTCGACGCGCCGACACTCGGCTGGCGCGCCGCGCAAGTCGGGCCGATCCTGCGGCACGCCGTCGGTACGCCGGTCCTCGTCGACAACGACGTGAACACGCTGGCGGCCGCCGAGCGGCTGTACGGGATCGGCCGCGAGTACTCCTCCTACCTCGTCGTCACGATCGGGCGCGGGATCGGCTGCGGCATCGTCGTCGACGGCGCGATCTACCGCGGTGCGAACGGCGGCGCCGGCGAGATCGGTCACATCCCGGTCTGGACAACGCAAGCCGAGCAGCCGCCCTGCACCTGCGGCTCGACCGGCTGCCTCGAGGCCTACATCGGCGCCGACGGGCTGCTCCGGACGGCCCGCGAACGCGGCATCGTCGGGACCCGCGGCACCCTGGCCGGACTGTTGCGCGCAGCAACCAGCGGGGACGGTACGGCGCGAGCGGTGTACGCCGAGGCCGGCGAACTGCTCGGTCGCGCCCTGGCCGGCGTGATCCACACGGTCGACCCGGAGGTCGTCGTACTGCTGGGTGAAGGAGTCGACGGCTGGGAGTTCTGGCAGCCCGGGTTCGAGCCGTCCTTCCGGCGGTCGTTGCTTCCGGCCCGTCAAGGGCTGCCCGTGGTGGTTGAGCCGTGGACGGAGGACCAGTGGGCCCGCGGCGCGGCGTCCCTGGTCCTCGGGTCCCCCTTCGACTCGGCCGGAAACGGTGGCGAGCAGAGCCGGCTGGTCCGCGCCCGGTTGGGGGCGTCGTGAGTACGCCCACGCTCACCCGGCCGCGGACCGAGCATCCTCCGCGAGCAGGTTCGCGGCCGCGATCGGCCGGTTGGAAGAAGCTCGGCTGGGTGCTGTTCTTCCTGCTGCCCAGCGCGATCCCGCTGGTCGCGTTCACGCTGGTCCCGATGGTGTCGAGCCTCTGGGTCAGCCTGCACAAGTGGAACCTGATCTCGCCGATGAAGTGGGTCGGGCTCGGCAACTACAGCAACCTGCTGACCGACCCGACGACGCGACAGGTTTTCCTGCACACGCTGATCTACGTCGCCGGTTATCTCCCGTTGGTGTACGCCGGCGGTCTCGGTCTCGCGCTCGTCCTGAACCAGCGGCTCAAGGGCCGTGCCTTCCTGCGGGCGACGTACTTCCTGCCTGTGGTGACGAGCTGGGTCGTCGTCGCGCTGGTGTGGAAATGGTTGCTCAATCCCGCCAACGGCCTGGTCAACAAGGTGCTGGAGGCAATCGGTCTGCCCGGGCCCGGCTGGTGGACGGATCCGCACTGGGCACTGCCCGCGGTGATCCTGTCCTCGGCCTGGAAGGACCTCGGGTTCGTGATGGTCATCCTGCTCGCCGGGTTGCAGGCGATCCCGTCGGACGTCTACGAGGCAGCTCTGGTCGACGGAGCGAGCGGGTGGCAGCGGTTCTGGCGGATCACGTTGCCGCTGCTGTCGCCGTCGACATTCTTCGTCGTGGTGATCTCGCTGATCAACGGTTTCCAGGTGTTCGACCAGGTGTACGTGATGACCGGCGGCGGTCCGTCGGGCAGCAGCCAGGTGGTGGTCGGGCACATCTACGACCTGACGTTCCGGTACGGCCGCGCCGGTGAGGCGTCCGCTCTGTCCTGGATCCTGTTCGCCGTGATCCTGCTGATCACGGTGGTCCAGATCCGCGGCCAGCGGAAGTGGGTGCACTATGCGTAGGTTCCTGCTGTACGCCGGGGTCGTGGCCGGCGCCGCGATCATGCTCTTCCCGTTCCTGTGGACCGTGATCACGTCGATCACCCCGGAAGGATCGCTCGCCGACGGTCCGAAGCTGATCGTCCACAATCCGACGCTGGACGCGTACCGGACGTTGCTGGACGCGATGCCGATCTGGCGCATCCTGACGAACTCGTTGCTGATCGCAATCGCCTCGACGCTGTTCCAGCTGGTCACGTCGTCGATGGCGGCGTACGGGTTCGCCCGGCTGCACTTCCCGTTGAAGAACGTGATCTTCGGCTGCTACCTGGCCACCTTGATGGTGCCGCTGCAGGTGCTCGTCGTACCGCTGTTCATCGAGATGAAGACACTGAACCTGCAGGACACGTACTTCGCTCTGCTCGCGCCGACGATCGCGTCCGCGTTCGGCGTGTTCCTGCTCCGGCAGGCGGTCACCGCCGTACCGGCCGAACTCGACGAAGCGGCCACCATCGACGGCGCCGGGCACCTGCGGATCTTCACCACGATCGTGCTGCCGCTGATCCGGCCGGCGCTCGCGACCGTCGCGGTGTTCGCGTTCATGGGCAGCTGGAACAGCTTCCTCTGGCCGCTGGTCGTGATCCGGTCGCCGGAGTTCATGACGCTGCCGCTCGGCCTGTCCACGCTGCAGGGCCGGTTCACCACCCAGTGGGACGTCGTGATGGCGGGCTCCGTGGTCTCGATCGTGCCGATCGCCGTCGTCTACCTGCTCGCGCAGCGCCACATCATCGCCGGTGTCGCACACACCGGTATCAAGTAGGAGGGGAACCACATGCGTTCATCGAAGTTCGCGGCCGCAGCGGCAGCAGTCCTGACCGCCGCGCTCGCGCTCACCGCGTGCGGACAGGGGTCCGCGACCAAGCAGGCCGCCGCGCCGGACGGCAAGACCACCGTGCGGTACATGAACTTCTCCGCGAACGGCGGCCACGAGAAGGATCTGACCACGATCGTCAACGCCTTCCAGGCGGCCAACCCGGACATCACGGTGCAGGTCGAGACCGTGCCGTACGCCGACTACTTCACGAAGCTGCAGACGGCCGTTGCCGGTGGTACGGCCGCCGACGCCTTTGAGCTGAACTACGAGAACTTCGTCACCTACGCGAGCAACGGCTCGCTGGCCGAGCTGAAGAACGTCGACTCCTCGGTGTACAAGAAGACGCTGTTCGACGCGTTCACCAACGGCGGGAAGCAGTACGGCGTACCGGAGTCGTTCTCGAACGTCGTGCTGTTCTACAACAAGGCGCTGTTCAAGCAGGCCGGGGTCGCGACGCCGACGGCCGACTGGACCTGGAAGGACGAGCAGGCCGCGGCCGTCAAGCTGACGAACAAGGGGGCGAAGGTCTGGGGCGACTACCAGCCGGTGTCGTACAACGAGTTCTACAAGGTGCTCGCGCAGAACGGTGGCGAGTTCCTGAACGCGGACCGGACCGCGGCGACGTTCAACTCGCCGCAGGGGGTCGAGGCGGCGAAGTTCCTGATCGACAAGGTCGGCAAGACGATGCCCACCGAGGCCGACGGAGCCGGTACGCCGGACTTCGACTCGAAGCTGTTCACGTCGGGGAAGCTCGCGATGTGGCACACCGGGATCTGGATGTTCTCGGTGCTGTCCGGTGCGAAGTTCGACTGGGATGTGGTCGTGGAGCCCGGGAACACGAAGAAGGCGTCGGCGATGTTCGCGAACGGGCTCGTGGTGAACGCGGCCTCGAAGAACGCGGACGCGGCGCAGAAGTGGATCACGTACCTCTCGTCCTCCGATGAGACCACCAAGACGCGGTTGGCGTCCTCATGGGAGCTGCCGCCGGTCGCGGACGAGTCGAAGCTCAAGGCGTATCTCGACCAGCCGAAGCCGGCCAACCGGAAGGCCGTGTTCACCGCGCTGGAGCAGCCGGTTCTCCCGCCGGTGATCGAGCGCCAGCAGGAGATGCAGGACGCGGTCACCCAAGAACTCACGTCCGCAGCGGCCGGTCGTAAGACGGTCGAGAAGGCACTGGCCGACGCCCAGTCCAAGGTGAACGGTCTGCTGAAGAAGTGATCGGCGCGGGAATCGACGTGACACGGCTGCGTGCGCTGGCCGAGTACAGCCACGCAGTCATCGCCCGGAACCAGGACATCGGTGGGGCTTATCCGGCCGCGCCTACCTTCTCGGCGTACCAGGGGTACGCGTGGTTGCGGGATGGGGCGTTCACCGCGGAAGGGGTTTCGCGGTACGGGGATGTGGCGTCGGCGGATCGGTTTCACGGGTGGGCGGACCGGGTGTTGCGCGGGCGGCGGGGGCAGGTGGACGAACTGGTCGCCGCGGTGGCGCGCGGCGAACGGCCGGAGGATGCGGCGATGTTGCCGACGCGGTTCACGTTCGACGGTGGTGACGGGTCGGATCCGTGGTGGGACTTCCAGACCGACGGGTACGGGACCTGGTTGTGGTCGGTGGTCACGCACGCCGGCCGGCACGGGCTTGATCTCGAGCAGTGGCGCGGTGGGATCGACGTCGCGGTCGACTACCTGGTCACGTTCTGGGACCGGCCCTGTTACGACTGGTGGGAGGAGCACGTCGAGCAGCGGCATGTGGCCACACTCGGCGCGATCCACGGTGGGCTGGTCGCGGTCGCGCCGTACACCTCGGTCGACGTACTCGATGTTGCCGAGCGGATCCGTTCGCTGGTTGTTGCCGAGGGCATGTATGACGGTCACCTGACGAAGTGGCTCGGCACGTCGGCGGTCGACGGTGCGCTGCCGGCCTGCGTCGTACCGTTCGGGCTGGTGTCCGGCGACGCGGCCGCGGCGACCCTGGCGGCGGTCGCGCGGGAACTCGACGTCGACGGTGGGGTGCATCGGTTCACGGCCGATGTGTTCTACGGCGGTGGTCAGTGGTTGCTGTTGTCCGCGCTGCTCGGGTGGAACCTGGCAGTTGCCGGGGACACGGCCGGCGCGTGGCGGCATCTCCGCTGGATCGCCGGCCAGGCGACCCCGGACGGCGACCTGCCCGAACAGGTCCCGCTCCATCTGCTGCACCCCGGTTCCCGCGATGAATGGATCGCCCGCTGGGGCCCGGTCGCGACTCCCCTGCTGTGGTCGCACGGCATGTACCTGATCCTCGCCGACGAACTCGGCATCCTGACCGCAAAGGCCTGACATGATCACCCATCGCCCGTACGGCATCGAGCACCCCTACGCGACCTCCCCCGACCAGCGCGTCCCGGTCCTCCCCCTCGTCGGCGAACCGGTCCGCCTGGGCGTGGTCGCCTCCTCCTCCGAGGTCACGTCCGTCGTGTGCGAGTGGGACCCGGCGGAACACACGTCCTCCGGCGGCGCCCTACTGCACTTGGCGCCGACCACAGACGGCGGCGCCGACGCCGCGGCGCTGGCAGGCGGCGAAGGTCACCTGAGCGAAGCCCAGGCAAAGTCCCTCGGCGCCGACGGCGGCTGGTCGGTCCTCACCCCACCGGTCACCAAGCCGGTCCGCTACCGCTTCCACGCCTACACAGCCGGGGAGTTGGTGGGGACGAGCGAGTGGTTCGAGGTATCGCCTGCACAGTGGGTGCGGGATGCGGGTGAGGTGCGGCGTGGGGGTGAGCGGGTGCGGGACGTGGAGTGGTTGGTATCGGCGGACGGCGTGCACCGGGCGCGGTTCGTGCTTCCGTTGCAGCCGGGTGACCACTTGGTGGGGTTCGGCGAGCGGTACGACCAGCTCGATCAGCGGGGCAAGCGGCTCGACGCGGTCGTGTTCGAGCAGTACAAGGCGCAGGGCGTGCACGGCCGGACCTACCTGCCGATGCCGTTCGCCCACGTGGTGAACGGCGGCTGGGGCTTCCACGTACGGACGTCCCGCCGCACCTGGTTCAGCTCCGACGACACCGGCCTGACCGTGGAAGTTGCCCTCGGCGACGAACCGGTCGTTGATCTAGGCATCTACGAGGGCTCCCCGCACGAGGTGCTGACCGCGTTCCTGGACGAGGTCGGCCGGGCCGAGGAACTACCGGACTGGGTGTTCCGGTTGTGGGCCTCCGGCAACGAATGGAACACCCAGGACCTGGTGATGTCGCGGATGAACATGCACCGCGACCTCGACATCCCGGTCGGCACGGTGGTGATCGAGGCCTGGAGCGACGAGGAAGGCATCACGATCTGGCGGGACGCCCAGTACGACGTGACGCCCGACGGCAGCGCCCACAAGGCGGCCGACTTCAGCTATCCGCCCGACGGCGCCTGGCCGGACCCGAAGGCGATGATCGACGAGCTGCACGACCGCGGCATCAAGGTCATCCTCTGGCAGATCCCGCTGCAGAAGAGCGAGTTCGACACCGGACAGGTCGCCGCGGACGCCGACGCGATGGTGCGCGAGGGCCACGCGGTACGGGAGGCGGACGGTACGGCGTACCACAACCGCGGCTGGTGGTTCCCGAAGGCGCTGATGCCCGACCTGTCCGTGCAGCGCACCCGCGACTGGTGGACCGAGAAGCGGCGGTACCTCGTCGAGGACTTCGACGTCGACGGCTTCAAGACCGACGGCGGTGAACATGCCTGGGGCCACGACCTCCGGTACGCCGACGGCCGGCGCGGGGACGAGGGCAACAACCTGTTCCCGGTGCACTACGCCCGCGCGTTCGGCGACCTGCTGCGCAGCGCCGGCAAGGCTCCGGTGACGTTCTCACGGGCGGGTTTCACCGGATCGCAGGCGCACGGCATCTTCTGGGCCGGTGACGAGGACTCCACCTGGAAGGCGTTCCGTTCGTCCATCACCGCCGGGCTGACCGCGGCCTCCTGCGGGATCGTGTACTGGGGCTGGGACCTGGCAGGCTTCTCCGGACCCGTTCCGGACGCGGAGCTCTACCTACGAGCGACCGCGGCGTCGACATTCCTGCCGATCATGCAGTATCACTCGGAGTTCAACCACCACCAGCTTCCGCTCCGCGACCGGACGCCATGGCACGTCGCGGAGACCACCGGCGACGACCGGGTCGTCCCGATCTTCCGCGCGTACGCCGTACTCCGCGAGCAACTCGTCCCGTACCTGTCCGCGCAGGCCGCGCGGACGATCACCACCGACCGCCCGCTGCTCCGGCCGCTGTTCTTCGACCACGCGGGCGATCCGGAGATCTGGAACCACCCGTACCAGTACCAGCTGGGTGACGATCTCCTGGTGAACCCGGTCCTGGAGCCCGGCGCCCGCACGTGGACGACGTACCTGCCGGACGGCACCTGGTACGACGCCTGGACCGGCGAGCCGGTGCCCGCCGGACTCGTCACCCGGGAAGTCCCGCTCGAGATCGTCCCGGTGTACTCCCAGGTGCCCGGGGTGAACCTCAGCCGAGGCGTTCTTCCAGGTGGACGGTGATGTTGTCGCCTGGTTGTTTGCCGATCAGGGTCTGGAGGGCGGCCTTGACGGGGAGTTTGTGGGTGCCGTCGCCGAGTGCCATGAACGAGCTCTCGAACGGGTGGCCGTCCATGGTGCCACGGACCTTGACCAGGCCGCGGGTGCCGAAGTACTCGGCAGAACCTGGCATCTGTACGTAGGTCCAGCCTCCCTTCGCGGCGCTCTTCTGCAGCGGTGCGGTGAATGTCTTGTCCAGCTTGCTCATGGTGAGCTCCTCTCTACACCCCATAGGTAGAGACCAGGATCGGCATTTCGACATCCCTATGCTGGAATTGTGCAGATGACGATCCGGCGCGGCGGGCTGGACGACGTGCCGGCGGTGCTGGGGTTGCTGGACGGGGCGACCGAATGGCTGGTCGCCCGCGGGCGGACCGATCAGTGGGGTACGACCCCGCACTCGACGAGCCCGCGCCGCGTCGAGCAGATCACCCGCTTCGCCGCCGACGGCGAGCTGTGGGTCGGGACGGTCGGGGGCCGGGTCGTCGGGGCGCTCGCGGTGGGCACCGCGCTCGAATACGTACCGCCGGCGGCCGAGCCCGAGCTGTACGTACGGCTGCTCGTCACCGACCGCGCTTCCGCCGGACAGAACCTCGGCGGGGCGCTGCTCGACCACGCGCGCGAACTCGCCCGCGAGAGCGGGGTACGGCTGCTGCGCGTCGACTGCTTCGCGGGCGGTGACCAGGCGCTCGTCCGGTACTACGAGCGCCAGGGCTTCACCCGGGAGACCGAATTCGCCGTACCGCGGCTCAATGAGCCGGACTGGTTGGGTCAGGTCCTGGCGCAACGGTTGTAACCGACCGGTGCACCTCCCCGTGGGCGTCACTGCAGTGCTCCTCGACCCGGCCCTCGGAGGCGTGGTCGACCTGGAGGGTGGAGTGCGTCAGGTGGTGGCGCTCGGCAAGCACCTGCTCGATCCGGATCCGGATCTGGTGGCAGTCCAGCCCCTCGGCGACCAGTACGTGCGCGGAGGCGGCCGGCTCGCCCGACGTGATCTGCCAGACGTGCAGGTCGTGCACCTCGACGACGCCGTCGAGCGCGCACAGTTCGGCGCCGAGCGCCTGCGGGTCGATCGCGGTCGGCGCCGCCTCGAGGAAGATCCGGCCGGACTCACGGACCAGTCCGATCCCCGCCTTCAGCATCAGTACGGCGACCACGAACGCCGCGATCGCGTCCGCGCGGGTGAAACCGGTGAGCAGTACGACGAGACCGGCGAGCGCGGTGGCGATGAACGCGAACAGGTCGTTCAGGATGTGCTGGAACGCGCCCTCGACATTCAGGCTCGAACGGTTCGCCTTGCTGATCAGCCAGGTCGCGAGCAGGTTCACCACGATGCCGACCAGACCCGTGATCAGGACGAGCGCGCCCTTGACCTCCGGCGGATGGATCAGCCGGTTGACCGCCTCGTACACGAAGTAGACCGCGAGCAGCAGCAGGGTGATGCCGTTCGCCTGGGCGGAGAGGATCTCGACCCGCTTGAAGCCGTAGGTGAACCCGCCGCGCGGGGGTTTCGCGGCGAGCCGGATCGCGAGCAGAGCCAGGGCGATCGCGATCGCGTCGGTGAGCATGTGCGCGGCGTCGGTGACGAGGGCCAGCGAACCGGCCGCGAGTCCGACGATCACCTCGGCGATCATGAAGCCGACGATCAGCGCGAGCGCGCCACTCAGCAGCTTCCGGTCCGCGTCGACGCTCACCGCGTGACCGTGTCCGTGACCGTGACCCGCGCCGTCGGCGGTGACGTCGGCAGCTCCGTGTCCGGCGCTCATGCGCGCGACCTTTCGGGATGGATGGCGTCGGTGTGCTCGGTGTGCGCGACGGCGAGATCCAGCAGCATGCGCACGTGCGCGTCGTCGAGCCGGTAGAAGGCGTTCCGCCCGTCCCGCCGGACGGCGACCACCCGGTGCGCGCGCAGCAGCCGGAGCGCGTGCGACGTCGCGGACTCGCTCAGCCCGGTGATCGCGGCCAGATCGCAGACGCACAGCTCCCCGTCCAGCAGCGCCACGAGCAGCTTCAACCGGCGAGGATCCCCGAGCAGCCCGAACACGTCGGCCGTGTCGACGATGTCGGTCTCCCCCGGCATTCTGGCATTGACGCTCGCCACCCGCTCCGGGTCCACCAATCGCACACTGCACGAGTCACCCTGCACATCTGCAGAACTCTTCATATATTCACCGTAGTCCATCACCCGGTGAACCGGCAACGTGTGTCAGGCGAGTCCCAGGCGGTAGGCGTAGGCGACGGCCTGGGCTCGGTCGCGGAGGTTGGCCTTGGCGAAAAGGTGGTTGATGTGGGTCTTGACCGTTGCCTCGCTGACCACCAGGTGGCGGGCGATCTCGGTGTTGGACAGGCCTTCGGCGATCAGGCGGAGTACTTCCAGTTCTCGGGGAGTCAGGCCTGAGTCGGTCACCGCCACGGGTTTCGCGGTGGTGCCTTCGATCAGGCGGCGTTGGACGTCCGCGTCGAGGATGGACTGGCCGTTGGCGGCCGCTTCGAGGGCCCGGCCGATGGATTCGGCGTCGGCGTCCTTGGTGAGGAAGCCGCGGGCGCCGGCGCGGAGTGCCGAGAGCACGGAGTCGTCGTCGCTGTACGTGGTCAGTACGACGACCTCGGTCCGCGGGTGATCCGTGCGGACGAGCCGGGTCGCCTCGACGCCGTCCATCGTCGGCATCCGCAGATCCACCAGCAGGACGTCCGGATCGTGCTCGGCCACCAGCGCGACAGCTTCCCGGCCGTCGGACGCGGCCGCGACCACGTCGATCCCGGGCAGCAACTTGAGCAACGTGACCAGCCCGTCCCGTACCACCGTCTGGTCATCCGCGACCACTACTCGCACATTCACGCCGGCACCTTCAGTTCGACCCGCCAGCCCGTGGATGTCGGGCCGGCCTCCAGTGATCCGCCGACCAGGTCGGCACGTTCGCGCATCCCGAGCAGGCCGTATCCGCCGGGCGCCGCCCGCTCGGGGCGCTTGTCCTGCTCGTCCTCCACCGTCAATCCGACCGGCGGCCCGTACGACAACCGCACCCGCACCGGCGCTCCCGGCGCATGCTTGCGGATGTTCGCCAGCGACTCCTGCACCGTCCGGTACAACGTGCTCAGCACCTCGGCCGGCAATTCCCGCTCCACCCCGTCCACCTCGAACGAAGCCGCCGCCCCACTCTCCAACCGGTACGCCGTGACCAGATCGCCGAGCGCCCGTACGTCGGGAACCGCGTCCTCCCGCAGCGCCGCCACCGCCCGCCGCGCCTCGGCGAGCCCGTCCGCGGCCAGCCCCTGCGCCCGCGTCACCTGCTCGATCGCCTCCGGTGACGCACCGTCGCGGACCAGCATCAGCCGGGCTCCTTGCAGGCTCAGCGACAACCCGGCCAGCGAATGCGCGAGTACGTCGTGCACGTCCCGGGCGATCCGCGCCCGCTCGGCCAGTGCCGCGGCCCGCTCGTGCTCCTCGATCGCCGCCTGCTTGCGGGCCAGCGAGACCTCGAGTTCCTCCAACTGCTGCTCTCGCGACCGCCGGTTGATCGCCGCGAGCGTCAGCGCGACCACCCCGAACGCGGCACCCAAGGCGGCCGGGACCGACCGCGTCGTCACGTACAGCGGCACGCTCGCCCCGGCGATGCTGATCGCAACGACCATCCACTCCACCGGCTGGGCCCGGAAGTACCGGACCGCGGCGCGGCTGGCCCAGAACGGGATCACGATCATCGCGCTGGCGGGCAACGCGTACCAGAGCGCGCATCCGGCGGCGGTGAACAGCAGCAGCCCGTAGCCGGCGCGCCCCGGCGGCGCGCCGTACCGCAAGCCGAACAGCGAAAAGTTGCCGAGCACAACCATGACGCCGAGGACGACGACCGCCCAGTACGGCAGCCGCTGGACGTCGTGACCGCGAGCGGCCACCACCACCGAGAGGATCGTGATCAGCCCGGGGACCGCACGAAGCAGCAGGCCAGGCACGGAAGAGTCCCGTACCTGGCCCGACAGCGTCCAACTCATGCTCACATCATGCCCGCTGGGTGGCCAACGGTGCGTCCATCGTCAGCGAGCGGCGGTAGACCATCGCGCTCTGCGCACCGATCGTCAGGCCGACCGTCAACGCGATCGACGCCTGGCCGACGATGCTGTGCGGCCAGAGCGCCGCGGCCGCGATCGACGTACCGATCCGGAAGGCGATGGTCAGCAGCCACAGCACCAGGGTCGCGGCGGTACCCTTCTGGAACGGCCCCTGGTCGGTGGCGGTCAGCCGGACGCTCGCGCCGCGGGCGACACCGAGGCCGATCAGGACGGCACCTTCGAGGACCAGGAACGCGAGCTCGCCGGTGGTCGCGAGGTGCAGGACCGAGGCCAGCGACAGGGCGCCGAACCCCAGCAGGATCAAGGGCATCAGGAACAGCGACTTCGGCGTGACCAGCGAGCCGGTCACCTGCCGGCTGATGACCCGCACCAGTACTACTACACCAATCAGGATTCCGATGACGGCCGACATTGTCCTGTTCCTTTCGAGGAGTGTTCTTGTTGGTCACAACACTCCTCGGATCCGGCGTCCGGGACGTCAGCCCGCAGGTGAGACCCGGGTGGATCCCGGGCCTCAACCCCAGGGTTGAGCTGCACCCTCTCAGGCCAGTGAGACCAGGTCCAGGTAGTCGTCGGACCAGAGGTCCTCGGTGGCGTCGGGCAGGATCAGCACCCGGTCCGGACGGAGCGACTCGATCGCACCCTCGTCGTGGGTGACCATCACGATCGCGCCGGGGTAGCTGCCGACCGCCCCGAGCACCTCGTCCCGCGATGCCGGGTCCAGGTTGTTGGTCGGCTCGTCCAGCAACAGCACGTTCGCGCTGGAATGGACCAGTCCGGCCAGTGCCAGGCGGGTCTTCTCGCCGCCGGACAGGACACCGGCAGGCTTGTCCACGTCGTCGCCGCTGAACAGGAACGACCCGAGGACGTTCCGCACCTCGCCGTCGGTCAGACCGGGCGCGACCGCAGCCAGGTTCTGCCGAACCGTCCCGGCCAGGTCGAGCGTGTCGTGTTCCTGGGCGAAGTACCCGAGCCGCAGACCGTGGCCGGGTACGACGCGCCCGGCGTCGGGCTGTTCGCGCCCCGCGAGCAGCCGGAGCAGCGTGGTCTTGCCGGCACCGTTCAGCCCGAGGATGACGACCCGGCTGCCGCGATCGACGGCCAGATCGACGCCGTTCAGCACCTGCAGGGCGCCGTACGACTTCTTCAGCCCGACCGCGGACAGCGGCGTACGACCGGACGGCGCCGGTGCCGGGAGCCGGATCTTCGCGACCCGGGACGCCCGGCGGACCGGCTCGAGGTCGGACAGCAACTTGTCCGCGCGCCGGGCCATGTTCCGGGCCGCGACAGCGGTGGTCGCGCCTGCCTGCATCTTCGCCGCCTGGGCGTGCAGCACCGCGGCCTTGCGTTCGGCGACCGCACGCTCGCGCTGTCGGCGGCGCTCGTCCAGCTGCAGCTGCTCCTGGTACTTCGTCCAGCCGGTGTTGTGGACGTCGATCGTCAACCGCTGCGGGTCGAGGTGGAACACCCGGTTGACCGTTGCCTTGAGCAACTCCCGGTCGTGGCTGATCACGATCAGGCCGCCGGGGTAGGACAGCAGGAACTGCCGCAGCCAGAGCACCGAGTCGGCGTCCAGGTGGTTGGTCGGCTCGTCGAGCAGCAGCGTGTCGTGCTGCGCGAACAGGATCCGGGCCAGTTCGACCCGGCGACGCTGCCCGCCGGACAGCTCCCCGATCGGCTGCTCCAGGCAACGATTGGGCAGGCCCACGCCTGCCGCGAGCCTGGCCGCCTCCGCCTCGGCCGCGTACCCGCCGCCTGCCTGAAACGCCGCCTCGGCACGGGTGTACGCCGCCATTGCGCGCTCCTGCGCCGAACCCGTGGCCGTACTCATGGCGGTCTCGGCCGCGCGCAACCGCCGTACCGCGTCGTCGAGGCCGCGGGCGGACAGGATCCGGTCGGTGACTGTGACCGCGGGATCCGCCGCGCGGGGATCCTGCGGCAGGTAGCCGATCGAGCCGGTGACGGTGATCTGCCCGGCCGCCGGCCGGGCCTCACCGGCCAGGGTCTTCAGCAGCGTGGTCTTGCCGGCGCCGTTGCGGCCGACGAGCCCGACGCGGTCGCCCGGACCGACGGTGAACGAGAGGTCGGCCAGCAGCAGCTGGGCGGCGACGCGAATATCAACACCGCGAACGGTGATCATGATGGTTACTCTCCGTGAATACTAGTGGACGCACTTCACCTGTGGGAGTGAGTGCGCCGGCTAGACACAGAGGCAAGTAGCCATGGGCCCAAGGTAACCGGGGCGGGCAACCGCCGTCAGCTGGTTTTCGCGGGCAGCTCGATCACGAACCGCGCGCCGCCGCCGGGGCGCTCGGTCACGTGGATGGTGCCGTGGTGCCACTGGACGTGCCGGGCGACGATCGCCAGCCCGAGCCCGACCCCGCGGCCGCGGCCGGAGGTCTCACCACGGCCGAAGCGTTCGAAGATCCGGGCCCGGTCCTCGACCGCGATCCCGGGACCGGCGTCGTCGACGGTGATCACCACACCGAGGCCGCCGGTCCGGACCCCGACGCCCTTGCAACCGCCCGCGTGGTCCTCGGCGTTCTCGACCAGGTTCGCGACCACGCGCTCAAGCCGTCGCTTGTCCGCCTGCAGTGTGAGGCCCTCGGCCTCGTGCTCGACCTCGGTGACCTCGCGGCCGGCGGCAGCGTCGGCCGCGGCGCGGACCAGGTCGGCGATCCGGACGATCTCCCGGCTGCCCCGGTCGCCGCCGTCGTCGCGGGAGATCTCCAGCAGGTCGATCACCAGCCGCCGGAACCGGTCCAGGTCGTCGCCGAGCAGCTCGACCGGCTCGCGGACCGCGTCCGGCAGTTCGTCGCGGTGGTTCTGGATCAGCTGCATCGAGTTCAGCATCGTCATCAACGGCGTCCGCAGTTCGTGGCTGACGTCACCGGCGAACCGGGCGTCCGCGGCGACCCGGCGTTCCAGGTCCGCCGCGGTCTGGTTGAACGACCGGGCCAGGCCGCCGAGGTCCTTGTCGTTCTCGGCCGGCAGCCGGGCGTCGAGCTTGCCGCGGGCCACCGCGTCCGCGACCCCGGCCAGTTCGGCCAGCGGCCGGAGTGCGACCGTACTGGCCAGCCGGCCGACCGCGAGGCCGATCAGCGTGGTCGCGACCGCCGCCGCGATCAGCGTGTACTTCAGTGTCCGCAGCGTCTCGTCCAGCGCGCCCAGCGGATGCCATTCGAAGAACGCGTCGCCCTTGATCCCCATAGGTACGGCGACCGCCAGCACCGGTTGCCCGCCGACCTGGATCCGGCGCTGCGAGGCCGTCCCCGCGACCGCAGCCTGGATCATGTCCGGCGGCAGGTCGGACGGCTGCCCGGTCAGCGCGTACCAGTGGTTGTCGAGGTAGAGCATCGACGCCGCGGCGTCAGTGGACGGCAGGCTGTTCAAGACCTCCATCGGGGTGACGCCGTCCTGCAGCGTCGGCGTCGGGCACTCCACGTGTTCGCGGGCCGGCTGGCACGGTTTCGGCGGGCCGTACAGCCCGAAACGGAGCGCCGCCGCGTTGTCCTCGGTGACGAACTTCGCGGACTGCTCGCGCTGTTCGGTCAGGTACTGCGAGACCACGCCCCAGGTGACCATCGCCAGTACGGCGGACAGACCGAAGGCCAGCAGTCCGTAGGCCAGCATCACCCGGCCGCGGAGGGTGACTCGTCCCAGCAAGGTCAGCTCACCAGTCGGTAGCCCAGGCCGCGGGCGGTGACAAGGTGCTTCGGGCTGGCCGGGTCGCGTTCGATCTTGAGCCGCAGCCGGCGGACGTGCACGTCGACGATCCGGCTGTCACCGAAGTACCCGTAGCCCCAGACCTTGGACAGCAACTGCTCGCGGCTCAGCACCTTGCCCTCGGCACCGGCCAGTTCGGCGAGCAGCTTGAACTCGGTGCGGGTCAGCGGCAGCGTCTGGCCGTCCCGGGTCACCTCGGCCCCCGGTACGTCGATCCGCAGGTCGCCGACCTCGAGCAGCGCGGCTTGCCGGGCGTTCCCTGGCTCGACCCGGCGCAGCAGCGCGCGGATCCGGGCCGACAACTCCTTGGCAACAAGCGGCTTCGTCACGTAGTCGTCGGCGCCGGCCTCCAACCCGGCGACCACGTCGTGGCTGTCGGTCCGGGCGGTCACCATGATCACCGGTACGTCGCTGGCGCGGCGGATCTCCCGGCAGACCGCGAAACCGTCCCGGTCCGGCAGCATCAGGTCCAGCAGCACCACGTCCGGCGGCTGCCGGCGCAGCGCGGCGAGGGCGTCGTACCCGTTGGCCGCCTCGGCGACCTCGTACCCCTCGTCCTCGAGCGCAAGCCGCAGTACCCGCCGGATCCGCGGTTCGTCGTCGACCAGCAACAGGCTGTGTGCCACGGGTCCAGTGTCGCGCACTCCGCACGGAAGCGCCGGTAACGGTTGTCATGAATCCGACATGTTCGCGCGGGGCGTGGGTGACATCTGTTTGACGGTTCGGTGACCGTGGATCCGGCCCGCTCCGGAGGTCCTAGCTTCGGCCGTAACGAGTCCCGGAGGAGGACCAATGGCCAGAAGACGGCTGGCGGCACTATCCCTTGCCGCCGTGGCGAGCATCGCGCTCGCGGCTTGCAGCAATGGCGGGAACAACCCGTCCGGATCCAGCGGCAACAACGCCGGCAGCCCGGTCACCGGCGGCACCCTGAACATGCTCGGGACCGGCGACGTCGACTACATGGACCCCAACGTCAGCTATTACTCGATCGGGTACCTGAACCTGCGGATGTGGAGCCGCCAGCTGTTCACCTATCCGGCCGATCCGGGTAGCGACAACACCAAGCCGGTGGCCGACCTGGCCACGGACACCCCGACCGCTGCCAACGGCGGGATCAGCGCCGACGGGAAGACCTACACGATCAAGATCCGCCCGGGCGCGAAGTGGAACACCTCGCCGGCCCGGCCGGTGACCGCGGCCGACATGGTCCTCGGCGTGAAGCGGACCTGCAACCCGGTCCAGCCGTTCGGCGGTATTCCGGACTTCGCGAGCCTGATCGAGGGGTACCAGACGTTCTGCGACGGCTTCGGCAAGGCGCCGAAGACGGTCGCCGGGATCAAGGCGTACATCGACAAGACGCCGCTGCCGGGCGTGGTCGCCCAGGACGCCGGCACGGTCGTGTTCCACCTCACCAAGCCGGCCACGTACTTCGTCGACATGCTGACGCTGCCGGCCTTCTCGCCGGCGCCGGTCGAGTCGCTCAACTACCTCCCGGCCAGCACCGAGCTCGGTAACCACTTCCCGTCCGACGGCCCGTACAAGGTCGACTCGTGGGTACCGACGAAGTCGATCACGTACTCGCGCAACCCGGCCTGGGACGCTGCCTCCGACCCGGTCCGCAAGGCGTACGTCGACAAGATCGTGGTGAACGAGACGGTCAGCCAGGACTCGATCCAGCAGCAGCTGCAGACCGGCACCCCGACCGCGGACATGGAGTTCGACGCCGGACCGCCGCCGTCCCAGCTGCCGGCGCTGATCGCCAAGAAGGACCCGAAGCTGAACCTCGGCCTGACCGCGTCCAGCAACCCGTACGTCATCTTCAACACGGTGTCGCCGAACAACAACAAGGCGCTCGCCAACGTGAAGGTGCGGCAGGCGCTCAGCTACGCGATCAACCGCGACCACATCCTGCAGGTGCTCGGTGGCCCGACGATCAACCCGCCGCTGACGCAGGTACTGCCGGACAACATCGTCGGCTCGAAGAAGAACGACCCGTATCCGTACAACGTCGACAAGGCCAAGCAGTTGCTCGCCGAGGCGGGCTTCCCGCACCTGACGCTGAAGTTCCTGTACCGCAACGCCTCCGAGGGCAGCAGCAAGACCTTCCAGACGATCCAGCAGGACCTGTCGAAGGCCGGCGTCACGGTCACCGGCGTACCGTCGCCGAACGCGGACTTCTACGTGAAGTACCTCCAGGTGCCGAGCGTCGCGCACCGTGGCGTCTGGGACCTGTCGCTGGCCGGCTGGGGCGCCGACTGGTACGGCAACGCGGCCCTGTCGTTCTTCAACCCGCTGTTCTCCGGTGAGCCGTCGTTCCCGCCGATCGGCAGCAACTTCGGCCTGTACAACAACCCGGCCACCAACGCCCTGATCAACCAGGCGGCCAGTGCGACCAGTCAGGACCAAGCGGCCGATCTGTGGGCGAAGGCCGACGCGCAGGTGATGACCGACGCGCCGTTCTTCCCGCTCACCAACCCGAAGAACCCGAACTACCACGCAGCGCAGGTGCACAACGCGAACTACGTACCGGCGATGCAGAACTTCGATCCGACGAACGTGTGGCTCGACAAGGACAAGCAGGGCTGACCTCATGGCACTGCTGGAAGTAAGGGACCTCAGGGTCTCCTTCGACACTCCGGACGGCACCGTCCATGCCGTCCGGGGGTTGTCGTACGACGTGGAAGCCGGCCAGACGCTCGCCGTGGTGGGCGAGTCCGGATCCGGGAAGAGCGTCTCCACCCAGACCATCACCGGGCTCACCCGCGGCGCCAAGGTGTCCGGTACGGCGTTCTTCGACGGCACCGACCTGATCACCGCGGACGAACGGACGCTGCGCGGGCTGCGCGGCGCCCGGATCGGGATGATCTTCCAGGACCCGTTGTCGAGCCTGCACCCGCAGTACCGGATCGGCTGGCAGATCGTCGAGATGATCCGTGCGCACGACCTGGAGATCAGCAAGCAGGCGGCCCGGAAGCGGGCCGCCGAACTGCTCACGCTGGTCGGCATCCCCCGGGCGGCGGAGCGGATCGACGACTATCCGCACCAGTTCTCCGGCGGGATGCGGCAACGGGTGATGATCGCGATGGCGATGGCGCTGGACCCGGCGCTGCTGATCGCGGACGAGCCGACGACCGCGCTCGACGTGACCGTGCAGGCCCAGGTGCTGAACGTGATGCGCCGGCTGCAGGAGCAGTTCGGTACCGCGATCATCCTGATCACCCACGATCTCGGGGTGGTGGCCGAGATGGCCGACGAGGTGGTGGTGATGTACGCCGGCGCCGTGATGGAACGCGCTCCGCGCCGGGACATCTTCTACCGCAACCACCACCCGTACACGCAAGGTCTGCTGGCCTCGCTGCCCGCGCGCAGCGGCGACCGGCTGACCCCGATCCCGGGGACGCCGCCCAGCCTGATCAACCTGCCGAAGGGCTGTCCGTTCGCGACCCGCTGCCCCCACGTGTTCGAGAAGTGCTCGGAGACACCACCGCTGCTCAACGTGGGCGGCGATCCGCGCCACCAGTCCGCCTGCTGGCTCCCCCACAACGTGAACGAGGCGGTCGCATCGTGAACGACGAAGTACTGCTCAAGGTCGACGACGTCCGTAAGGAATTCCCTACTCATTCGAAGGAGGTGGTGCAGGCCGTTGCCGGTGTCTCGCTCGAGGTGCACAGAGGCGAGACCCTCGGGCTGGTCGGCGAGACCGGCTGCGGGAAGTCCACGCTGGCACGGTGTATGGCCCATCTGTACGACGTGACGTCGGGCTCGGTGTGGTTCGAGGGCCAGGAGATCACCAAGCTGTCCCGCAAGGCGATGCGGCCGTTGCGCCGCGACGTCCAGGTGATCTTCCAGGACCCGTATGGCTCGCTCAACCCGCGCCGCCGGGTCGGCTCGATCATCGGTGACCCGTTCGCCATCCACAACATTGCCTCGGGCAACGAACGGAAGAAGAAGGTGCAGGAACTGATGGAGCTGGTCGGGCTGAACCCCGAGCACTACAACAGGTTCCCGGCCGAGTTCTCCGGTGGCCAGCGGCAACGGATCGGGGTGGCCCGGGCGCTCGCGCTGCGGCCGAAGCTGGTGATCTGCGACGAGCCGGTGTCGGCGCTGGACGTCTCGATTCAGGCGCAGATCATCAACCTGCTGTCGGATCTGCAGCAGGAGCTGAACCTGACCTACGTCTTCATCACCCACGACCTGTCCGTGGTCCGGCATGTCAGCGACCGGATCGCGGTGATGTACCTGGGCAAGATCGTCGAACTGGCGCCGACCGACCAGTTGTTCGGGATGACCCGGCATCCGTACACCCGGGCGTTGTTGTCCGCGCTGCCGGTGGCCGACCCGGACACCGCCGACAGCCGCGAACAGATCATCCTCGGTGGCGACATCCCGGCCGCGACGAACCCGCCGGAGGGGTGCAGGTTCCACACGCGGTGCCCGAAGGCGCGACTCGACTGCGCAGCCGAAGAACCGCCGCTGGAACCGGTGCTGGACGACACGCCCGCGCACCGCACCGCCTGTTTCTACCCGTTGACGGTGGGCGAGGACCTGTCCACCGCAGTTCCTGACTTGAAGGCATCATGACCACTGCCATCGAGCTCGTCGACGTCGTCGACGAGCCCAAGGTCATCGAAGGCCGCAGCCCGTTCTCGCTCGCGATGCGGCGGCTGCGCCGGGACAAGGTCGCGATGATCTCGCTCGTCGTGATCCTGCTGATCGTGCTGATGGCGATCCTGGCACCGCTGTTCGCCTCGATCACCGGGCATCCGCCGAACGAGCAGTACCGCGACATCGGGCTCACCCCGGACGGGTTGCCGCGCGGACCGAACGGCACGTTCTGGCTCGGGACCGACGACCTCGGCCGGGACATCCTGGTCCGGATCGCGTACGGCGCCCGGATCTCGCTGCTCGTCGGCGTGATCGCGACCGCGATCACGGTCGCGATCGGCGTCGTCCTGGGGCTGGCCGCGGGGTTCCTCGGCGGGATCGTCGACACGATCCTGGCCCGGCTGATCGACGTCGTGCTGTCGGTGCCGTTCCTGCTCGTCGCGATCGCGCTGGTGTCGGTGACCGGCCCGAGCCTGACCGTCACGGTGCTGGTGATCGGGTTCTTCAGCTGGGCCTCGGTGGCCCGGATCGTCCGCGGTCAGGTGCTGTCGATCCGCGAGCGCGAGTACGTCGAGGCAGCCCGTTCGCTCGGCGCCGGCGACGGCCGGATCATGTACGTCGACGTGCTGCCGAACGTGATCGCGCCGGTGATCGTCTACACCACGTTGCTGATCCCGGTCGTGATCGTCACCCAGGCGACACTGTCGTTCCTCGGGCTCGGCCTGCCGCCGCCAACGGCCGACTGGGGCGGGATGATCAGCGAGTCGCAGAACTACTACACGACCGCCTGGTGGTTCATCCTGTTCCCGGGTCTGGCGCTGTTGATCACCACGCTCGCCTTCAACCTGTTCGGTGACGGGGTCCGGGACGCCTTCGACCCCCGCGCGGATCGGACCTGATCATGGGTATGTTCCTGTTACGACGGATCGGCCACGGGCTGCTCGTGCTGTGGCTGATCAGCATCTCGGTGTTCCTGCTGTTCTTCGTCGCGCCGAGCAACGTCGCACAGACGCTCGCGGGCCGGCAGGGTACGCCGGAGACGATCGCGTTGATCAAGCACCGGCTGGGCCTGGATCTGCCGGTCTGGAAACAGTATCTGCACTTCCTCGGCAACGCGCTGAAGGGGAACCTCGGGTACGACTACTACCACCAGGTGCCGGTGACAACGATCATCGGGCAGGCGTTGCCGATCACGGTGTCGCTGTCGCTCGGCGCGGCCGTCCTCTGGTTGCTGCTCGGCGTCTTCAACGGCGTCGTCTCGGCGACCCACCCGCGGTCATTCGCGGACCGTGGGCTGACGTTGTTCTCGCTGTTCTTCTACTCGTTCCCGTCGTTCCTGCTCGGCCTGCTGCTGTTGTACTTCCTGTACTTCCGGCTCACGCTGGCAGGCTTCAACTGGTTCCCGGCCGGTGGGTACTCGCCGCTCACCGCGGGTGTCGGGGCGTGGTTCCAGCATCTGGTGCTGCCCTGGGTCGCGCTGGCGTTGTTGCTGGCGGCAACGTATACCCGGTTGACCCGCGGTTCGATGCTCGACGTACTCGGTGAGGACTACATCCGGACCGCCCGGTCGAAGGGTATTCGCGAAGGCCGGGTGATCTACGTGCACGGCCTGCGCAGTGCGCTGACGCCGGTCGTGACGCAGTTCGGTATCGACCTCGGTCAGCTGATCGGAGGTGTGGTGGTGACCGAGACCGTGTTCAGCCTGCCGGGGCTGGGGCAGACCGCGGTCGTCGCGATCAACCAGCAGGACCTGCCGGTGATCATCGGCATCGTCCTGTTCGCCTCGGCGGCGGTGGTGGTGGCGAACATCCTGGTCGACATCGCGTACGCCGTCCTCGATCCCCGCGTACGGCTGCACTGACTTCCAGGGGTCCTTGGTCGGGTTTCCCTCTGGTTGGCCGAAGGACGGGATGCTTCCCGTCCTTCGGTACGTTTGTCCTCATGATCGCCGTCTACGGTGCGGGTGGGGTCGGCTGCTACGTCGGCGGCCGGCTGGCAGCTACGGGTACGCCGGTGACGTTCGTCGGCCGCGCCCGGACGGCCTCCGAGGTGGCGGCGCACGGGCTGCGGCTGACCGACTATCTCGGCGCGGACCTCCGGGTGGACGACGTCCGGTTCGAGACGACACCGACCGGGGCCGCCGGCGCGGACCTCATCCTGGTGACGGTGAAGTCGGCAGCGACGGCGGTCGCGGCCGACGAGCTGGCGTCGGTGCTCAAGCCGGGTGCGGTCGTGGTGAGCTTCCAGAACGGTCTTCGGAACGCCGACGTACTCCGGGAGCGGCTGACCGAGCAGGTCGTGGTGACCGGGATGGTCCCGTTCAACGTGCTCAACCGCGGCGGCGGCGCGTTCCACCAGGGCACTGCGGGAAAGCTCGACGTACAACAGGATGCCGCGCTGGCGCCGTACGTCGGTGCCTTCGAGCAGGCGGGTCTGCCGCTGACACAGCACGACGACATCGTGCCGGTGCAGTGGTCGAAACTCCTGCTGAACCTGAACAACCCGATCAACGCGCTGTCCGATCTACCGCTGCGGGACGAGCTGTCCCAGCGCGCGTACCGGCGCTGCCTGGCCGCCGCACAGGCCGAGGCACTCGGGCTGCTCGACGCGGCCGGGATCCGTCCGGCGCAGCTGCTCGCCGTACCGATGCACCGCTTTCCTTCGGTACTGCGGTTGCCCGACTTCCTGTTCCGCCGTCTCGCGGGCAAGGTGCTGGCGGTCGACCCGCACGCCCGGACCTCGATGTGGGAGGACCTGGAGGCGGGACGGCCGACCGAGATCGACTACCTGAACGGCGAGGTCGTCCGGCTGGCTGAGTCGCTCGGCCGCGACGCACCGGTCAACCGTAAGCTGGTGGACCTGATCCGGGCGGCCGAGACCGATCGGCGCTCCTGGTCAGGAGCCGAGCTGCTCCGGGAACTGCAGCGGTAGGTTCGCGCGGACGTTGACGCTCACCGTCCGGTACGTGAAACCGAGGTGCTCGTTCAGCTGCCGCATGTTCTCGTTGCCCTCTTGGGTCCACGTGTAGATCTCGGTGATGCCGTGCTCGGCCGCCCACGCCATGCTCGTCCGCTTGAGCGTCGACGCCACACCCTTGCCGCGCCAGTCCGGACGGACAGCGGTGTAGCCGACCTCAGCACGCTCGGGCTTGTCGGTGTCGAGCCACAGCCCCGCGACGCCGATCACCTCGTCGCCGACCACCGCCAGGAACATCGACGTCGGGTCGTTGATCCACTCGGTCGCCCACTCCTCCGGCGTCACCTGCATCGGCGACGTCGTGTCGAGATCGGGCAGCGTCGGGATCGCGACCTGCTCGTAGGCCACGGCCCACAGCTCGGGGCGGTCCGCGACCGGGATCACCTCGTACTCGGGCGGCACGACCGGCCAGGGCTCGTCGGCGATCCGGCGGACCTGTTCCACCTGGCGGAGGAACTCGGTGAACCCGAACCGCTTCGCGAACGCGAGCGAACCGTCGTCGTCGATCGAACAGCCGGCGATCGTGAAGCCCTGCTGCTCGGCATGCTCGGTGAGCACCCGGAGCAGCGCGGTGCCGACGCCCCGGCGGCGGGCCTCGGGGCGGACCCGGGCGATCACCGAGGCCCGGTCGGCCTCGTTCGAGCGGTCGGAGTTTCCGTGCGCGACGACTTCGCCGTCGAGCTCGGCCAGCACCAGCAGCCGCTGCGGCGTTTCGGCCTTCCGGAGTTCGGCGACGCTCGGCGCGCGCTCGTACGGCAGGACGGCGAGGCGGACCTGGCGCCAGGCCTCGTAGTCGGCCACGGTCTCGACGGGCCTGATCCGGATCACCCAGTCATTAGGCAGTTCCGGGATCTGCGACGGCCAATCAATTTCAAAATATGAGACCAGTGGTCTCGTATGATGGCGGCATGGATGTCGCGGTGATCGGTGGAAGTGTGGCTGGGCTGCAGGCGGCGCTGACGTTGGGGCGGGCGCGCCGGCAGGTACTGCTGTTCGACGACGGACGGGCGCGGAACCGGGCGGCGTCGCATGTCCACAACTACCTGGGTGCGCTCGAGGTGTCGCCGGACGAGTTGCTCGCTCGTGGGCGGCAGCAGGTGGCGGAGTACGGCGTCGAGGTGCGGGACCACCGCGTCGAGGACGTGAGCTTCGAGGACGACGGGTTCGTGGTGGACGGGGTTCGCGTGCGGGCCGTCGTACTGGCGACGGGGCTGTGGGACGAGTTGCCCGACGTACCTGGTGTTGCCGACGGGTGGGGGCAGTCGGTGGTGGCGTGCCCGCACTGCCACGGGTGGGAGGTGCGGGATCAGCCGCTCGTGCAGTTGGGGTTGCGGGGCGCGCCGGATCGGTCGGTGGCGCGGGCGTTGTTGTTGAGCCGGTGGAGCGACGACGTGGTGCTGTGCACGGACGGCGATGCGCTGACCGGTACGCAACTGGATCGGCTCACGGTGGCCGGCGTCAAGGTGCGAACCGAGCGAGTCGCCGCCGTTGCCTCAGGGGTGCGGTTCGTCGGCGGCGAGTCGTTGGCGGCGTGGCGGGTGTTCGTGGTGGTGCGGCAGCACCAGCAGAGCGATCTGGCCGAGCGGCTCGGATGCCAGGTGACCGATGGTGCGGTCGTGGTGGACGAGGGCGGGCGTACGACGGTTCCTGGGGTGTACGCGGTCGGTACGACGGCCGCGCCGACGCTGCTCGCGATCGGGGCGGCCGGGCATGCGTCCACCGTGGCTGTGGCCGTGCACGGGGATCTGCTGGAGTCAGATTTGGGCGGCGGCTGGTAGCCGGGCCGGGTCCGCGATCGGCCAGTCGACCGGCTCGGCGGGGAGCTCGTCCAGTTGCAGGACGCACCACGGCGAGAGGCCGGGCTGATCGTGCACCTCGGCCCAGGTCGCCCAGCGGTAGTCGGCGACCTCGGCCGGGTTCGGCGTCGGGTCGCCGGTCCACCAGGCCCGGTAGACCGGGCAGAGCTCGTTCTCGACGATGCCGGTCGGCATCTCCGCGCGGTACCGGAACTCCGGGAGCACCAGGTCGACCGCGTCGACGACGATGCCCAGTTCGTCGGCGAGCCTTCGGCGTACCGCCTGCTCGACCGGCTCGCCCGGAAGTGGGTGCCCGCAGCAACTATTGGTCCAGACGCCGGGCCAGGTGACCTTGTCGAGGGCGCGCTGGGTCAGCAGCACCCGCCCGTCCGCGTCGACGACGTAGCTGGAGAACGCCAGGTGCAGCGGCGTCGCCA